>NZ_JCALCV010000005.1:0-289689 GCF_059812525.1 Mycobacterium sp. NGS51
TTGACGACGGGCGCCGCTTCGCCGCGCAGGCCGACTTCGGCGTGTCCGGTGCCGATCACCGACCAACGGCGATCACCGACTTCGACGTGAACATCGGCCTGCTCGGTATTGGTGCACACCGCGGTCGCCCCATCCGGATCGGTGTATGCCAAGCTGACACAACGGGTTTCGGGCTGGTCGACACGGATCAGCACCGACTGTCCGCTGATCCGGCCCTCCACCTGCCAGTGCTGCACGTCGAGGATGGTTCGCATCCGCAGCGCCGGCAACCCGCCGGCGGGCCAATCCTTTCCATCGATCCGGAACCGCACGAAGGCCATCGGTGGCAGCCGGCGCAGCCCGGGGGTGTGCGAAATCGCGGTGACCACTTCGAGGACGTCGCCATTGCCGAGGTCTGCGTGAATCCAGCCCCAGCGCTTGGCGTTACCGCGCCCGTAGATGTGGGCCACCCCGCCGCGCCAGCCGTCGAGGCGGTGCGCGGTGTTCTCGACGCTGACCGAGCCGGTGAACTGTGCGGTGGGGGCCAGAACGACTTGGGCGCCGGGCAGCAGTCCGCGCTCCCAGGCCGCGCGCGGAAACGTCCACAGCGGGCGGCCGGTGTCCTTCCAATGCAGATCCCACGCCAGTGACCCGGCGCGTCCGGCGAACTCTTCGCAGCCGATTCGCGCGTCGCCAACCCGGAACCAGCCGGGCCCGGTCGCCGGTCCAACCGGTTCGGGACCGAAGCGTTCGGTGCGTGGCGGCCCGTCGGCCGCGAACCATGTCGACCAGCCGTGCCCGTAGGGCGGCCCCTGCGTCGGTGCCACCGTTTCGTAATGCACCCACAGGCCGGCGCGGGTCACCGGATCCGACAACGTCGCGTACCAGACCTCCAGACGGCCGGGCTCACCGCGCCAGCGCGGCGCGGCCGCCGAACGCCGCTCGTCGTCCATGAGCGTCCACTATATTGGTTGAGCCAATGAACCATTGACGCCTTCCCTGCACAGAATGTGCTGAGATTCCATCCTCCGTGCGGCTGTCTCGGTGCTCATGTGAGCACCGCCGTAGGCCGGTGGATGATGAAAGTTCGCGCCGACCGACTCTGTCGCTTCGCGGCCCTGCGGGCGTTGATGCGCGCCACTGACCGCCGCGTAGGCGGCTGTCTGCGGCCTCGTCGCTTAGGTGATGCACTACGGCTGGGTCTCGGCGACCCGTCGACGTCGTGACGGTGGAACCAGCCGTTGTTGGCTGCTTCCAGATCCAGCCGATCAGAACCATCGGTACCTACTCGCACGTGCAGCCCGAGGTAGGCCGAGAACAGGTCCCGATGTTCTTTGATTCCGCACTCACAGCGGTGGACCCGTTGGGCGAGCGGCTTTTTCCTGCGATCCCCGCAGAGACATATTTGGGACAGCGCGGTCGTGTTGGGATTGAACTCGTAGAGGCGACCGCCGCCGGCGCTTTCAGCCTTGCGGCGGATAATCTCCACGAGCAACCCCGGGGCCCGGTCGCGCACACTGCGGGAGAAATTTTTCTGCCATGCGACGTAATCGAGCTTCTCGCATGCGATGTCGGTGCCGTGAGTCAACAGCCGGTTGGCCAACCGGCCGTGGAGTGTCTTGCGGTGCTGGGCAATCCGACGATGCAGCTCGGCCACGCCGACGCTGGTCCGTTTGGCGCTACTGGAGCGCTGCCAAGTGCAGCGGCCGGATCGGTGAGCGCCACCGCTGGTGAAGCAGCCTGGTGAGCCGCTGCGGTGTTGGCGGTCCAGGTGCCGCTGGGCACGACGCAGCCGAGCAGTCTCCAAGCGGATTCGATCAGCAAGGGGCTCCACCCAGCCAGCCCAGGTGCCATTACTGGATTGCACGGCCACCGCGATCTCCGAAGGGCCGAGATCAAAGGACACCCGAGCCTGCCCGACCGGGTGCCGCCGGGCTGGGCGCCCATCGCACACCAATTGCACCCGGTAGGTGTCGTGGCCGTTTATCACCGCGCACACAATCCGCGTGTGTAGCACCTTGCCGGCCGCGATTAACGCTTCGATCGCGGCCAGCTCAGCCTGCTGCTCTCTACCCCGCCGTCCTGACTCGGCAGGCGCGGCAATCGCGACGACAAACCCAGCACCCCACTGCAACCCCACCCAACGGCCGTGGGCATCAACCTTTGGGCGTAGTGCGCCGTTGCCGTCTTTGGCCGCAAGTGAACGCAGCCCACGCGATACCGACTTGAACCGAGGCCTACCCTTGCTGCCCAAATGCCACAGCTTGACCGCGTCGAATGCCCTCGCACCCAGATTCTGGGTCTCTTGTGCGCGCAGATGCTCACGCACCCACGACCGACGCAACCCTGACGCGAACGACTGCGCCGCGTCGCCGGTGAATCCGTATGCATGCTCGACCGTGCGGAATGCCGCAGCCCGGGCCGTACGCTCGGCCGGAGTACGGCCCGGCAACAACCGCGCCGCGTGCCAGGCCGGATCGCCCTTGATTGCGCGGCTACGCCCGATGAACTCACCTAACACCGCGTTATACACCCGGGTACCGGCGAAAAACCGTGTCCGAATATCCCGGCGCTGCGAAAGATCGGGACGCAGCGGCCACGACCGCACATGGGTAGGCGCCCCCTTGGGGCGCTTCCGCGCCCGCGGCTTAGCTATCGCCGATCCCGCCAGTTCAGCGTCCGCTGTCGGTTCGATGCGACAACCATTACCCATCTCCACAGCCACACCGTAAAGTCGACCACCGACACACTCACCGGCGCAGACACCTCCGGTCACCGACCTGTTTCGCCGTCTCTCGCGGTGGCGCGCTGTTGCCGATGACGTCAGGTGCCGCATCGACAGTCAAGCCGACCACGGTGTGCGTGGGCGATGGGCGGCAACAGACGATATGGGCCGGCATTCCGCTGGACCAGCGGACGGGTAGACGAGCAGACCGCCGAAGCGGCGCTCGATGGCGCCTTCCCGCCCAGGTCGACTCCGCCGCCCGCGGGGCAACTTGCCGAGCAGCTCGATGCTAACCACTCCTCGCTGGGGAGTGGCGGGCTCGGCTCCAGCACGTAGGCCTTACCCAGGCCAGACCTGGCGGCGGCAACGCGGGCTGTGGCCCGGGCGACCTAAGTCGTCCGGCGGTAGTCGAAACGTTGGTGCGTAAGGGCCGAAACTTCCTGGTCGAGTAGTTGTACCGCTGGGTCGAAGACGCCTTCGGTGGTCGCGAACATGAGCTCACCGCCGCCTACGACGACGCCGACACGGTGCTGGCCGAGTTGAGTGCGATCACCGACGCGGTGCTGACGCGCGAGACGACGACGGCCGCGGCCCGCGTCGAGGCCTATCTGGAAGCCAGCGCGCTGCGCATGGTCGAGTCCTTCCAGCAGGCGTACCCCGCGGATTAGCCGGCTATTCGGCGGCCCGGGTTGCCGGATGGACCGCGACGAGCCCTAATGCGCTGCGCCGCTTGCACATTGCGGCCAGTTCGGCGTAGGCCTTTTCACCGAGCAACTCGGTCAGTTCGGCGGCCAGGCTTTCCCACACCTGTTTGGCGCCGACATGGGCGGCCGGATCGCCGGTGCAATACCAGTGCAGGTCGGCGCCGCCGGCACCCCAGCCGCGGCGGTCGTATTCGGTGACGGTGGTTTTGAGGATCTCGCTGCCGTCTGGGCGGGTCACCCATTCCTGGCTCCGCCGGATCGGCAACTGCCAGCAGACGTCGGGCTTCATTGTCAGCGGCTGCACGTCGAGCCGCAGCGCCGCGGTGTGCAGCGCGCATCCCGGCCCGGCTTCGAACCCGGGCCGGTTCAAGAAGATGCACGCACCCTTGTATTTGCGGGTGCGCCACTGCTCCTCGCCGTCGTGCTCGTCGAGCTCGAGATAACCCTTGCGGCCCAGTCCCTTTTCCCGGAACTGCCAGTCGTCGTCGGTCAGCCGGGAGACGGCATCGTCGAGCCGGGCACGGTCGTCGTCATCGGACAAAAACGCTCCGTGCGAACAACATCCGTCGTCGGGGCGTCCGGCCACGGTGCCCTGGCAGGCCGGTGTGCCGAACACACACGTCCAGCGCGACAGCAGCCAGGTGAGGTCGGCTGCGATCAGGTGCTCGGGATTGTCCGGGTCGTAGAACTCCACCCATTCGCGGGCGAAGTCCAATTCGACCTCGCCGGGATGGGCCGAATGCGAGCTGGTCACGATTTCCACGGTAGACCAACGTTCGGTCCGCTCAACGCCAACGTAGGCTGGTGTTTCGTGCGATTGGGTGTGCTCGACGTGGGCAGTAACACGGTCCATCTGTTGGTCGTCGATGCGCGCCGGGGTGGACACCCGACGCCGATGAGTTCGACCAAGGCCACGCTGCGGCTGGCCGAGGCCACCGACAGCTCCGGCAAGATCACTCGCCGCGGTGCCGACAAACTGATTTCGACGATCGACGAGTTCAGCAAGATCGCGGTCAGCTCGGGCTGCGCGGAGCTGATGGCGTTTGCCACCTCGGCGGTTCGCGACGCGGAGAATTCCGAAGACGTGTTGTCCCGAGTGCGCGCCGAGACCGGCGTCGAGCTCCAGGTGCTGCGCGGGGTCGACGAGTCGCGGCTGACCTTCCTGTCGGTGCGCCGCTGGTACGGGTGGAGTGCCGGACGGATCATCAACCTCGACATCGGCGGCGGATCGCTGGAGCTGTCCAGCGGCGTCGACGAGGAACCCGAGGTCGCGTTGTCGCTGCCGCTGGGCGCCGGACGGCTGACCCGCGACTGGCTGCAAGACGATCCCCCCGGGCGGCGGCGAGTCGGCATGCTGCGCGACTGGCTGGACTCCGAGCTAGCCGACGCCAGCGAAACCGTCCTGGAATCGGGCAGCCCGGACCTCGCGGTTGCGACGTCGAAGACCTTCCGGTCGCTGGCCCGGCTCACCGGCGCGGCGCCCTCGGCGGCGGGGACCCGGGTGAAGCGGACGCTGACCGCCAGTGGCCTCAGACAACTCATATCTTTCATCTCTAGGATGACGACCGCTGACCGTGCCGAGCTGGAAGGAGTGAGTGCCGAGCGGGCGCCGCAGATCGTGGCGGGAGCTCTGGTGGCCGAGGCAAGTATGCGAGCGCTGTCGATCGAAACCGTGGACATCTGCCCGTGGGCGCTGCGGGAAGGTCTCATTTTGCGCAAACTCGACAGTGAAGCCGACGGAACCGCTCTTGTCGAAACGTCCGTGCGGGATGCTGGTAACCGGCACGCTGATCGGGCTGCTGTTGGCCGATCGAGGAGCAACACACCATGACTGGACCCAATGACAGCTCGAGCACCCGGCCGATCTCGGTCGCCGAACTGCTGGCCAAGAACGGCACTATCGGTGCGCCGCCGCCCGCCGGCCGTCGTCGCCGTCGGCGCGGCAACGACGATGCGGTGACCGTCGCCGAACTGACCGGCGAAATCCCGGTCGTCAGTGAAGACGCCGAGCCCGACGAGACACCCGCCGCTGCGCCGGCATCGCACTCCCGTCGCCCCAATGGCGCGG
This sequence comes from Mycobacterium sp. NGS51, assembly GCF_059812525.1. Taxonomy (NCBI): domain Bacteria; kingdom Bacillati; phylum Actinomycetota; class Actinomycetes; order Mycobacteriales; family Mycobacteriaceae; genus Mycobacterium; species Mycobacterium sp. NGS51. The sequence continues at coordinate 5,477 of NZ_JCALCV010000005.1, forward strand.
TCCGGGTTGACAAGCCGTCGGACGACGAGGCCGCCGACACCTCCCCGTACTGGTCCGAACCGCAGCCCCGCTGGCCGGAATCCCCGCCGCAGCCCGCGCGCGAATCGCGGCCCGAGCGCAGCCCCTATCCGCTGCCGCTGCGCAAATCCGTCCCGGTCGACGACGAGCAGACCGGCGACGATGCCGACCGGACTGCGGCGCAAGCAGGTGCCGAGGGGATGAACCCGGATCCGTTGGAGGATTACGCCGGCATGCCGGTCGACGTGATGGACACCGACGTGCGGGAAGCCGAACCGGCTGCTGACGACTCCGCGTACGTGCGGTCGTATCTGCGCGCCTCGGCCAGCCGACTCTTCGGCGGCAAGAGCGCTTCCGATGACGTCGATGTTGATGCCGAAGCCGAGGCCGACGACGACTACGCCGACATCGACGACGTCGACGAGGATTATCCCGACGTCGACGATCTCGACGGCGAAGTGGCCGCTGATGTCGATGACGCCTATGCGTGGTCCGGTCGCACCGAAACCATGGTGCGCGGCGGTGTGGTTGTGCTGCAGTCGATCCTGGCCGTCGCCTTCGGTGCCGGGCTGTTCATCGCGTTCGACCAGCTGTGGCGGTGGAACAACATCGTGGCCCTGGTGCTGTCGGTGCTGGTCATTCTCGGCCTGGTGGTCGGGGTGCGGGTGGTCCGCAAGACCGAGGACATCGCCAGCACGTTGATCGCGGTCGCGGTGGGGGCACTGGTGACGCTGGGGCCGTTGGCGTTGTTGCAGTCCGGCTAACTGGTCAGTGCGCCCAGCCATCAAGGTCGGTCTGTCGACGGCCTCGGTCTATCCGATGAGGACCGAGGCCGCCTTCGAGTACGCGGCCAACCTCGGCTACGACGGTGTCGAGCTGATGGTGTGGGGCGAATCGGTCAGCCAGGATGTTGCCGCCGTCGCCAAGCTCTCCCGGCGCTACCGGATGCCGGTGCTGTCGGTGCACGCCCCCTGTCTGCTGATCTCGCAACGGGTGTGGGGCGCCAATCCGATTTCCAAGCTGGAACGCAGCGTGCGGGCCGCCGAAAAGCTGGGCGCCCAAACCGTCGTCGTGCATCCGCCGTTTCGGTGGCAGCGGCGCTACGCCGAAGGGTTCGCCGAGCAGGTCGCCGAACTGGAAGCCGCCGGCGACGTGCTGGTGGCCGTCGAGAACATGTTCCCGTTCCGCGCCGACCGGTTCTTCGGAGCCGGGCAGTCCATCGAGCGGATGCGACGCCGGGGCGGGGGGCCCGGCCTGGGCATTTCGGCGTTCTCGCCGTCCTACGATCCGTTGGACGGAAACCACGCGCACTACACGCTGGACCTGTCCCATACCGCGACCGCCGGCAGCGACGCGCTGGAAATGGCCGAACGGATGGGTTCGGGCCTGGTGCATCTGCATCTGTGCGACGGCAACGGGCTGCCCGCCGACGAGCACCTGGTGCCCGGCAGGGGCAGCCAGCCGGTCGTGGAGGTGTGCGAGATGCTGGCCGCCGGCGGCTTCGCGGGCCACGTCGTGCTGGAAGTTTCCACGTCGGCGGCGCGTTCGGCCCACGAGCGGGAAGCCATGCTGACCGAGTCGCTGCAGTTTGCCCGGACGTATCTGTTGCGTTGAGGCCCGAAGGACACTGATGAGTTCTGGATCAACCCTGTTCAGCGACGCGATGATGTTGCGCGAGACGGAAGTCGACGGCGTGTTTGAGGGGGAGCTGAACGAGCACTGGACCATTGGGCCCAAGGTGCACGGCGGCGCGATGCTGGCGTTGTGCGCCAATGCCGCGCGCACGACACACGGTGAGCCCAACGTGCAGCCGGTCGCGGTGTCGGGCAGCTACCTGTGGGCGCCGGACCCCGGCCCGATGCAACTGGTGACGTCGATCCGCAAGCGCGGCCGGCGGATCAGCGTGGTCGATGTCGAGCTCAATCAGGGCGAGCGGACCGCGGTGCACGCCGTGGTCACCCTCGGCGAGCCCGAGCACATGGTCCCGCCGTTGCTGTCGGCCAACCCGGTCACGGAGCTGATGGCGCCCGAACCGCCCGCTGACGTCGCGCCGATCGGGCCTGGGCATCCGATGGCCGGACTGGTGCACCTGGCCGAGGGCTGCGACGTGCGGCCGCTGGTTTCGACGCTGGAGCCCACCGATGGCCGGCCACCGATGATCCAGATGTGGGTGCGGCCGCGCGGCATGGCTCCCGATGTGCTGTTCGCGCTGATGTGCGGGGACGTGTCGGCGCCGGTGAGCTTCGCGGTGGGCCGCACCGGCTGGGCGCCCACCGTGCAACTCACCGCATATCTGCGCGGATTACCGGCCGACGGCTGGCTGCGGGTGGTGTGCACGTGCATGCAGATCGGCCAGGACTGGTTCGACGAAGACCACACCGTCGTCGACTGCGAGGGCCGCATCGTGGTGCAGACCCGTCAGCTGGCGATGGTGCCTGGTCGCTGAGTAACCGAGGTCTGCCATGCTTGCCCCCATGGCCAGAATCGCGATCATCGGCGGCGGCAGCATGGGGGAGGCGTTGCTGTCCGGCCTGCTGCGGGCGGGGCGGCAGGTCAAAGACCTCGTGGTGGCCGAACGACTGCCCGTCCGCGCCCGCTACCTAGCCGAGACGTATTCGGTGTTGGTGACCTCGCTGACCGACGCAGTGGAAAACGCGACGTTCATCATCGTCGCGGTGAAGCCCTCCGACGTCGAGTCGGTCGTCGGCGAGATCGCGCATGCGGCCTCCCAGGCCGAGGACGACAGCCCCGAGCAGGTGTTCATCACCGTCGCGGCCGGGGTCACCATCAGCTACCTGGAAGCCAAGCTGCCGGCCGGCACACCGGTGGTGCGGGTGATGCCCAACGCGCCGGCGTTGGTCGGGGCGGGAGTCAGCGCGCTGGCCAAAGGCCGCTTTGTCGCCCCCGAACAGCTCAAAGAGGTTGCCGCATTGTTCGACTGCGTCGGCGGGGTGCTCACCGTCCCGGAGACCCAGCTGGACGCGGTGACCGCGGTGTCCGGTTCGGGCCCGGCGTATTTCTTCCTGATGGTCGAGGCGTTAGTCGACGCGGGCGTCGGCGTCGGCCTGACCCGTCAGGTCGCCACCGAACTGGTCGCCCAGACGATGGCGGGATCGGCGGCGATGTTGTTGGAGCGGATGGAGCAGGACCGGGCCCCGGCCAGCGAAGCGGCGCCCGACCTCACCATCGATACGACGGCGGCGCGGCTGCGGGCGACGGTGACGTCGCCGGGCGGCACTACTGCGGCTGCGCTGCGGGAACTCGAGCGCGCCGGTTTGCGCAGTGCAGTCGACGGGGCGGTGCAGGCCGCTAAAAGGCGCTCTGAGCAGCTAAGAATCACATCAGAGTAATTCATAAATTTTTTCTGATTTCCTACCACCCGTCGCAGGAACCCCACTAGTCCCGCTATTCTCCTCTTTGTATGCACGCGTGCGTGCCAGCGGAGGGGAAGCCGCTGGGACTGCGCGGGCCTGACTGATTGGGTTGCGATGACGTCTATGAACGGGCCATCGGCGCGGGATTCAGCTGGCGGCAAATCGGCACGGGACACTGGTTCGCCCGACGGCCAACAGCCCAGGACACAATTTCTCACTGTGGCCGAGGTGGCGGCGCTGATGCGGGTCAGCAAGATGACGGTCTACCGGTTGGTTCACAACGGTGAACTGCCTGCGGTTCGCGTCGGGCGATCTTTCCGGGTGCACGCGAAGGCCGTGCACGACATGCTGGAGAGCTCCTACTTCGACGCCGGCTAAGGCCCACACCGCGTTGAGGGTGTGTTCACGGCGTCCACTGTGCACACAGGGCGGCGCTCCTCGGCGTGTCGCCGCGCTGGATGCACAGTCGACGCTTTTCCGTTCCGGGTGGCGGCCCAGGTAGAGTAACCGGGTCATTTCAGCAGCGGCCACGGTGGACTCGGATGGCCACACAGATAGCGGAGTTATGGGCTCAGTAATCAAGAAGCGGCGCAAGAGGATGTCGAAGAAGAAGCACCGCAAGCTGCTTCGCCGTACCCGGGTGCAGCGCAGAAAACTCGGCAAGTAATTTTCAGCCCGAACTCGCCGCTGGCCGCCGTTGTTTGGTAACGCCGTGGTAGCACCAGCCCGTTAGGCTGGCGGGGTGGATTCGACGGGCGATCAACCCAGTCCCGGACCGGGCGCCAAATCTCGCGGCACGGGCACCGATACGGTCCATTACCCGAAAGTCGTGCTGGTTACCGGTGCGTGCCGGTTTCTGGGCGGTTTCCTGACGGCCCGACTTGCCCAAAACCCGTTGATCAACCGGGTGATCGCGGTGGATGCGATTGCCCCCAGCAAGGACATGCTGCGGCGGATGGGCCGCGCTGAATTCGTCCGCGCCGATATCCGCAACCCGTTTATCGCCAAGGTGATTCGAAACGGCGATGTCGACACCGTGGTGCACGCGGCGGCGGCGTCGTTTGCGCCGCGGGCCGGCGGCGGCGCGGCGTTGAAGGAAATCAACGTCATGGGCGCGATGCAATTGTTCGCGGCTTGCCAAAAGGCGCCCTCGTTGCGCCGGGTCGTGCTGAAGTCGACGTCGGAGGTCTACGGGTCCAGCCCGCACGACCCGGTGATGTTCACCGAGGACAGCAGCAGCCGTCGCCCCTTTCGGGAAGGCTTCCCCAAAGACAGCCTCGACATCGAGGGGTATGCGCGCGGGCTGGGCCGGCGGCGGTCCGATATCTCGGTGACAATTCTGCGGCTGGCCAACATGATCGGGCCGGCGATGGACACCACGCTGTCGCGCTACCTGGCCGGGCCGCTGGTCCCGACGGTGGCAGGCCGCGACGCCCGCCTGCAGTTGCTGCACGAGCAAGACGCCCTGAGCGCATTGGAGCGCGCCGCGATGGCCGGCAAGCCCGGCACCTTCAACGTCGGCGCCAGCGGGATCATGATGCTGTCCCAGGCGATCCGGCGGGCCGGCCGGATCCCGCTGCCGGTACCTGGATTCGGACTATGGGCGCTCGATTCGCTGAGACGGGCTAATCGCTATACCGAAATCAATCGTGAGCAACTCGACTATCTCAGCTATGGCCGAGTTATGGACACCACCCGAATGCGCGACGAACTCGACTTTCACCCAAAGTGGACGACGGCTGAAGCATTCGACGATTACCTTCGCGGCCGAGCCATGGCTCCCATTCTCAAGCCTGAGTTGGTACTCTCCTTGGAAGGTCATGCCGTATCCGCAGCGCAGCGCCTAGGCAACCTGAAATCAATCCCATGGGGTGGGGGCAGGTAGATATCGTGGCGGGCGAAAACAGGGCGAAAGTCATTCCGCTGCACTCGAATCCGAATCGTGCAGCCGCGCAGCGGCGTGCCGGTCAACGGACCGAGGCCGCACGCCGACACCCGTCACTGCTTTCCGACCCGGACGCGCGGGCATCGGCCGAGCAGATTGCCGCGGTCGTCCGCGAGATCGATCAGCATCGGCGGCTCGCCGGCGGCAAGCCCCTGGCCGCATCGTCGGGCAACGACCTTGCGCAGCGGGTGGGCGCCGTCGCCGAATTCCTCCGCCAGCGGCTCACCGGTGACTACAACATCGACGAGTTCGGCTTCGACCCGCATTTCAACGACGCGATCGTGCGGCCTTTGCTGCGGTTCTTCTTCAAGTCCTGGTTCCGCGTCGAGGTCAGCGGTGTTGAGAATCTGCCGGACACCGGTGCCGCGCTGGTAGTCGCCAACCACGCCGGGGTGCTGCCGTTCGACGGGCTGATGGCCTCGGTGGCAGTGCACGACGAACACCCGGCCGGCCGCGACCTGCGGTTGTTGGCCGCCGACATGGTGTTCGACCTGCCGGTGATCGGCGAGACCGCCCGTAAGGCCGGCCACACCATGGCCTGCACCGCCGATGCCCACCGGCTGCTGGCCGCCGGCGAACTCACCGCAGTGTTCCCCGAGGGATACAAGGGACTGGGCAAGCGATTCAAGGACCGCTACAAGCTGCAGCGCTTCGGTCGCGGCGGGTTCGTGTCGGCGGCGCTACGCACCAAGGCGCCGATCGTGCCGTGCTCGATCGTCGGCTCCGAGGAGATCTATCCGATGGTGGCCGACCTCAAGCTGCTGGCCCGGCTGTTCGGCCTGCCCTACTTCCCGATCACCCCGTTATTCCCGCTGGCCGGTCCGGCCGGGCTGTTGCCGTTGCCGTCGAAATGGCACATCGCCTTCGGTGAGCCGATCTCGACGACCGATTACGAAGCGGCCGACGCCGATGACCCGATGGTCACCTTCGAATTGACGGATCAGGTGCGCGAGACGATCCAGCAGACGCTGTACCGCCTATTGGCCGGGCGTCGCAACGTGTTCTTGGGCTAGTTCCCGCCGGCGAGCAGACGCAGAATCGCACGTTTCGCCGCGAAATCGTGCGATTCTGCGTCTGCTCGCGGAACTACGGCTTGACCAGGGTGAACTGGCAGACGTCGGTGTTGCCGTTGCGGAACAGATTGGCGCAGCCGGTCAGATATTTCATGTACCGGTCGTAGACCTCTTCGGACTGAATCGCGATGGCCTCGTCCTTGCGCGATTCCAGCGCTGCGGCCCAGGTGTCCAGTGTCCGCGCGTAGTGCAACCGCAGCGGCTGCACGCGGTCGAGCCGGAAGCCGGCCTTGGTGGCGTGCTCCTCGACCGTCGCGACTGCCGGCAGCCGCCCGCCCGGGAAGATCTCGTCCATGATGAATTTCACGAAGCGGATCAGCGTCATCGTCGTCTTGATCTGGCGCTGCTCAAGTTCCTCAACGCTGGGAATCACGATGGTGTGCAACATCATCACCCCGTCGGCCGGCAACGCTTCGTACGCCATCGTGAAGAAGTCGTCGTAGCGGTCGAAACCGAAGTGCTCGAACGCGCCGATCGACACGATCCGGTCGACCGGCTCGTGGAACTGCTCCCAGCCCTGTAGCCGCACTTCTTTGGAGCGCGGGCTCTCCATGGCGTCGAACGAGTTCTGGACGTGGCCAGCCTGGTTCTTGCTCAGCGTCAACCCGATCACGTTGACGTCGTAGCGCTGCACAGCGCGCCGCAGCGTGGCGCCCCAGCCGCAGCCGACGTCGAGCAGCGTCATCCCCGGCTGCAGGCCCAGCTTGCCCAGCGACAGGTCGATCTTGGCCAGCTGCGCCTCTTCCAGCGTCATGTCGTCGCGCTCGAAGTAGGCGCAGCTGTAGGTTTGCGACGGGTCGAGGAACAGCCGGTAGAAGTCGTCGGACAGGTCGTAGTGCGACTGCACGTCGTCAAAATGCGGCGTCAGATCGGTGTTCATTGGCTCGTTGGCCCCCTGGTTCATCGCGCTGACACTAAGCCCCGCCCCGAATCGACGCAATTGCGGCGATCGTCGCGGCCGTATCGGTGTCTGGGTTGGACGATTCCCCAAGCATAGTGACGATGCTGGTGATCACTGGTGTGCCGTCGGCGTCGGTGACCTCGCTGCGGATCTCGGCAATCACCGTGCCGTGGGACTCGATCACCGAGTCCAGGTAGGTGTCGAAGTACAGCCGGTCGCCGGCCATGATCGGCCGGTGGAAGACGAATTTCTGGTCCCGGTGTAGTACCCGGGCGAGATTGATCGGAATGTCGAATTTGGTGAAGACGTCCAGTTGGACGCGCCGTCCGGCGACGGCGAGGAAGGTCAGCGACGCGACCACCGCCGGATGGCCCGCTTCGGTGGCAGCGATTTCGGAGATGTGCATGGGGTGTTCGTCTTGGACCGCACTCGCGAACTCGCGGATTTTTTCGCGTCCGACCTCGAAGTAGTCCGGGAATCGGTAATGGGTGCCGATGAGTTCCTCGGTACCTTCGGGCACTGCCATGCGCTGCTCTCCGCTCGTATGGGCTCAGCGGCGCAGCCTATCAGCGGAATTGCCGATTAACCGCCTCGCGCGCTACTCGCGCTCGTGTCGACGCGACACGGGGTGGATGCGGTCGGTGCGCCCCTCGCGCGCTACTCGCGCTCGTGTCGACGCGACACGGCCGCCGCCAGGGCCCCACCGGCCGCGCCCAGCGCCAGCGCCGACGGGACCCCGATCCGGGCCGCTTTGCGCGCGGTCCGAAAGTCGCGGATCTCCCAACCGCGTTCCCGGGCCAGGCTGCGCAGCCGGGCGTCGGGGTTGATGGCGACCGCGGTGCCCACCAGCGACAGCATCGGCACGTCGTTGTAACTGTCGGAGTAGGCGGTGCAGCGCCTGAGGTTCAGCCCCTCCCGGATGGCCAGCGAGCGCACGGCGTGGGCCTTACCGGTGCCGTGCAACAGTTCGCCGACCAGCCTGCCGGTGAACACCCCGTCGACCGATTCGGCGACGGTGCCCAGCGCCCCGGTCAAACCCAGCCGGCTGGCGATCGTCACCGCGAGCTCGTAGGGCGTGGCAGTGACCAGCCACACCTGCTGGCCCGCGTCGAGGTGCATCTGCGCCAATTCCCGGGTGCCCGTCCAGATCTTATCGGCGATGATCTCGTCGTAAATCTCCTCGCCGAGCGCCATCAGCTCGGTGGTCGGCCGGCCTTCGATGAATGCCAGCGCCTTGCGCCGGCCGGCCGCGACGTCGTCGCTGTTTTCCCGGCCGGACAGCTGAAACTTGGCCTGCGCGTAAATGAACCCGAGCACGTCGCGGTAGGTGAAGTACTTGCGGGCGGCCAGCCCCCGGCCGAAATGCACCAGCGAGGAGCCCTGCACCAGGGTGTTGTCCACGTCGAAGAACGCGGCCGCGGTGAGATCGATCGGCGGCTGCTCGGCATCCGGCGCGTCAGCAGCATGCAACCCGTCGAGCGCACGTTCAGCGCTGGCGTTGGAAGCTACCGTCTGCGGGTCGACTCCGCCCGGGCCGAGAGACACCATCTCCGACCTCCTCTCGGTGCGCCGACTCTGCCGGTTCAACCCTATCCGCCCAGGGCTTGCCGCCTTGCTCCGTGAGACAGGTGCCACACTGTGGCCATGGGCCCCCGGCAGGTGCAGTTGCTGACCCGCGACGGATGTGCGATCTGTGCGCGGGTCTACTCCCAACTGGCCGAGCTGGGCGCCGAATTGGGTTTCGAGCTGTCGGCCACCGACGTCGACGCGGCGGCGGCCGACGGAAACCCCGGGCTGCGCGCCGAATTCGGCGATCGGCTGCCGGTGGTTCTGCTCGACGGCCGCGAGCACAGCTACTGGGAAGTCGATGAGCCCCGGCTGCGCGCCGATCTGGCCGAACGGTGACGTCCGCGGCCGTCACCCCGTGACCAGCGCAACGCGAATTTGGTGGCCAACCTGTCGAACGACTACCGTGGATGTCAGTTCGTTCACTGGACTTCGTTCGTTTTTTTGGGCAAAGGGGCAGGCCAGGTGATTCAGCCGTGAGCGTCCTGCTCTTCGGGGTCTCCCACCGCAGCGCGCCGGTTTCCGTTCTGGAGCAACTGTCGACCGATGAATCCGACCAGATCAAGATCATCGATGAGGTGCTGCAGTCGCCGCTGGTGACCGAGGCCATGGTGCTGTCGACCTGCAACCGGGTCGAGGTTTACGCGGTGGTCGACGCCTTCCACGGCGGGCTGTCGGTGATCGGGCAAGTGCTGTCCGAGCATTCCGGGATGTCGCTGGGAGATCTGACCAAATACGCCTACGTCCGTTACAGCGAGGCCGCCGTCGAGCATCTGTTCGCGGTCGCCGGCGGCTTGGATTCGGCGGTGCTCGGCGAGCAGCAGGTGCTCGGCCAGGTGCGCCGCGCGTACGCGACCGCCGAGGCCAACCGCACGGTGGGCCGGGTGCTGCACGAGCTGGCTCAGCGCGCGCTGGCCGTGGGCAAGCGGGTGCATTCGGAGACCGGGATCGACGCCGCGGGCGCCTCGGTGGTGTCGGTGGCGCTCGGCATGGCCGGCAACAAGCTGGGTGAGGCCGGCCTGGCCGGCAAGACCGCCGTGGTGATCGGCGCCGGCGCGATGGGGGCGCTGTCGGCGGCGCATCTGGCCCGGGCGGGCATCGAGCACGTCCACGTCGTCAACCGATCGCTCCCCCGCGCGCAGCGGCTGGCCCGCAAGGTCCGCGAATGCGGCGCCAAGGCCGAGGCCTGGAGTCTCGAGCGGCTGCCGACTGCGCTGGCCGACGCCGACGTCGTGGTCAGCTGCACCGGTGCGGTGCGCCCGGTGGTTTCGCTGGCCGACGTGCATCACGCGCTGGCCGCCGCCCGCCGGGACGAATCCGCTCAGCCACTGGTGATCTGCGACCTCGGCATGCCGCGCGACGTCGACCCGGCGGTGGCCGGCCTGCCCGGCGTCTGGGTCGTCGACATGGATCGCGTGCAGCGCGAACCGTCGGCGCGAGCCGCAGCCGCCGATGCCGATGCCGCCCGCCACATCGTCGCCGGCGAAGTTGCCACCTATCTGGCCGGCCAGCGGATGGCCGAGGTGACCCCGACGGTGACCGCGCTGCGTCAGCGCGCCGCCAACGTCGTCGAGGCGGAGTTGCTGAGGCTGGACAATCGGCTGCCCGGGCTCGAGGCCACCCAGCGCGACGAGGTTGCCCGCACCGTACGGCGAGTGGTGGACAAACTCCTGCACGCACCGACCGTGCGGATCAAGCAGCTGGCCAGCGCACCCGGCGGCGACAGCTACGCCGAGGCGTTGCGTGAGCTTTTCGAACTCGACCAGACCGCCGTCGACGCTGTCGCCACGGCTGGCGAATTGCCCTCCGTCCCAACCGATTCCACTGAGTAGCCGCTTGACCGACGTGATCCGGATAGGCACTCGGGGAAGCTTGTTGGCCACCACCCAGGCCGGTGGTGTCCGAGACGCTCTGGTGGCTGCTGGCCATTCCGCGGAGCTGGTCACCGTCAGTACCAAGGGCGACCGTTCGTCCGATCCGATCGAGACCCTCGGCGTCGGCGTGTTCACCGCGGCGCTGCGCGAGGCCATCGAGGACGGCCGCGTCGACGCGGCAGTGCACTCGCACAAGGATTTGCCCACCGCCGACGATCCGCGCTTCACGGTGGCGGCCATACCTGCGCGGGAAGACCCCCGTGACGCCGTGGTGGCCCGCGACGGACTGGTGCTGGCGGAGTTGCCGGCGGGCTCGGTGGTGGGCACGTCATCGCCCCGGCGGGCCGCGCAGCTTAGAGCACTGGGTCTCGGTTTGGAAATCCGCCCCCTAAGAGGCAACCTAGATACCAGGTTGAACAGGGTAAGCAGTGGTGATCTCGACGCGATCGTGGTGGCTCGGGCGGGTCTGGCCCGGCTGGGCCGGCTCGACGCTGTCACCGAGGCGCTCGATCCGGTGCAGATGTTGCCAGCGCCGGCTCAAGGAGCGCTCGCTGTCGAGTGCCGCGCCGGGGATACCGGACTGGCGGCACTGTTGGCGGAGCTCGACGACGTCGACACCCGCGCGGCAGTCACCGCCGAGCGTGCCCTGCTCGCCGAACTGGAGGCAGGTTGCTCCGCGCCGGTGGGCGCGATCGCCGAGGTGGTCGAGTCCATCGACGAGGACGACTCACATGTCTTCGAGGAGCTGTCGCTGCGCGGCTGCGTGGCGGCGCTGGACGGATCCGACGTGATCCGCGCGTCCGGTATCGGCAGTCCGGGGCGGGCACGAGAGCTGGGGCTCTCGGTGGCCGCGGAGCTGTTCGAGCTGGGGGCTCGGGAGCTCATGTCGGGCAGCGCGCGGTAGGAACCCGCGCGAGAACGAGGTGGGAGTAGCACATGACTCGCCAAGTAGGCGTACGAGGACGTAAGCCGAAGCCGGGCCACATCACGTTTGTGGGCTCTGGCCCGGGAGACCCCGGTCTGCTGACGACGCGGGCCGTCGTGGCGCTGGCGAACGCCGCCCTGGTCTTCACCGACCCCGACGTGCCGGAGCCAGTGCTGGCGTTGATCGGCAAGGACCTGCCGCCGGTATCCGGTCCGGCCGAGCCCGATCCAGACACCGCCGAGGGTGCAGCTGACGACACCCCCGCTGCGGTGGTGTCGGTCGGTCCGGACATCCGGCCGGCTCTGGGAGATGCGGCTGAGGTAGCCAAAACGCTTGTCGCCGAGGCTCGTTCCGGGGCCGACGTGGTACGGCTGGTGTCCGGTGACCCGCTGTCGGTGGACGCGGTCATCACCGAGGTCAACGCGGTGGCGCGCAGTCACCTGCATTTCGAAATCGTGCCGGGACTGGCGCCCAGCTCCGCGACCCCGACGTATGCGGGGCTGCCGCTGGGCTCGTCGCACACTGTCGCCGACGTGCGCGCCGACCTCAAAGAGGACGACTGGTCGGCGCTGGCCGCCGCACCGGGCCCGCTGATCCTGCAGGCCACCGCATCGCATGCGGCCGACGCGGCGCGCACCCTGGTCGAGTACGGGCTCACCGAGTCGACGCCGTGCGTGGTGACCGCGTCCGGCACCACCTGCGCGCAGCGTTCGGTGGAGTCGACGCTGGGCGTGCTGGCCGAAGGGGCCGCGCTGGGCGGCACCGATCCGGCCGGGCCGTTGACCGGACCGGTGGTGATGACCATCGGCAAGACGGTGGCCAACCGGGCCAAGCTGAACTGGTGGGAGAGCCGCGCCTTGTACGGCTGGACCGTGCTGGTGCCGCGGACCAAGGATCAGGCCGGCGAGATGAGCGAGCGGCTGACCGGACACGGTGCGCTGCCGATCGAGGTACCCACGATCGCCGTCGAGCCCCCGCGTAGTCCCGCTCAGATGGAACGCGCGGTCAAGGGCCTGGTCGACGGCCGCTACCAGTGGGTGGTGTTCACCTCCACCAACGCGGTGCGTGCGGTGTGGGAGAAGTTCGGCGAGTTCGGGCTGGACGCCCGGGCGTTCTCCGGAGTGAAGATCGCCTGTGTGGGCGAGGCGACCGCCGACCGGGTGCGCGCCTTCGGGATCAGCCCGGAGCTGGTGCCCTCGGGTGAGCAGTCTTCGCTGGGCCTGCTCGACGAATTCCCGCCCTACGACAGCATTTTCGATCCGGTCAACCGGGTTTTGCTGCCGCGGGCCGACATTGCGACCGAGACGCTGGCCGAAGGGCTGCGCGAACGCGGCTGGGAGATCGAGGACGTCACCGCCTATCGGACGGTACGGGCCGCCCCGCCGCCGGCAGCCACCCGCGAAATGATCAAGACCGGCGGATTCGATGCGGTCTGCTTCACGTCGTCGTCGACGGTGCGCAACCTGGTCGGCATCGCCGGCAAGCCGCACGCGCGGACCATCGTCGCCTGCATCGGCCCCAAAACCGCCGAAACGGCCGCCGAATTCGGTTTGCGCGTCGACGTACAGCCGGAGACCGCCGCGGTGGGTCCGCTGATCGAGGCGCTGGCCGAGCACGCGGCCCGGCTGCGGGCCGAGGGCGCGTTGCCGCCGCCGCGTAAGAAGAGCCGCAGGCGCTAGTGGCCTATCCGCGGCAGCGCCCGCGCCGGCTCCGTTCGACACCGGCGATGCGCCGCCTGGTGGCGGAAACGTCGGTCGAGCCACGGCATTTGGTGCTGCCGATGTTCGTCGCCGACGGCGTCGACGAGCCGCGACCGATCGCGTCGTTGCCCGGGGTGGTGCAGCACAGTCGCGACTCGCTGCGCGCCGCGGCCGTCGAGGCGGTGACCGCCGGGGTGGGCGGGCTGATGCTGTTCGGGGTGCCCCGCGAGCAGGACAAGGACGCCACGGGCACGGCCGGCTGTGACCCGGACGGCATCCTCAACGTCGCATTGCGCGATTTGGCCAAGGACCTCGGCGAGGCGACGGTGCTGATGGCCGATACCTGCCTCGATGAGTTCACCGACCACGGGCATTGCGGCGTCCTCGACGAGCGCGGCCGGGTCGACAATGATGCTACGCTGGCGCGGTATGTGGAACTTGCTGTGGCGCAGGCGAATTCGGGCGCTCATGTGGTCGGGCCAAGTGGAATGATGGACGGGCAGGTGGCGGCCATCCGCGACGGGCTGGATGCGGCCGGTCACACCGACGTGGTCATCCTGGCCTACGCCGCCAAGTTCGCGTCGGCGTTTTACGGCCCGTTCCGGGAGGCGGTGAGCTCGAGCCTGTCCGGTGACCGCCGCACCTATCAGCAAGAGCCCGGCAACGCTCGCGAAGCGCTGCGCGAGGTGCAGTTGGATCTCGACGAGGGCGCCGACATCGTCTTGGTCAAACCGGCGATGGGCTACTTGGACGTGGTCGCCGCGGCCGCGGACATCTCGCCGGTGCCGGTGGCCGCCTATCAGGTGTCGGGGGAGTACGCGATGCTCGCCGCGGCCGCGGCCAACGGGTGGATCGACAAGCGGGCCGCCGTGCTGGAGTCGTTGACGTGCATCCGGCGCGCCGGCGCCGACATCGTGCTGACCTACTGGGCCGCCGAGGCGGCAGGCTGGCTTTCATGACCGAACCGCCCAGCTGGCCGAGCTCCCCGCCGGGACCGCCCGGGCCGCCGGCCCCGCCTGGTCCGCCGCCGGGCGAGCCCCAGACCCGCCCGGTGGACGTCGATACCGGCTTTTGGCTGTGGCTGGCCGCGCTGCCGTTGATGCTGATCGGCTATGTGGTCGACCTGGTCGCATCCCCGACCAGTACCGGGTCCGGGCTGGTGTTGGCTGCATCCTTGCTGTTCGCGGCGGTGCTGTGCGCGATCGTCGTGACGTTCCTGATCCTGATGCGGGCCGGTTATCGCTGGGCCCGCACCATATTGACCGGCGGCGGCATCGCCGCGGTTGTCTACATCGCGAGCCGGCTGTTCAGTGTGGACTGGCCGCCGGTGGCGGCGGTGATCTGTGCGGTCAGCGGCATTATCGGCTGCGTGCTGATCGCCGGGGGAATGTTTTTGCTGCATCGCAGCGACGCGCACGACTACTTCACCCGGTGAGCGTTAGTCTTCTGCTTCGCGCTGCCCCGCATCGTCGCCGCGATAGGCTGGCGCGCGGCGTACAGCTCAGATCAGGGGACAGGATTTCAGTGACCGCAGAGACGGGTACCAAACCGGCTCCGTTGTTCTACGAAGCCGGCGCGAGCTGGCTGTGGGTGCTGGCCGGCCCGCTGTCGGCGGGCGCCATGCTGATGATCGAAAAGTCCAGCGGCTACGGCTGGCAGCTGCTGGTTCCGATGGTCTTTCTGGTGCTGGTGTCGGGCTTTGTCGGCCTGCAGGTGAAGGCTGCCCGGATTCATACGTCGGTCGAACTGACCACGCAGACGCTGCGGCAGGGCACCGAGACCATTCAGGTGGCCGACATCGTGCGGGTCTACCCGGATGCCGAGCATCCGCTGGTTTCGGAAAAGGAGTTGCAGCGCTGGCAGTCGGCGCGCGCGCTGGGTGAACTGATCGGCGTGCCGCGCGGCCGGGTGGGTATCGGGCTGCGGCTCACCGGGGGCCGCACGGCGCAGGCCTGGGCACGTCGGCACCGCTCGCTGCGGGCCGCGCTGACCCCGCTGGTCGAGGAGCGGGTCGGGCCGGCCGCCGAGGTCGATTCCGCCGACGAGGACGGATCAAGCTGGTGAGGGCCGGCGTCCGCGCCGTCGTCCAGCTCGCGCTGGCCGGCGCCGCGGTGCTGGGCTGCGCGCTGAGCTGGTCACAGGTG
Source organism: Mycobacterium sp. NGS51 (assembly GCF_059812525.1). Classification (NCBI taxonomy): domain Bacteria; kingdom Bacillati; phylum Actinomycetota; class Actinomycetes; order Mycobacteriales; family Mycobacteriaceae; genus Mycobacterium; species Mycobacterium sp. NGS51. The sequence goes on from NZ_JCALCV010000005.1 coordinate 20,997, forward strand.
CGTTCGACAGTGGCAGTCGCGCCGATCCTGGACGGCCAGCCGGTCACCACCTCGGTGGTCTACGACCCGCCGCTGCTGTTGTTGACCCTGCTGCTGGCGACGCTCGCGGGGGTGCTGGCAGTGGTCGGAATCACCAACGTGCGACAGACCCGGCATACCCCGTAGGGGTATCCTTGACGGTATGACCACCACCGATCTCGACCTTCGCGGGATGAGCTGCGCGTCCTGCGCGGCGCGAATCGAGCGTGGTCTCAACGAGCTCGACGGCGTCCGCGCCACGGTGAACTTCGCCGTCGAGCGCGCCCACGTCGAACACGACTCCGTCGTCTCACCCGATGACCTCATCCGCGCCGTCGAGTCGGCCGGCTACCAGGCTTCGGTGGCCAGCGAGCACGCCCATCACCACGAAGACGTCCCCGAGAGCCAGCTGCGGGCGCGGCTGACCGCTTCGACGGTGCTGGCGATCCCGGTGGTGGCGCTGTCGATGGTGATGGCCTGGCAGTTCGCGGGCTGGCAGTGGCTGGTGTTCGCGCTGACCACCCCGATCGTGGTGTGGGGCGGTTACCCCTTCCACCGCGCCGCGCTGCAAAGCGCCCGGCACGGCGCATCGACCATGGACACGTTGGTGTCGCTGGGCACGCTGGCCGCCTACCTGTGGTCGGCGCTGGCGGTACTGCGCGGCTCGGGCCACGTGTACTTCGAGGTGGCGGCCGCAGTCACGGTGTTCCTGCTGGCCGGCCGCTTCGCCGAGTCGCGGGCCAAGCGCTCGGCCGGCGCGGCGCTGCGAGCATTGCTGGATCTGGGCGCCAAGGACGCCGCGGTCCTGCGCGACGGCGTCGAGGTCCGGTTGCCACTCTCAGAGCTGCACGTCGGAGACGTTTTCGTGGTTCGCCCCGGGGAGCGCATCGCGACCGACGGGGTGGTTGTCGACGGCGCCTCGGCGTTGGACACCTCGGCAATGACCGGGGAGCCCACGCCCGTCGACATCACCGTCGGCGACGACGTACTCGGCGGCGCACTGAACACCTACGGCCGTGTGCTGGTCCGCGCGGTCAAGGTCGGTGCCGACACCCAGCTGGCCCGGATGGCCCAGCTGGTGGCCGACGCGCAAAACGGCAAGGCGTCCATCCAGCGGTTGGCCGACCGGGTCTCGGCGGTGTTCGTGCCGGCGGTGTTGGTGCTCGCGGCGCTGACCCTGGCCGGTTGGCTGGTGGCTGGTCAGCCCGCCGCGGCGGCATTCACCGCGGCCGTGGCGGTGCTGATCATCGCCTGCCCGTGCGCGCTGGGGCTGGCCACCCCGACCGCCATCCTGGTCGGCACCGGGCGCGGCGCCCAACTGGGCATCCTGATCAAGGACCCGCACGTGCTCGAGACCGTCACCGGCATCGACACCGTGGTGCTGGACAAGACCGGCACCGTCACCACCGGCGTGATGACCGTCGATGCCGTGGAGCCCGCACCGGGCGAGGACGCCGAGGTGGTGTTGGCCCGCGCGGCGGCCGTCGAAGCGGCGTCTGAACATCCGGTGGCCGCCGCCATCGTGGCCGCTGCCGACGACCGGGTTCTGTCGCCGGTTACCAACTTCGTCAACGATCCCGGCACCGGTGTCCACGGCGATGTCGACGGGGTGACCGTCAGCGTGGCCAAGGCGCAGGAGTGCGACGGGCGCACCAGCGTCGAAGTCCGCTGGGACAACCGAGTGCGCGGCACTATCCGCCTGGCAGACGACGTGAAACCAAGCAGCGCACAGGCGATTTCGCAGCTGCGACAGATGGGTATCCGCCCGCTGCTGCTCACCGGCGACAACGCTGCCGTCGCGCGCCGGGTGGCCGCTGAGGTCGGCATCGACGCCGCCGACGTGATCGCCGGGGTGCTGCCGACCGGCAAGGCCGACGCCGTCAAGGCCCTGCAGGCAGAGGGCGCACGGGTGGCGATGGTCGGCGACGGCGTCAACGACTCGGTGGCGCTGGCCACCGCCGACATCGGCATGGCGATGGGCACCGGCACCGACGCGGCGATCGAAGCCGGTGATGTGACGCTGGTGCGGGGCGATCTGCGCACGGTGCCGACGGCGCTGCGACTGTCGGCGCGCACCCTACGCACCATCCGGATGAACCTGTTCTGGGCGTTCGGCTACAACGTGGCGGCGCTGCCTTTGGCGGCGCTGGGCCTGCTCAATCCGATGATCGCCGGCGCGGCGATGGCGTGCTCGTCGGTGTTGGTGGTGGCAAACAGCTTGCGGCTGCGGCGATTCGGCCGCTGACGGCTAAAACGTCGCGACTCTTAGCAAAAGTCCGGATTCCCGGAATTGTCGGATGCAATCCAATTGTCTGTGTGATCATCGCGGCTACTGGCCATTTGCCACCGGGATAACCTCGGCGACGAAACGGATTTAGGGAGGAATTCAGTGAATTCTGTACGGTTTTCTGGTGTTCGTCGCGGTGTTGCTAAGGCGGCGGTCGTGGGTGCTTTGGTCGCCGCGCCCGCCATCGCGGCGGTAGCCCCGGCGGGCGCCGATCCTGCCGACCCCGACCCGTTCAGCCCGTCCGACTGCATTGCGAACGCGAGCGCCATGTGCAATGCCGGTCCCTATGGCCCCAACAGTCTTACTAATCCAGCGAACATCAATAGCCCGTTGAATCCGGACAGCCCGTTGAATCCGGACAGCCCGTTGAATCCCGCTAGTCCGATGGACCCGGATAATCCGGCGAATCCGATGAGTCCGATGAACCCGATGAACCCGATGAGTCCGATGAACCCGATAAACACCGGCACCCCCGGCCAAATCTGATCGACATCGGGTCAGGAGTCCAGCCAGGCCAACTCATCCGGTAGGTGCTGGTGCCAAAAGTCCACGTCGTGTCCGCCCGGATAGAACCCGCCTGCCGGCGGCGTGGGTAGTTGATTGACGAATTGCTGGGTCGCGACGTAGAAGCCGTCGCCGGTGCCGCAATCGATGCGCAGCGGGATTGACCCCAGTTGCGGCGGCAGGCTCAACGCCGAGTTCTTGCGCCAGTCGTCGAGACTGTCGAAGGCGTCATGGGGCGCACCCCAATACGTCATATACAGCGCCGGGCTGATCGCACAGATCGCCGCGGTGCGCGCCGGACCCAACCGGGAGCCCAACAGCAGCGCGCCGTAGCCGCCCATCGACCACCCCATGAAGGCCACCCGCGTGGTGTCGATGTTCTTGGTAGCCAACATCGGGATCAGTTCGTTCAACACCATCGCCCCGGAATCCTGCCCTGAGGCCCGCCGGCGCCAGAAGGAGTTTCCGCCGTCGACACTGATGACGGCGAACGGCGGGCGGCCGGATGCGACCAATCGCGCCAACGCATCTTCGACACCGAGGCCCATCACGCCCGCGGCGTCGCTGTCCATCCCGTGCAGGGCAATCACCGGACGCAACACGCCGGTCTGGCCCGGCGGGCGGGCGATGATCCAGTTGGTCTGGATGCCGCCGCGGGCCGCGGAGATGAACGAACCGGACTCCCGGGTGGGCAGCGGGCTTGCCGCCGAGGCGGGTGGTTCCACCGGGTCAGGCAACGCGCGGGGCTTCGGCGGATCGAGTAGGGCTCCCAACGCCAACAGCCCCGCGGCACCCGTTCCCGCGGCCGCGCCGGTGACACCCAGACGCAGCGCCTGTCGGCGGGTCAGCGATTTCACCAGCGCATCATGCCAAGCAGACGAGTGCGGCAGGTATCGGTGCGCCACACTATCCGGCCACAGCCCGATAACGGCCCCACACTGGCTGGGGATGGTCCGGGACCGGGGTTGGTACAAAGTTCAAAATATGTAACACTGTTTCACATGACCGAACTCAAAGAGCCCGCTGCGTCCGGCCCGGCGACGGATCTGCCGTTGGGGCCGCAGTCGCTGGTGTGGCGCTACTTCGGCGACAACCGGATGTTCCTGATCGGTCCGCGGCCCGCGGTGCTGCAGAACATGCTCGCCGAACTCGGGCAGGGCGTGCTGGATCATTCGGTGTTCTTTTCCGACACCGCCGCCCGGGTCAAACGGTCGCTGCCACCGATCTTCATGACCGTCTACGGCGCCGACGACGACCACCCCGGCCAACAGGTGCGCGATTTCCACCACGAGATCAAAGGCGAAATGCCGAGCGGGGAGCGCTACCACGCGCTGGATCCGGAGACCTATTACTGGGCGCACGCCACCTTCGTCGAGCAGGTGCTGTACTTCGCCGACACTTTCGTCAAGCGCCTCACTGACGAGGAAAAACAGCAGATCTACGCCGAGTCGAAGACCTGGTATCGCCGATACGGCGTCAGCGACCGACCGATGCCGACCGACTACGCAGAGTTCCAGCGGTATTGGGACGACATGCTCGACAATGTCGTCGTCGCGCACAAGACCGCCAAGTACGGCGTCGGTTATGTCACCAAAGGCTTCCCGCGCCCCAAAGGCGTGCCGCCACAAGTGTGGCGGGTGATGTCGGTGGCGTTCAACCCGCTCGCGGCGTTCCTGACGACCGGCGGCCTGCCGCCGCGGGCCCGCGCCCTGCTGGAGCTGCCGTGGAGCGAGCGCCAGGAGCGCCGTTACCAGCGCTTCGCCGCGGTGTGGCGCTCGCGGCCGGTCAACTGGTTGTGGGATCATCTGCCGATGCGGTTGCGCTACAACAGGTTTGCTCAGGCGGGGTATGCCCGCTGACAACGCTGATCCAGCGACCCGCGCCATCCTCGACGCCGCCGTTGTCGAGTTCGGCCAGCATGGCTTTCGCCGGGTCGCGCTCGACGAGGTAGCCCGCCGTGCCCGGGTCAGCCGCACCACGATCTACCGCCGCTTCGCCGGCCGCGACGAGCTGGTCGCCGCCGTCATCGACCGGGAAAACGCGGTGCTGTTCGCCGACATCGCTGCTGAATTGAAAAGCATTCGGCCACAGTCGAACTACTATGTCGAGGCGTTCACACTGTCGATTTTGCGGTTCCGCCAGCATCGGGTGCTGACCCGGATGATCGCCGACGAGCCCGGCCTGATGCTCGAGTTGGCCCACCAGCACTGGGCCGCGGCAGTCGAGCGGATGGCAGCCGCGTTGCGGGTGATCTTCCCCGAGGGGTTCGCCGAGCGCATCGGCGCCCGGGCCGTCGACGAGTTAGCCGACACCATCCTGCGTTACGCGGCGCTGGTGCTGCTGCTGCCCAGCAGCCATCCACTGGAAACCGCCGACGACATCCGCGGCTTTGCCACCGAGCATTTTCTGCCCAGCCTGCCGGCTGCGCTGCGCGCCGTGCCGGTGTAGATCCGGCGACACGCGCCATAACTACCACGCCCGGCTATCACCGCGGGTTAGGTACTGGGTGGGTACTTAACCGGTGCACGCGGGTGCAGGACCCACATCTCAGAGGAGGAGAGCAGATGTCGTTCGTGACCACTCAGCCGGAAATGTTGACAGCGGCCGCCGGGAACCTAACTGGTATCGGCTCGGCAATGGCCGCCCAGAACGCGGCCGCCGCCGCTCCCACCACGGTGGTGCCTGCCGCTGCCGATGAGGTATCGGCAGCGGTGGCAGCGCAGTTCGCCGCCCATGCCGCCAGCTACCAGGCGGTCAGTGCCCAGGCGGCCGCGGTACACGACATGTTCGTGGCCACGTTGGGCGCCAGTGCGGGTGCATACACTGCCACCGAATCGGCCAACGCCGTGGCTGCGGGCTGACGGAGTTGCGAGATGAACTTCGCAGCGTTACCACCCGAAATCAACTCGGCAAGAATATATTCCGGTCCCGGCCCGGCGCCAATGCTGGCCGCCGCGGCGGCCTGGGGCGGGGTTGCCGCTGAACTCAATACGGCGGCAACCTCTTACGAAGCGGTTGTTTTCGAGCTGGCGGGAGGCTCCTGGCTGGGACCTGCGTCGGCCTCGATGGCAGCCGCGGCCGCGGCCTACGTGGCATGGCTGCGCGCCACCGCCGGGCAGGCCGAGCTGTCGGCCACCCAGGCCAATGCGGCCGCGGCCGCCTACGAGGCAGCGTTTGTCGCGACCGTGCCCCCACCGGTGATCGCGGCCAACCGCGCTCAACTGATGATGCTGATCGCGACCAACCTGTTAGGACAGAACACCTCGGCGATCGCGGCCACCGAAGCCCTCTACGGCGAAATGTGGGCCCAGGACGCGACGGCAATGTATGGCTACGCCGCTTCATCGGCGGCCGCCTCCAGGTTGGCGCCGTTCACCGCGCCGCTGCAGAACAGCAATCCGGCCGGTCCGGCCGCCCCGGTCACCTCGGTCGTCGGCACGTCGGCAGTGACGAACACGCAGGCGACAGTGTCTCAGCTGGCCTCGGTGGCGCCCGCCGCCGTGCAGCCGTTGCAAGCACTGCCCCCGGGCTTCGGTGATCTTGCGGACGTTGTGGGCGTTGTGGAGGGTCTGAGCATCACGCCGGCAGGAGCAGCCTTGTCGGCGGTTGGTATAGCCGTGGCAGGCGCGGCGTTTCAGGCGGCGTCGATGGATAGTCAAGAGATCCTCGCCGAACAGGATTTTCTATCGGACGAGCACGACGAGATCTTGAACGCGATCCGCCAGTCGCGAACGGCGGCGGTGACGGGCTCGAGCGGCGCGACGCCGGTGACGGGAGCCATGGGCCGGGCAGTCCCAGTCGGCGGGTTGTCGGTGCCGGCGAGCTGGGCGGCGGCTGCCCCGGAGATACGCGCGGCCGGCTATGCGTTGTCGGCCACCAGTGCCGCTGCCGCGCCGACGGCGTTGGCGGGTAGCGCGGGAACCGCGTTCAGCGAGATGGCCCTCGCCGGCATGGGCGGGAGTGCACTGGCCGGTACGGTCGGCTCGGCTCGGGCCGAGCGTGCCGGGGTGGCGGCGGGTCGACGCGCGAAGCCGCCGCAGACCTCACCGGCCAGTCCGGTGACGTCACTTGCCAGCGACTTGCGCGAATTCGCCGCCCTTCACGACGAAGGAATCCTGACCGAGGAGGAATTCAACGAGCAGAAGCGCCGGCTGCTGAGTGCGGCTGGTGCGATGCCCGAACGCCCCCAAGCACTTCCGTGAATCTCCGGCACCCACTACGTCGCTGGCACGCGTTGTCTCACTTCCGCGAGTGATGGACGTCGTTGCCTGGGCAGTATGGGATAAGCAAAGCCCTGGTGCGCCGGGGGTGCCAGTGAGCTGCGCGGCTAACTCGATGCTTTGGGCCGTTCGACCTCAGCTAGCTAAGCTAGGCTACTGAAGTCCGCGCGGATACCATTGTTCGCGGCCCGCGGCGTCACTTAGCGAACAGCAAGACCGAATCTTGGCTTAGCGCTTCTAGACGCGCGACAGCCAGTTTGATGCCCGTGGCCAACCGCTCGACGTCGGGTGAGGCGTCATAATCGGCTGTGATACCAAACACCAGGTCGTCTGCGTAGCTCAGCACCGCGATACCGGTGCGCAATTGCAGCGCGATCGGGGGAACCGGCAGCAAGTGCGTCACCTTGCGACCCATCATTTGCAGCTGGCAGCGTGGTCCGGGAACATTGGTTGCCAACGTGACGATGCCGCGTTGTGGCAGCCGAGTGAGCATCCGAATGACCCAGGACGACAACATGAATGGGACCAAATTGGCCGCGGATAAAAACATGCTGCCAGCTTGCCGCTGCCCGCCCTGTTTGGCTCGGGTCAATCGAGTGTGCACGGTGCGTAACTGCTGGACCGGGTCGTGCTGTTCGACGGGCAGATACGGCAACACGACGGAAATGCGATTACCGGGCTTGTCCAGCGCGTCGGGCGCGCGCACCGATACCGGCACAAGGGTGCGCAGTGAGTCGGCGCGTGGCTGCTCTCCGCGGTGCAGCAAGACTGAGCGAAAGCCTTCGGTAATCGCTGCGAGCGCAACGTCATTGATGGTCACGTCGAATTTGCGGCATATCTGTTCGACGTCAGCGCGGGGGACCCGTACCGCGCTATAACGCCGCATCGCAGTGACAGGGCCGACCAGTGATGAGGCAGCGGCTGGCCGGATCAAGCTTCCGGCGATTTCGGCGGCACCGCTGACGGTTCGCGCAGCGGCATCCGTGACGCCGGTAGTAGCCCGCCAGAGGCTGCCAATCGGGTTGCGCGGGGCCAGATCCGGCGCTGGATGCAGATATGGCTGTGGTCTGGCGACCCTGTTCGGTCCCACGGGCGGTGCGAAAGCGTCGCCGTCGAGGCCATCACATAGCCGCGCAAGAATCCGGGTCGTCGAGATTCCGTCTGCCATGCAGTGGTGGATCTTCATCAGGAGCGCCCAGCGATTGCCCTTCAGGCCCTCGATGACCCAGCATTCCCACAACGGACGATCCCGGTCGAGACGGTGCTCTAACACATCAGCGACGACTTGGAACAGTTCGGGGTCATCGCCGGGCCGAGGCAGTGCGACCCGACGGACATGACGGGCGAGATCGAATCCGGGGTCGTCGACCCACTCGGGAGCGCCGATATCGAAGGCGTGGATCCGCAGCACCTGCGTGCACCGCGGTATCATCCGAATCCGGCCTCCCAGTAGATTTTTGAACTGAATGTAGTTGGGCGCGGACCCCTCGATGATGGCGATTCCACCGATCGCCAAACTCACGCGCCGATCCGAATCTTCCGCCATGAGGAAACCCGCATCGAGCGTTTTGAGTTGCTCCATGTCCACTCACCACCGTTCGCGTGCTGGAATTCGTACAAGTATTGCTCTGCGCCCGCTGCGATAGGTGGCGGCAAGATTAAATCGTGTAAACGACTGTGGTCCATTGTCTGACAATGCCGTTCACGAGCATCGGGCTAGATCGGCTGTGACTTAAGTGGTGTCATCGTCGGCTTGCCGCCTTTGACATGTACCGCGTGGATGCCCGGTCTTTGCCGCAGTTCAGCCAGAAGACCGTCGACGTGTTCAGGATCGGTGTGCCAGTGCTGAACACTTTCCGGCTTGTCCGCCATTTCGGCCACGATGCGTTGCAGTTTTTCCGGCGAGTCACCGTCTTTGAGGTCTTTGCGGTCTTTGGCCGGCGTGGCACCCCCTTTGGCACCGGCACCGGCTAGGCCGCGGGGCACCGCGGCGCCCAATGCGCCTCCGGCCATACCCGCCAAGGCCATTCCGCTGCACAGGCTTCCCTGGCTGACCGCGACTGCCGGGACGGCGTCGGTCGAGGCGCCCGACAACACCGCGGCCACCGTTCTGATCGCCGGGGTGGCCGCAGCCCAGCTCGGCGGAACCGCCAACCCGCCGACAGAGCCGGCCTGGCCGACACCCGCCGACACCGCGGATCCGGCCCCGACCAACCCCGCGGATCCCAGCGCAGACGCACCCGAACCGAGTCCCGCCCCCAGACTTGCCCCCGCCCCGGCGCCGGCTGCTTTTGCTACGTCTGATAAGGCCCGTCCCGGGATCACCAGACCCATGATGATGCTGATGAGGGTATCGTTGGCCGGCAGAATCGCTTTCGGGATCAGCTCCACATTGCCGGCGATCGTCGCCAACGGGGAGGAATTCAGGCTGCTGAGCAAACTCGTCAGCGACGAGAGCGCCGACGGTGGATCCCCCGCGGCGGCTGGAGCGGCCAGGCTTTGCAGCGCACCCGGTGTCGCTGAAGTCAGCTGTGATAGCACTGCTTGGGTATTCGTGCCGGTCGACGTGCCTACGGCCTGGGCAAGCGCGCCAGCCTGACTCGCTGTGCCGGCCGGGTTGGTGTTTTGTGAAGGCGGAGCGAACGGCGTCACCCTGGTCGCGGCCGCCGACTGGCCAGCGTAGCCGTACATCGCAGCCGAATCCTGAGCCCACATGCCGGCGTATTGGGCTTCGTTGGCCGCGATCGCCGTGGTGTTCTGGCCGAATATGTTGGTCGAAATCAGCGACGCCAGTTGAGCGCGGTTGGCTGCGACGACCGGCGGGGGCACCGTTGCGGCAAACGCGGTCTCGTATGCGGCCGCCGCAGCCCTGGTCTGGTTGGCGGTCTGCTCGGCTTCCGTTGCGGTGGTAGTCAGCCACGCCGCATACGGCGCGGCCGCGGCCACCATGCTCGCCGACGACGGACCCCGCCACGCAGTGCTCAGCCCCGAAACCGCCGAGGAGTAAGAGGCCGCGGTCGAGCGCAGTTCAACGGCTAACCCATCCCAGGCCGCCGCGGCGGCCAGCATCGATCCCGATCCGGGACCGACGTACATGCGAGCGGAGTTGATCTCAGGCGGCAACATTCCGTAATCCATTGCTATGCTCCTTGATTGGACGCGACCGCGTTAGCGGCTTTGGTCGTTGACAATGGTCTCGGATCGGCGGTAATCATTCGCCGGCCTCGGGTATGACGCCCTCGGGTATCACAAAGATGTTGGCTGTGGTAGCGGATTCTCCGACAGCAGCAGCGCCGCTCATGCCCGCGGACCTGGCAGCATTACCGCCGGTGCCCACAACGGCCCGTCCAGCCAGACCGGACAGAGCCATATTGCTGAACGGGCTTCCCCGGCCATCGGCCGCGAGCACCGCCGGAGCGGCGCTTAAGCTGCTTTCCGGCAGCAGCGCGGCGGCCGCCTTGACCGCTGGCGAAGCCGACGCCCAGCCTTGGGGCACCGACAATCCCCCGACGAGGCCGGCGCGTCCCATACCCGCTGATATCCCGCTCGCACTGGCAGAGCCCATCAGACGCGTTCCCGAACCGAGTTCGCCCTGCAGCAATCCTCCCGTGATCGGGGCTGGCAACTTGGACACCTTCTCAGCCGCGCCGGTCAGATTCGCCGCGGCTTGGGGCAGCAGGTAACTCTGAATACCAAGGAGATACGGGACCCCGCCAATGCTGAACAACCCCCCCGGCCCTAACGGCCCCGTGAGGAAACTGTCAATTGTCATGAACGCCGAGGGCGGATCGGCCGCGGCCGCGGGAGCCGCGGACGAAACGGGTGATGCGAGGCTTTGCAACGATTGCGGCACCGAGGAAAACAACTGTGGTAGCGCCTGCGCGTGCGTGCCGGCGGCTTGAGCGACCGCCGCGGCTTGCCCGGCGATCCCCGCCGGATTGGTGGTCGCTGGCGGCGGGTTGAACGGTGTAACTTGCGCGGCGGTCGCCGAAGCGCCGGCATAGCCATACATGGCTGCGGCATCTTGGGCCCACATTTCGGCGTAGTGGGCCTCGGTTGCCATAATCGCCGGAGTGTTCTGACCGAACAAATTCGTCGCGATCAGCGTCATCAACAGAGAACGATTGGCGGCGATCACCGGCGGGGGCACCGTTGCCGCGAACGCGGTTTCATAGGCGGCTGCCGCTGCCTTGGCCTGGTTGGCGCTCTGCTCGGCTTGCGCCGCTGTGGCATTCATCCACGCCACATACGGCGCTGCCGCACCCACCATCGACGCCGACGCCGGTCCCCGCCAGGACGCGCTCAGGCCGGCGATCACCGACTGATAAGACGACGCCGTCGAATCCAACTCCGCAGCAAGTCCGTCCCAGGCTGCCGCGGCGGCCAGCATCGGCCCGGGCCCCGGCCCGGTATACATTCGCCCGGAGTTGATCTCCGGGGGTAGCGCCCCGAAATCCATATCCCTAAACCTTTAGTTACTTGGCTGGCCGCGATAACAATTGCGGCCTCGGCGGCCCATAAAATGGGCCGGAACTAATCTCATTAACGGTCACCAACAACTCATAAACCGCGCTGCTGGCATTTCGGATTGGCGCGAACACCAAGGCCCTGGTGTGCTCAGACGGGTTGCCGCTAAACATGTTTCGGTGACTGCTGCTGCGCGGGCATTGTTCGTGTTACGCTGCGCCGCTTAGTCGCAAAGGCACCGCGCCGAGTGGCGGCGAGACGTGCTTACCGTGTCGACTTCGCCCACAACAAGCCGCTTGACAGTCAATCGAAATGGGTCGACGGGTGACACAAAGAGCGGCGCCGAACCGAGCTTCTGCGTTGGAAAGAATCTCCTCCGTGCCTCATCGGTGATCTGATCAGCTACGTTGAGCGCTCCGGCCGCAGTCGATCAAGAACGTTACGATCCCCTGCTACGCCATTGCCGATGCCTTCGGCGTGCTATATACGCGCCCACGCCTCGGTTGTGCCGAAGGGCGGCTTCCCAAGCGCGGCAGGCGTATTGGGTGGTTGGTTGAACGTGCGGAAGGGCTGGCCCACCTTGTGATTGCCACTGGCTTTGCCAACGGCTTTGCCGATCCAAGCGGCGCGCGCACGATAATGCGGCGACCGATACGGTCGGACTCCTTCTCAGCCGCTTGGAGGTCATAGGCGCGAAGTCGATTTCTGTGAGGCCGCCGTATGCTGCTCGGAATGCGTTGCGCCCGGTCGGCGCACATATCGCGTCCATGTCAGGACCGCGGCGGCGACATAAAAAGCGAGAAAAACCCAAAACGCCGACGTGTCGGTGCCGGTGCTCAGATACGACTGTCGCAGCGCCAGGTTGATACCGACGCCGCCGAGTGCGCCGAAGGCCGCAACGAATCCGATCACCGCACCCGACATGGCGCTCGACCAGTGACGGCGGTCGACTTCGCTGAGGTCCAGCGAGTGGCTGCGGGCGTCGAAGACCGACGGGATCATCTTGTACACCGACCCGTTGCCGATCCCAGCCAGGATGAACAGGAGCATGAAACCGGCGATGTAGCCGATCATGGTGGCGGCGGTGGTGGGGCCGGAGGTGTAGTCATCATTTGTACTGATGGCGACCAGCAGCCCGGCGGCCAGCACCATGGCGGCGAAGACCGCCAGAGTGACTCGGCTGCCGCCGAGGCGATCGGCCAGTCTGCCGCCATAAATTCGGGCCAACGAGCCCAGCGCCGGCCCGATGAAAGCGAACTCGGCGGCGTGCAGCGACGCCTGCGCTGCGCTTTGCCCGCCGGCCATAAAATTGATCTGCAGTACCTGGCCGAAAGCGAACGAGAAGCCGATCCACGAGCCGAACGTGCCCAGGTACAGCAGCGCGAGCATCCAGGTGTCTCGGTAGGACAGGATCGCCCGCAGGTGGCTCACGTCGGTGGCGTGCTCGAGGTTGTCCATGAACCGCGCTGCCCCGACCGCAACGATTGTCAGCAGCAACAGGTAAAGCCCGCACACCCAGTAAGGCTGGCGGTGCCCGGCGACGGCAATCACCACCAGCCCCACCAACTGGATCATCGGCACCCCGAGGTTGCCGGCCCCGGCGTTGAACCCCAGCGCGGCGCCTTTGACCCGATGCGGATAGAACGCATTGGTGTTCGTCAAAGATGCCGCGTAGTTGGCGCCGCCGCACCCGGTCAGCGTGGCGCACACCAAGTATGGCCACAGCGGCAGGCCGGGGTGTGCCAGCAGTACGACCGTGCCGATGGTGGGGATGAACAGCACCAGGATCGAAAACACCGTCCAGTTGCGGCCACCGAAAGTTGAAATGCCCAACGAATAGGGGATCCGCAGGCACGCCGCGACGAAGGTCGCGGTGGCGCCGAGCAGGAACTTGTCGGCCGCGGAAAAGCCGTATTCGTTTTGGGGCATGAACAGCACCATCACCGGCCACAGCGTCCAGACCCCGAAGGCAATATGATCACACGCGACAATCCACAGCAGGTTGCGCCGGGCGATGGCTTTGTTACCGGCCTCCCAGGCCACAGCGTTTTCAGGATCCCAGTACGAAATGCAACGCGAACGGGCCATGCACTCTTCACCTTTCCGACACGATGTGCTTGATAAGTGGGACTTCGCGGGATAGCACTTATCGGAACAGCAGGCCGCGTTTTCGACGGTCCGTTTGCGACTGTGGCAGCTGGCGGCGGCGCGGTAGCAGACCCGAATACGTTCTGGCCAAGCCTGTTTCAGACGATAATGGTCTATACCCCCCGGTCACATCATGATGCGGACCAAAGCTGCGCCCAGGGCTTGGATTGAAACAGCTGGTGCCAGAAGACATTGGCCTTTGACCTTGCGATGTCTGACTCATCGTTTCCTCGCGGTGACGAGTAGGTACTCCCAACGCATCACGCCACCGGCGAGGTGCCGGCGGGCGAGTTCAACAAGTTGCGCGTCCAGTGCGGCGACCAACACGGGATTGTCGCCGATATGGTGGTAGGCGCTGATCGTGGGACCGTAGTGTTTCTTGAAGTAGTCGTGGACCGCCTCGGCGCTGCCGAACCGATCGACCGTCAACGTTTCCCGCCGTGTGCTGATATCGCTGACTCGGTCTCCCAGCAGCCCAGCGATATAGTCCTCACGTCCCCACAACGCCGCCAAAGGCACACCCGGCAGCAGGGTCGGTCTGTACGGCCTGATGGCGGCGAGCATCTGGCCGAAAAATCCGTCCGGTGTCCAATTGATCAGCCCGATCGTCCCGCCGGGCCGACAAACCCGGACCAACTCGTCGGCGGCGCACCGATGATGCGGCGCGAACATCACACCGATGGCCGATAGCACAGCGTCGAACTCGCCGTCGCCAAATGGCAGCGCTTCGGCATTGGCTTCCCGCCAGTTGAGCAATACACCCTGTTCGGCGGCCCGCAGTCGGGAGCGCTGCAGCAGCTCCGGTGTCAAGTCGCTGGAAACGACGTGGGCACCTGCCTTGGCGGCCGGGATCGAAATGTTGCCGGATCCGGCGGCCACGTCGAGCACCCGATCGCCCGGACCGATCCCCGTGGCGCCGACCAGCACTGGGCCCAGCGGGGCCATCACCTCCTCGGCCATTAAGGCGTAGTCGCCCATCGCCCACACCGTTCGGTGTGTGGCCGCCATGGTGTGGTCCTCGCCGGCGGCGCGGGTGTCGATGCTCATACAAAACCTCCCGAGAAAGAGGAAGGGGCGGGTAATTCCGACATCGTCGTCGATGGTCGCAGCGGGCAATCGTGCGAACCGCTCGATCATGCTCTGCAACTACAGTACTACCAGGAAATAGTTGATGTTTACTATAGTTGACACCTGCTAAACTGCTGGACAACAGCTGTCAATCGGGACCGAACGGGAGGGAAAGCCGAACAAATGGCCCCCGAAAGCGCGACCGCCACCGGCGAGTCACTCGACGCGATCACCGACGCGTTGTTGACGGCGTCGCGGCTGCTGGTGGCCATCGCGGCCCACTCAATCGCTCAGGTTGACGAGAGCATCACCATCGCGCAGTACCGCACCCTGGTGATCTTGTCCAACCGCGGCCCGATCAATCTCGCCACCCTGGCTGGTGTGCTGGGGGTGCAACCGTCGGCCATGGGCCGGATGGTCGAGCGACTCGTCGGAGCCGGGCTGATCGATCGGCTGCCGCATCCGACCTCGCGGCGCGAGCTGGTGGCCGTGCTCACCGAGCGCGGGCGCGAGGTCGTCGAGCGAGTCACCGCCCACCGGCGCGTCGAGCTCGCCCGCATTGTCGAAAAAATGCCCCCTCCTGAACGTCACGGGCTCGTGCGCGCCCTGACGGCGTTCACCACCGCCGGGGGCGAGCCCGCGGCACACATCTTCGTTGGTTCGTAGGCCCACCGCCGGGGTCTGGTGCGATGCCCGAACGCCCCCAAGCACTTCCGTGAATATTGCGATAGGTCCGTAATAGCGGCTCCTGTCATGTTGCCTGCTGCTCCGCAGCGCGGCAATTTCGGATTCCGACGTCTGCGCGCCGCGCCGATGTGAGCGGCGACGGGTGTTAGCGTCCGCTAATGCTGCAGACCCCCACCCGATCCAGCGTGAGCACAAGCTCGACGCTGCCCCACGGGTTGTCGCAGCGGCAGCTCAACATGATCGCGATCGGCGGGGTGATCGGCGCGGGCTTGTTCATCGGTTCCGGTGTGGTGATCAGTGCAACCGGCCCAGCGACGTTTGTGACCTATGCGCTCGCCGGGGTGCTGATCGTGTTGGTGATGCGGATGCTCGGGGAGATGGCCACCGCCAACCCGTCAACCGGGTCGTTTGCCGACTATGCGCGGCAGGCTCTGGGGGGCTGGGCAGGGTTTTCGGTGGGCTGGCTGTATTGGTACTCCTGGGTGATCGTGGTGGGTTTCGAGGCCGTCGCGGGCGGAAAAGTCCTCGGCTACTGGATCAATGCCCCGCTGTGGGTGTTGTCGCTGATCCTGATGGTGACGATGACCGCGACGAACTTGTTCTCGGTGGCATCGTTCGGCGAGTTCGAATTCTGGTTCGCCGGAATCAAAGTCGCGACCGTTACCGTCTTCATTGGGCTGGGCACACTTTTCGTCACCGGTATGTGGCCGCACCATCACATGGATTTCGGCCACCTCACCGCTCACGGCGGTTTCTTCCCGACCGGTGTGGGCTCCGTCGTCGCCGCTGCCGCAGTAGTGGTTTCGGCGATGACCGGCGCCGAGGTCGCCACCATCGCCGCCGCAGAAACCCCCAATCCGGCCCGCGCGGTGCGCCGCGCGACCAACACCGTCGTGGTCCGCATCCTGATTTTTTACGTCGGCTCGGTCTTTCTGCTCGCCGCAATCCTGCCCTGGAACTCCCTCGAACCCGGTACCTCGCCCTACATCGGCGCGCTCACCGCGATGGGCATCCATGGCGCCGGTCATCTGGTGAACGCGGTCATCCTCACCGCGGTGCTGTCGTGTCTGAACTCGGGGCTGTACACGGCATCTCGCATGCTGTTCGTGCTCGCCGCCCACCACGAGGCACCACTGCAGTTGGTCAAGGTCGGCCGGCGCGGCGTCCCGGCAACCGCCATCTTGTTCTCGTCGGTGGTGGGTTTCTTGTCCGTGCTGATGGCCTGGATCGCCCCGGACACCGTGTTCGACTTCCTGCTGAAATCGTCGGGAGCGATCGTTCTTTTCGTGTACCTGCTGATCGCGCTGTCCCAGATTGTCCTGCGCCGCCGGACATCGCCGGACAAGCTTCGGGTCAGGATGTGGTGCTTCCCGGTGCTGTCGATCCTCACCGTTGTCGGCATCGTTGCGGTGCTCGTGCAGATGGCGTTCGACGACGGCGCCCGCGCGCAGCTGTGGCTGGGCCTGTTGTCCTGGGTGGTCGTCCTGGTGTTGTACTTCCTGCCCAGATTCTGGCGCCGGCCCACACAGCTTGATGCCGGCGGTCCACCAACCGGCAAAGCCACCCGGGTTTTGGTGCTGGCGAACAAAAACGTCTCCGGCAGTGAGCTTTTCGACGCGCTGCGGCGGGTGGATACCAAGCGGCGAGCCGAATATTTCGTCTGTGTGCCGGCAAGCCCTGCCGACACCGGCCAAGCTGGGAACACCGGTCCGGTCTATGTGATGAACGCGACCGTGCAAGCCGCGCAACAACGACTGGACGCCATCCTGACCGAAATGCGCGACATCGGACTGTCGGCCGGCGGCGAACTCGGCGACTACCGTCCGCTACGTGCGCTGGCCAGTGCGGTGCAGAGCTTCGGCCCGGACCAGTTGGTCATCGCCGAAGGCCGGCAGTCCTGGCTGCGGCTGGGCCTGGTGGACAAGGCTCGCTCGACGCATCCGATTCCGGTCACTCATGTGGTGTCCCGACAGCCGGTCCCGTCAGGCCACCTGCCCGCCGGCTTCGCGGTCCAATAGATCTAGCTGGTGCAGATCGGCGACGTATTTGTCGATCAACGTCTCGCTGAGGTGCGGCACATCGTTGGCGGCGCCAATGCGAGCGGATTGCATTGGCTATTTGCCGAGTAGCCGACTGGTTGGTCGCCTGCGAATGCGGCGATAACTTCGAGTTGCCTGACTATCGGATGTAGCGGTCCTGGAGGCCACTCGACCACACGAAACCCTATGCGGAACAGCTAAGCGCGCGAACACGTCCATTCGCGAGGGTGTGCGTCGCCAAACCAACCGCCGCATACGGAGACGGAATGCCGACACGTGTTAGTCAACCTGGTGCATGACCCATTTTTGAGCGGAAACTGTAGTCAACGCGGTGCGCCTTCGATGGTGCGCTTGAGATACTGCAACTCGGTGCGTGCATGGTGGCGATCTTTCGCTTCGCCGTCGAGCACGTGGACGAACGCGAACGCGGCCAGACGCCCGAGTAAGCCGTCGGGGAATGTCGCCCACACCCGCGCACTCACTGTCGTGGTCGCATCATCGTGTGGTTCAATCCGCCAGGTAACCCCCTCACCAACGCGGACCGACAGACCCAGCCACCGATACGTCGCATCGGCCTCCCACGTCACTGCCGAACCCGGTTCGACCGCGGTAATCGTCCCTATCGCCTCGCCCGGTATGCCACCGATACTTTCTCGGATACGTAGCTTGGCGCCGACTTCGGTGGCTGGGCGCTCATCCAGATGGTCCAGGCTTACGTGCTCGGGATTCGACGGCAGCCACCAGTTGTCAACCTCGCGCAATGTCTCCCAGACCCTGTCGTGGGGCGCTTCGACGACGATCGATTCGGTGAAGTCGAACATTGCTCTCCTTCTGTCGGATGGCTCGGACAGGCACCCCCCCACCATACACATGCGCAGATATGCATGGATAGGTGTACGGGACTCGTGGCGCGGTCGGGCTTCGGACTCGTTGGCTGGCTCCCAGGCTTTCACCCCGTTTGCGGACTCTGCTGGCCTCAACCCCCGTCGACACAGCGTCTGGTTGTGCCCCGTAATTTCAAGCCGCTCGGTGCCGAGGCTGTCGCACGGCAACGAAGCACGCCGCGCTTGTGGCGCTCAGCCCCAGGGTCTACGGACAAGCCGTCCGATACGGTGATGGAAGCGATTGGCGCGCTTGGGCCGGTGTGAATTACGGCCTCGTCGCACTACCGGCGATCGCCCAAGTCATAACGACATAGGTTGGCCACGAAGGCATCTCGACACCTGGTCGAGCAGCAATGGTAGGTGCCGTCGCTGGGACGGATGGTGTGTGCGCCGTCGGGTTCGACGCTCATCCCGCACATCGGGGTCGACCGCGCCATTATCGGTCGCGCCAGACACTTTTGCGAGTGGCGTCGCCGGGCGCAATGTAGCGGCCTGGGTCTGCCTCGAATACGTGTTTGCAGCCGTCAGAGCAGAAGAAGAAGCGATCATTGTTGTGCGTGCTGACCGCAGGGGCATTGGCGGTCTCGACTTGCATGCCGCAGACCACATCGGTGGCGTAGTCGTCGCTCACACCGAATCGGTCGCGATGGCGGTGCAGCCAGTAAACGGCGGCGAATCCAACCAGCGCAACAATATTGAGGAAGGTTGTGTAGTTCCAGGAGACTCCGGTAGGGACAGCTGTGTGGTGGCCGCCAGGGACCAAGCCGACTGCGGAGAAGAGATATTCGGTTATCAGTCCGGCCACCGACATCACCACCCAGAACACCGCCAGCAGCCGCAATGCCATCGCAGTGCCGTAATACTTGCGGTAAATCAACACCAACGGCAGCGTGATCAAGTCGGCGAAGATAAACGCGATCGTGCCGCCGAAGCTGATCCCGCCCTCCCATAAAGCCGCAGCCAAAGGCACGTTGCCGACGCTGCACACAAAGCTAATGATCGCGATGAGCGGCCCCAGGATTGCGTTCTCCAGTGACGACCAAAACCCGTGGCCGGTGATGAACAGCGCCTGCCACCATGATGCCGGCATGCCGACCATGAGAAACCCCGCGATGACCAGGCCGCCGATGATTTCCTTGCGCAGCATCGTCAGGTCGGAAACGGTGTAGCTGGCCGCAGTCGCCCAACTCTGTATGTGGCGGAGCCGTCGCCGCAGTGGCTCAGCCGCGTCGGGTTCCGACGGCACCCCTGGCCCGCTGAGCCGGTCGCGGGCATCCTGCCGCATCCGGTCCGGAATCAGCCGCGGCACCGAAAAGGCCAGCAGCGCAATCATGATCGCGCCGCCGACGAATTGTGCCAGGGCGAATTGCCAGCCGAGCAACGTCCAGATCACGAGTCCGATCGCGATGTTGAGGTTCGTCGATGCGAACATGAAGATCATCGACGCGGTGAAATCCGCCGAGCGCGCGAACAGCGCCTTCGCCAAAGCGCTGGCCGCATACGAACAGGACGAGCTGGCGGCACCCAAGACTGACGCTTTGGTCACGGTTGCTGGTGATAAGGCTCCCAGTAAGCGCTGCATCCCCTGTCGTGACACGAACGCCTGGACAACGCCCGACAATGCGAACCCGAGGACCAGCGCCCAAAGGGTTTCCCAGAGCATCGCGAACGCCATGGCGAAGCTCTGGCCGATCAGGTGCCAGGTCGCGCTCACCGCTCCCATGACAACTTCCACCGCATAAGCACGCCAATCGGTTTACCCACGTCGGCGCCACGGCAACCGGACATCGCATACTCATGTCGGTCACCCGCGCCGCCGTGGCGCTGTGCGATTCATCGTTTGCGTGCGGTGACGAGCAGGTACTCCCATTCCATCGTGCCGCCGATCATGTGTCGCTGAGCGAGTTGGACGAGTTGGGTGTCTAGCGTGGCGGCCAAGACGGGGTTGTTACTGATCTGGCAGTAGGCGTTGATTGTTGGGCCGTAGTGCTGCTTGAAGTAGTCATGGACAGCTTTAGCGTTCTCGAACCGGTCCACTTTCAACGTGTCCCGGTGCGCGCGGATGTCGCTGATGCGAGCATCTGGCCGAAAAACCCGTCCGGTGTCCAGCTGATCAGACCCAGCGTCCCGCCAGGCCGACAGACCCGGACCAACTCGTCGGCCGCGCGCTGATGATGCGGCGCGAACATCACGCCGATCGCCGATAGCACAACGTCGAACTGTCCATCGGCAAACGGCAGGCATTCGGCGTTGGCTTCTTGCCATTCGAGCGCCGCACCCTGTTCGGCGGCCCGGAGCTGGGAGCGGTGCAGCAATTCGGGGGTCAGGTCGCTGGAAACAACCGTGGCACCCGCCTTGGCGGCGGGAAGCGAAACGTTTCCGGATCCGGCGGCAACGTCGAGGACGCGATCTCCCGGCCCAATCCCGGTGGCGCTGACCAGGATTGAGCCGAGTGGGGCCATTACCTGCTCGGCCATGAGCGCATAGTCGCCCATCGCCCAGACGGCGCGGGGTGTGGTAGCGATGGTCTGATCTTCGCCCGCCGAGATATCGGTGCTCATCAAAACCTCCTGAATAGACAGGCCTAGCTGCTCAGAAACTCTGGCGGTGCCAGCAGCGAAGCTTCTCGCATGCAGGTAGGCCTGCTCGGAATTTAGTAGCTATCAGAAATAATTGCCCTTGATAATAGTAGCTCCCTGCTAATAAGCTGGCTCGTAGCTGTGAGTGCCTGCGACAGAAGGGCGGAATGGGTGAGCACAGAAGGCGCGATAGCAACCGACGAGTCGCTAGATGCAATCACCGACGCGTTGCTGACCGCGTCGCGGTTGCTGGTGGCGATTTCGGCTCACTCGATAGCCCGAGTTGACGAGGCGATAACCATCCCGCAGTTTCGAACTCTGGTGATCTTGTGCAATCGGGGACCGATCAACTTGGCGACGCTGGCTGGTCTGTTGGGTGTGCAGCCGTCGGCCGCCCGCCGGATGGTCGATCGGCTCGTTAGCGCCGGCCTGATCGACCGCCTACCGCACCCGACCTCACGGCGTGAGCTGCTTGCCGCACTCACCGCGCGCGGCCGTGAGGTCGTGCGGCAGGTCACCGCGCACCGACGTCGTGAAATCGCCCGTATCGTCGAAAAAATGCCCACGTCAAAGCGCCATGGGCTGGTGCGCGCGCTAACGGCGTTCACTACCGCCGGCGGTGAGCCCGCCGCCTACCTCGATGCCGAATCGTAGAGCCATCCGAGCGTCGCTCGTCCGGTGACCGCTCTGATCGTCGGTCCCAATGCCGTAGGAGGCGTCAAATGTTCTACCTGGTCGGTCAGTATTCACAATTAGGCTGGACGGCATTGAAGACGGTCCTTCTGTTCACTGTCGCGGTTATTGGTCTCCGGGTGTCGCGACGGCGAATGCTCGCCGAGCTCAATATATTTGACTTCGTTGTGGCGGTGGCGATCGGCGCGATAATCGGCCGAACGGCGACGTCGTTGACAACGTCGTTCGCCACCGGTGCGGTCGCACTGATCACGCTGTGCGCCATGCATCGCGTAGTCGCCGAGTGTCATCGCCGCGGCTGGCTCGGTGGATTGTTGACGCGCAAACCGCTCATCCTGCTGGCGCGCGGGCGCTTGCAGGCGACGGCTCTGCGAACTGCCGGGTTGGCCGATCGTGATGTGTACCGCCTACTGCGCCAGGCCGGCGAGAGCGATGTCAACGCCCTCCAGTACGTCCTCTTCGAAGAGCGTGGTGAGATCACCATCGTGCGAGCCGGTCAACCATACGGAGAGGCAATACGAGTTGGACTTGCTGAAGCAGGAATTGACGATACGCAATGACCCTCAGCAGCTTTGGGCCTCCGGTGGTTGCACTACCCCTCGCAGCCACTCCCATGCCTGGTTCAATTGGTCGAGGCGAAATGTCCGCATCTCGCCGTTTATCAGCAGTGTCGCGGCCGTATTCGCGCACCATTCCTCCCATTTGGGTGCGCCGACCATCGCGATCTTCTCGAAATCGCGTCGATGCTTCACGTCGAAGACGGTGTTGGCCCAGGCCGCGCCGAGGCTCCAACCTTCGAAGGCCTCGTCCATCAGGAATAGCACCTTCACCCTTGGGAACTGGTCAAGTAGCGATTGGATACGCGGTGCGAGCACCTTCCGGTAATCCGGCCGGCTTAGCTTTCCGCTCGCGCGTATACCGAGGATATTGCCGGTACTTTCGTTCATCACCTCGATCACGTCATTAACACCGTCCAGAGTCGTGCGGACTGCGCATTTCGCCGGAATGCCTCGTTGCGCTGTAGGGCGCGAATAGTGCATCGGCCGCCGCGCTGGCGTGTCCCGGCGCCTCTATCACGAGTGTGCATGTGTCCTCTTCCTCCCGAAGGGTGAAATCCAGGAACGGGCAGCACTCCTTTTCCCGGTGAACGAGCTCCCGCACTCGGGCTACCGCCGCAGGGTGATAGTCGAGCTCGATTCGTGAGCCGTGGCGGCAGTAGTTGCGTAACGCGGACGCGTTGAGCTCTTCGATCCATGCCAACCGATCTTTGTGGTCGGCCGTCGGCAGCATGCAGGCGGCTACAGTCGGCTCGACTTCCATCGCTATCTCGGCTCCTTCACCGCTTCTCGGCATTGACATGCGGGTCCGGTAGGACCACGCTTCCAGTGTGGATCTTCAAGTTGCTTGATGTTCAAGAGGCGAGCGAAAGCAGCACTGATGGAGCTAAAAATCGGCGAGCTAGCACGTGTAACTGGCACAACTGCGCCCACCATCCGCTATTACGAAGACATCGGCCTTCTGCCTCTGCCCAGCCGCACCGGCGGCCAGCGCCGATACGGCGACAACGATGTGCGGCGGCTGACATTCATCCGACGCTGCCGAGACTTCGGGTTCCCCATCGAGCAAGTCCGAGTCCTCGCCACACTGATGCAGGACAGCGAACGTTCCTGCGTGCACGCTCGAGATCTGGCGGATGCGCATCTTACCGAGGTGCGCGGGAAGCTGCGGGAGTTGCGTGCACTCGAGCGCAGCATCGCTAAATTTATCGAAACGGCCGATGCCGTCTGCCCCGGCAGGTCAGGCTCGGATTGTGTTGTCCTCCAACAGCTCGCTGACCCGACTCAGCCGCTCAGGAATTGAACTCGACGCTGCCAAAAGACGCGGCCCCAGTTAGGCCCTACCGTCGAACGTGTCCCGCCAGCCGGTCGCGTCAGGCCACTTGCCCGCCGGCTTCGCTGTCCAAGAGACCTAGCTGGTGCAGATCGGCGACGTATTTGTCGATCAACGCCTCGCTGAGGTGTGGCACATCGTTGTCGGCGCCAATCTGAGCGGATTGCACTGCGGCACGGAACTTCTCGGCAGGCATCGTGGTACCCGCCATCGGCGCTGCCGGTCGGGCGTAGGCGCTCAGCAGCGGCAGCACCGAATTCTTCTTCTGGTCCTCGGGCAGGTGCTTCATCGCCGCCTCGAATCGGCTAAGCCACTGGCCGTAGTCGTCGATCCGGTCAATCTTCTGGCCATCGGCGATGAGCCAGTCGACAAAGGTGTCCAGTGAGATGCCGTCGTCGTGGTTGTTGAGCACGTTGTAGGTGTGATAGCTGTCGGTGGCGCGGGTACCCAGGGTGGTGATCGCATCGACGGTGAAATCGACTGGCAGCCCGTCATAGTGCGCACGCTGCGGGTTGCCGTCGGCGTCAAGCTGGTAGAAGGAGCGCGGTGCGAGGCCGGTCGCCAGGATGCTCAGGATCAGCCGGGTGAACATGTCGGTCACGTTGAGCTGTCCGGAATAGCGGTTGTGCGCCAGGATCATGTCGGAGCGGAACACCGCCACCGGTAGCCGACACAGATCGTGCGCTTCGCGCAGCAACACCTCACCGGCCCACTTGCTGGTCGCATAGCCGCTGGCATACGACGTGTCCAGTGACCGCGACGCCGACGCCTCACGCACGTCGACATCCTCACCGAGGAAGCTGCCGTCGGGCAGCGCGGTGACCGCGACCGTCGACAAATAGCTAATGGGCTTGAGCCGCTTGGTGATTGCCAGTTTGATGATCTCGGCGGTGCCCACCACGTTCGGACCGAACAGCTGACTGTAGGGCAGCACATGGTTGACCATCGCGGCGGCGTGCACAATCAGGTCCACCGATTCGGCGAGCCGATTCCAGGTTGGTGTGTCGACACCGAGGTTCGCCGCGCCCAGGTCACCGGCCAACACTTCGAGGTGCTCGGCGGCCAGCGCGCGATAGTGCGCGGACAACCCGGTATCGCCGCTGTCGATCGCAGCCTCGATGCGCTGGCGAGCCGCGACCGGATCGGCGCCGCGCACGATGCAGATCAGCCGCCCGCCGCTCTGCGACAGCCGCTCCAACCACTCCAGACACAAGAATCGGCCCAGGTAACCGTTGGCGCCGGTCAGTAGGACGGTGCCGACCGTACCGTCTGCTGTCTCCAGTCGCGATGCGGCAGCCAATGTTTCGGCATCGATGAACTTGTCCAGGGTCAGATCCGACGCGCGTGCCACGGTGGTGTCCCGGCCGTGCACCGATGCGAACGTGGGCCGCATTGAGGCCGAGTCACGCTCCCCGTCGATGTAGCCCGCGATGGTGGCCAGTGTCGCAGTGGGACTGACGATCGTCTGCACCGGAACATCGACGTGGTAGATCTGCTCCAGCAGCGAGCCGAATGAGAATGCAGACAGCGAATCTCCGCCCAGCTCGATAAATCTCGCATCGGCAGGCATGTTTGCGTCGGCGGCCTCCAAGCCGAGGGTGGCCACCGCGGCACGCCGCACGGTGTCGATGGTCGGCAGGTCACCGGCCGCGGCGCGCAGCTGATCGAGCTGATTTTCCTGACCCGCCGCGATCTTGTCGTACATCGCGTCGAGCTGTTCGCCGTAGCGTGACCGCAGCGCAGGCCGCAGCAGCTTGCCCACCCCGGACAACAGCCCGTTGTCGCGGGTGAACGGCTCCGATTCCAGCAGGAATTCCCGCGGAATCTCATACGGATTGAGCCGGTTCTCGGCGCCGATCTGCTGTAACGAGGCGGCAATCAGACCGCGTGCGTCGCCGGGACCCACCGCATCGAGGTTGGGCACGATCACCGCCAGCAAGAACGGCTGGTCGCTGCTGCCATGCAGGAAGATCTGCCGGATGTAGGGGCTGGCGGCATAGGTGGCTTCGAGCTGGGACACCGCGACGAACTCGCCCTGGGAGAGCTTGATGACGTTGTTGCTGCGGTCGAGATACTTCAGGCGGTCCGGGCCGAGCTCTTCCATGATGTCGCCGGTCTTGTAGAAACCATCGTCGTCGAAAATCTGGGCAGACAGTTCGGGATGCCGGAAATAGCCTGGGATTACGTTGCTCGCCTTGACATACAGTTCGCCGCGCGGGTGCGGTTTGTCGGTGGTGAAGTAGTTGAGCTCCGGCACGTCGACCAGCTTGTACTCGGTGACCGGCGGACGGCGGACAATGCCGTTGCGCAGGATGCCGCCGCCGGTTTCGGTGGCCCCATACCCGTCGGCGACGGCGACGTCGAGCAGCGACTCCATGAACGCGTGCATCTGCTTGGACAGCGGTGCGCTGCCGCACATCGCCGAGACCACGCGGCCACCGAGAAAGTCTTGTCGCAGTTCGGCTTTCACCTCATCGTCGGCCGGGCTGCCCTCCGTCGCGGATCGCAGATCCAGCTCTCGGCGGTAGCGCCGGAAGATCAAGTCGCAGACCCGGGGGACCAGGTTCAACGCGGTGGGGCGCACCAGTGCGATGTCGTCGAACAAGCTGGACATGTCGCTCTTGGCGGCGAAGTAGCCGATGCCCCCGGATGCCAGCGTGGCGATCAGCCATTCCAGTCCGAAGACATGGGACAGCGGCATGTACTGCAGATGGATGGCCGGGATCTGAATGCCGATGTCCAGCGACGGGCTATGCGGGCGTTGCCACAGCCGAGTCGTCATGTCCGCGGTGTACATCGCCCCCTTCGGGGTCCCGGTGCTGCCCGACGTGTAGATCAGGGTGGCCAGCGGATTCTCGCCGGCCGGCGGGACAAACGCGGGCGGCACCGGCAGCGAACGCCCGTCTTCGAGTTCCGTCAACAGCGGCATGACCTCGACCTCGCGCCCGGCCGCGGACAGTCGCTCGAGCGCGGCCTGGTAGCGCCCGCGTTGCTCGTGGTCGTAGTTGAAATAGTCGAACACCACCAGCCGCTGCACCGACGGCGCGTCGATCACCACGTCGATTGCGGTGTCCAGGGAATCGATACTGGCGGCGAACACCCGCGGCGCGGTCTCGGCCACGATCGGCTTCAGCTGTTGCGCTGATGAGCTGGTTTGCAGCGGGACGAACACCGCGCCGAGCCGCAGGCAGGTCAGGTAGATGATCGCGTAGCCGATGCTGGTGAAGCCCAACACCGCCACGAAGTCGCCGGGATGGAAGCCGCCCGGCAGGTTCGCCTGCCAGCCGCCGCAGAGCGCCTCCACGCGTTCGCCCAGTCTGCGGTAGGTGATCGTCTCGAAACCCGGCAGCAGTGTCGATGTTGCGCGCCCCGGGGCGTCGTCGACGGGGGTCAGCTCGCGGGCCCGTTGTCCCAGCGCGGGCCGGTCGGCATAACCGGTGAGGTATTGCTCGACGACCTGCCAGGGCCGCAGCCCCGCTTGGTGAGCGGCGGTGGTCACCTCCGGTAGCGGCGCCGCGCCGCGGAACTGCGGGTCGTTGGCGTATAGCTGCTCGATGCGCTGAGCCAGGCGTTGCTGTCGTCCAGTTTCGGTCATAGTCGCCCTCCGGTCGCGGGTATACCCGTGCGGCGCCCGGTCCAGTCGTGCGTTCTCAGGCGCGGGTGAGCAGCAGGGCGGATTCGACCCCGGCCGACCCCAACAGCTGTCGCCACGGGGTTTTCAGCGCGCCGACCGCCTCGGCGGTCGGGACAACCCGAGGGTTGGTCACGTCAAAGGTCTTGCCGTACAGCGTGACCCGCCCGCCGTCAGCGGCTTGCAGGTTCTTCACCCAGTCCCGGTTCGGTCCGTAGACCAGCAGCACCGCGACACCGCCGTCGGTGCGGAACATCGAGACCGGTGTGCGGTAGGTCTTGCCGGAGCGTCGCCCGATGTGCTCGATGATCGACCACAGCGGCAGCCAACCGCTGATCGGCAGGAACAGCGGGTTGGTGACCCGGCGGTTGAATCGGGCCCGCCGTTCGGAGAACTGCACGGCTAGTCGATCCGCGTGAGCAGGACCGCCTGCTCGAACGGCAGCCTGCTGAACAGCGCTCGCGAGCGGGCGCTGACATACGGGGCCGCCTCGGCCTTGGACAGCGTGCGCGGTTGGATGAGGCCGAAGGTTTTGCCGTTGCGCCGCATCCGTCCGCCGCCGGCGGCATTGAGATTCTTCAGCCAGTCGCGATCCGGGCCGTAGGTCAGCAGGATCGCCACGGCGGGCTTGTCGTCGACTTCCGCGCTGAACACATTCAACGGGGTGCGGTACGGCTTACCCGAGCGCCGTCCGACGTGTTCGAGAATCCCGAAGCCGGGCAGCCAGCCGGCCCACATCCGTTGAACGGGGTTGGTCACGTGCCGGTTGAACCGGGCGAGCCGTTGCGGTAGTTGCATGGTGCTATCCAACCCGCCGCCGGCTGTCCAACTCAACCCACAATCGTTGGCGATACGAAAGGTTGTTGACGCGGCCATCCGCCCGCGACAAAATTCACTGTACGATGACTTCATCGTATGATGAATTTCTGAGGATTGGATCGCCATGACCGGATACCTGGCCGCACTGACGCTTGTCGTTTTGCTCGGGTCCGTCTTGGCCAGGGTCATCCAACTGAGGCGTGAAGGTACGCAGGCGATGCATTTCGCCGACATGGATAAGAAGGATTTCTTGATCCCGCCGTTTGCGTTGTTCTACTTCTATACAGTCTTTGCGGCCGCGTTCAATTGGCCTCTCTTAAGTGAGCAAAGGTTGTTCCAATCCGAGATCGCCGCGTGGATCGGCGTCGGACTCTGCGGCGGCGGCTTGCTCATCTTGCTACTGAGTCTGGTGTCGTTCGGCAGGAGCTTCCGCGTGGGCATCGACGCTGATGACCCCGACCAGCTGGTGACGACTGGGGTATTTGCGTTCAGCCGCAACCCGCTCTATGTCGGATTTGCTTTGGTTTTGATAGGCGAACTTCTCGTCTTTCCCAATTGGATTCCGCTGGCCTATCTTGTTGTCGGCTTTTGGTTGTTTCACCGTCAAGTGTTGCGCGAGGAAGAATTTATGCGGCAGCACTACGGGCAGGAGTATGCGGAGTATCGCCGACGGGTCCGAAGGTACTTGTGATGTCGTAACGACTACACCCTGTAGTCGAGCCGGTTCTGCCAGCTGGGACACTGGTGGCCATGGGTATCGACGCCTCGGCGAAGTTGTTCGACGACGCCTGCGCGGTCATTCCCGGCGGCGTGAACTCCCCGGTCCGGGCCTTTCAGGCCGTCGGTGGCACTCCGCGCTTCATCACCGAGGCCCACGGATGCCGGTTGACCGACGCCGACGGCAACCGCTACGTCGACTTGGTCTGCTCGTGGGGCCCGATGATCCTCGGCCACGCGCACCCCGCGGTGGTCGAGGCCGTACAGCAGGCCGCCGCCGGTGGGGTGTCGTTCGGGGCACCGACGCCCGCGGAGACCGAGTTGGCCGCCGAGATCATCGACCGGGTGGCACCGGTGGATCGGATCCGGCTGGTCAACTCCGGCACCGAGGCCACCATGAGCGCGGTGCGGCTGGCCCGTGGCTTCACCGGGCGCGCCAAGATCGTCAAGTTCTCCGGGTGCTACCACGGCCACGTCGACGCACTACTGGCCGACGCCGGATCTGGGGTAGCGACACTGGGCTTGTGTGACGACCCGCCGCGCCCGGCTTCGCCGCGCTTGCGATCGTCACGGGTCCTGCCGTCCTCACCCGGTGTCACCGGCGCCAGCGCGGCCGACACGATTGTGTTGCCCTACAACGACCTCGACGCCGTGCAGGAAACCTTCGCCCGCTTCGGTGACGAGATCGCGGCGGTGATCACCGAGGCCAGCCCCGGCAACATGGGTGTCGTCCCACCGGCACCCGGCTACAACGCCGCGCTGCGGACCATCACCGCCGAGCATGGCGCGCTGCTCATTCTGGACGAGGTGATGACCGGCTTTCGGGTCAGCCGAAGCGGTTGGTACGGCATCGATCCGGTGCAGGCCGACCTGTTCACGTTCGGCAAGGTGATGAGCGGCGGGCTGCCGGCCGCGGCGTTCGGCGGACGCGCCGAGGTGATGGAGCGGTTGGCGCCGTTGGGGCCGGTGTATCAGGCCGGCACGCTGTCGGGTAACCCGGTGGCGGTGGCCGCCGGCTTGGCCACCCTGCGCGCCGCCGACGACAGCGTCTACCGCACGCTGGATGCCAACGCCGACCGGCTGGTCGGTCTGCTCTCGAAGGCGTTGACGGAATCTGATGTGCCACATCAGATTCCGCGTGCGGGCAACATGTTCAGCGTGTTCTTCGCCGACGAGGCAGTGACCGACTTCGCGTCGGCCAAGGCCAGCCAAACCTGGCGCTATCCGCCGTTCTTCCACGCGCTGCTGGACGCTGGCGTCTACCCGCCGTGCAGTGCCTTCGAGGCGTGGTTCGTCTCGGCTGCCCTCGACGACGACGCCTTCACCCGCATCGCCGATGCACTACCCGCGGCGGTCGCCGCCGCCGCCAAGGAGCCCAAACCCTGATGGCCGAACAGACCCGAATCCATTTGGTCCGCCACGGTGAGGTGTACAACCCTGCCGGGGTGCTCTACGGACGCTTACCCGGATTCCACTTGTCCGACAAGGGCATTCGTCAAGCGCAGGCAGTGGCCGACGCCCTGGCCGACCGCGACATCGTTGCGGTGATCGCTTCCCCGCTGCAGCGCGCGCAGGAGACCGCCGCCCCGATCGCCGCCCGCCACGACGTGCCGGTGGACACCGATACGGACCTGATCGAATCGACCAACGTGCTGGAAGGCCGGCGGATCTCGCCGGGCGACGGCGCCTGGCGCGACCCGCGGGTGTGGTGGCACATGCGAAATCCGGTCAAGCCGTCGTGGGGTGAGCCCTACGCGCAGATCGCCACCCGGATGGCGACCGCAGTGGATAAGGCGCGCGCCCGCGCCGCCGGCCACGAAGCGGTGTGTGTGAGCCACCAATTGCCGGTATGGACGCTGCGACTGCACCTGACCGGCAAACGGTTGTGGCACGATCCACGGCGTCGGGAATGCGCCGTCGGATCGGTGACGTCCCTGGTGTACGACGGCGACCGACTGGTCGACGTGGCGTACTCCGAACCGGGCGGCTGTTGAGCATGTGGCGGCTGGCGATCGTCGCCGCAGCGGTGGCCGGTCTACTCGCCGGCTGCTCGACCGGTGACGACGCCGTCGCCCAGGGCGGCACGTTCGAATTCGTCGCTCCCGGCGGTAAAACCGACATCTTCTACGACCCGCCCGACCGCCGGGGCCGCCCCGGGCCGGTGGGCGGACCCGACCTGATGAACCCGGCACGCACCCTGTCGCTCAACGACTTCCCCGGCAAGGTCGTCGTCATCAACGTGTGGGGCCAGTGGTGCGGGCCCTGCCGGGCCGAAGTCACCCGCCTGCAAGAGGTCTACGACGCCACCCGCGGTGACGGGGTGGTGTTTCTCGGTATCGATGTGCGCGACAACAACCGCCAAGCCGCACAGGACTTCGTCACCGATCGCCACGTGACCTTCCCGTCGATCTATGACCCGGCGATGCGGACCATGATCGCGTTCGGCGGCAAATACCCCACCACGGTCATTCCGTCCACCCTGGTGCTCGACCGTCAGCACCGGGTGGCCGCGGTCTTCCTGCGCGAACTGCTCGCCGAAGACCTGCAGCCGGTCGTCGAGCGGTTGGCAGCCGAGGATCAGGCGCCACCGGGACCGCAATGAGCAGCGGGTTCACTGAAATCGCCGCCGCGGGGCCGCTGTTGGTGGCGCTGGCGGTCTGCCTGCTGGCCGGGCTGGTGTCGTTCGCCTCGCCGTGCGTGGTGCCGCTGGTGCCGGGCTATCTGTCCTATCTGGCCGCGGTCGTCGGCGTCGACGAAGCGCCCGGGGCCGGTGCGCTCAAAACGCCGCCGACCGCGCGGTGGCGGGTCGCCGGGTCGGCGGCGTTGTTCGTGGCCGGGTTCACCGTGGTCTTCGTGCTCGGCAGCGTCGCGGTGCTCGGCATGACCACCACGCTGATCAGCAATCAACTGCTGCTGCAACGGCTCGGCGGGGTGCTGACCATCGTGATGGGCCTGGTCTTCATCGGATTCATCCCCGCCCTGCAGCGCCAGGCCCGCTTCACACCGCGGCAGTTGTCGACGGTGGCCGGGGCGCCGGTGCTGGGCGCGGTGTTCGCGCTGGGTTGGACACCGTGTTTGGGGCCGACGCTGACCGGGGTGATCACCGTCGCCTCGGCCACCGACGGCGCCAGCGTGGCGCGCGGCATCGTGTTGGTGATCGCCTACTGCCTCGGCCTGGGAATCCCGTTCGTGCTGTTGGCGTTCGGGTCGGCCAGCGCGGTGGCCGGGCTGGGCTGGCTTCGCCGGCACACCCGAGCACTGCAGATCATTGGCGGCGTGCTGCTGATCGCGGTGGGCGCAGCGCTGGTCAGCGGAGTGTGGAGCGACTTCGTCTCGTGGCTGCGCGACGCATTCGTGACCGACGTGAGGCTGCCGATATGAGCCGCTTGCTGGCGTGGAGCCGCAACACCTGGCGGGCGCTGACGTCGATGGGCACCGCGCTGGTGCTGCTGTTCCTGCTGGCGCTGGGTGCGATCCCCGGCGCGCTGTTGCCGCAGCGCAGCCTTAACGCCAGCAAGGTCGACGAGTATCTGGCCACCCACCCGGTGATCGGGCCATGGCTGGATCGACTGCAGGCGTTCGATGTGTTCGGCAGCTTCTGGTTCACCGCGATCTACGTGCTGCTCTTCGTGTCGCTGGTCGGCTGCCTGACCCCGCGGATGATCGAGCACGCCAAAAGCCTGCGCGCCACCCCGGTGGCCGCCCCCCGCAACCTGGCCCGGCTGCCCAAGCACGCCACCGCCACCGTCGCCGGTGACCCCGAGGAGTTAGCCGCGACGATGGCCCACCGGCTGCGCGGCTGGCGCAAAACCATCCACCGCCACGACGGCCGTGGCGATCGCAAGCGCGGCGAAGCCGGGCGCAGCGGGTCGCCACCAGAAGGCACTGTCGAAATCTCCGCCGAGAAGGGCTACCTGCGCGAATTCGGCAACCTGGCTTTCCATTTCGCGCTGCTGGGCCTGCTGGTGGCGGTCGGCGTCGGCAAGATGTTCGGCTACGAGGGCAACGTGATCGTGATCGCCGACGGTGGGCCGGGGTTCTGCTCGGCCTCGCCGGCCGCGTTCGACTCGTTCCGCGCCGGCAACACCGTCGACGGCACCTCACTGCATCCAATCTGCGTCCGCGTCAACGACTTCGACGCCCACTACCTGCCGTCGGGCCAGGCCACGTCGTTCGCGGCCGACATCGACTACCAAACCGGCGCGAACCTGACCAGCAACACGTGGCAGCCCTACCGGCTAGAGGTCAACCACCCACTGCGCACCGGGGGCGACCGGATCTACCTACAGGGCCACGGCTACGCCCCGACGTTCACCGTGACGTTCCCCGACGGGCAGACCCGCACGTCGACCGTGCAATGGCGACCCGACAACCCGCAGACCCTGCTGTCGTCGGGCGTGGCGCGGATCGACCCGCCGGCCGGCAGTTATCCCGACCCCGCCGAGCGTCGTCAACACCAGCTGGCGATCCAGGGCCTGCTCGCCCCGACCGAACAGCTCGACGGCACCCTGCTGTCGTCGAGCTTTCCCGCGCTGAACGCCCCCGCGGTGGCCGTCGACATCTACCAAGGCGACACCGGCCTGGACACCGGCCGGCCGCAGTCGCTGTACACCCTGGATCCCCGGCTGATCGACCAGCACCGGCTGATCAAGCTCAAGCGGGTCAACCTGCGCGCCGGCGACGAAGTCCGACTCGACCAGGACGGCACGGTGGTGCGCTTTGACGGCGCCGTCCCGTTCATCAACCTGCAGGTCTCCCACGACCCCGGCCAGGTCTGGGTGCTGGTGTCGGCATCGGTGATGATGGCCGGGCTGCTGGTGTCGCTGCTGGTGCGACGGCGGCGGATCTGGGTGCGGATGGTCCCAGCCGCGGCAACGGCTACGGTAAACGTCGAGCTGGGCGGCCTGGCCCGCACCGACAATTCCGGCTGGGGCGACGAGTTCGAGCGGCTGACCGGCCGGCTGTTGGCAGGTTTCGACGCCGCGGCGCGGCAACCCGTCGGCGCCACCGGAAAGGACGCGAGATGAACACCCCGAACATCGACGTGGGGTTGGCGCGTACCTCCGACTGGGCGTTCACCTCGGCGCTGGTGGTCTTGGTCGTCGCGCTACTGCTGTTGGCCGTCGAACTCGCCTACGCCCGCAGCAGGCGCGACGAGCGTGAGCTGGTCAGCGCGGGTGTCGCTGCCGACAGCACCACACCCGGCGTCGTGTTGGACGTGCCCCGACGGCCGTTCGACGAACGCATCGGCCGGGGCGGTCTGGCCCTGGTTTATGTCGGGATCGGGCTGCTGCTGGCCTGCATCGTGCTGCGTGGCCTGGCCACCGCGCGGGTGCCGTGGGGCAACATGTACGAGTTCATCAACCTGACCTGCTGCTGCGGCTTGATCGCGGGCGCGGTGGTGTTGCGTCGGCCGCAGTACCGTCCACTGTGGGTCTTCCTGTTGCTGCCGGTGCTGATCCTGCTGGCGGTGTCCGGACACTGGCTGTACGCCAACGCCGCGCCGGTCATGCCGGCGCTGCAGTCGTATTGGCTGCCGATCCACGTGTCGGTGGTCAGCCTGGGCTCGGGCGTGTTTCTGGTAGCCGGCGTGGCCAGCATTCTGTTTTTGCTGCAGACCTCGCGGTTCGGCGATCCGCAAACCGCGGGCGGATTGGCTCGCATGGTGCAGCGGCTGCCCGACGCGCAGACCTTGGACCGTATCGCCTACCGGACGACGATCTTCGGGTTTCCGGTCTTCGGCTTCGGGGTGATCTTCGGTGCAATTTGGGCTGAGGAAGCGTGGGGCCGGTACTGGGGCTGGGATCCCAAGGAAACGGTGGCCTTCATCGCGTGGGTGGTCTACGCCGCCTACCTGCATGCCAGGTCGACGGCGGGCTGGCGGGACAGAAAAGCCGCCTGGATCAACGTGGTCGGCTTCGTGGCGATGGTGTTCAACCTGTTTTTCGTCAATCTCGTGACTGTCGGCCTGCACTCCTATGCCGGCGTGGGCTGACCTGCACCGCAGAGGTGTCGGGCGGCGCTGCGATATGTTCGTTAACAGGGCAAGTTGTTAAGAGTTATCCGAGCGGTAACAAGCGACCCGAGTACTGCAACGAGGGGAAGTTCACGTGTCTGAGCATCCAACCCCGGGCTCCGGAACGCCTCGAAGCCCCGAAGACCATCCGACAACGGAGCTGCCGCCTCAGCCCCACGCGGGTGAGCCGGACCCCAAGACCAGCGCGGCCGAGACGAAGGCCTTTGCGGGGTTCCGCACGGAGCGCCGCTTCAGCGAGAACCAAACGGTGGGCGGGATGGCCCCGGAAACCCGCGTCGAGCCGCGGGCCTGGGCGGCCACCCCGGCCAAAGGACTTCCCCGGGTGGTCGATTCGCCCTCCTACGGCGGCTATCAGCCGGGGCAGGCCGGGCGGGCACCTGAGACGACGGGCAACACCGCGTTTCGCCAAGGGGCCACACCTACGCACCACCCGCCGTCGCCGTATCCGGAACTGTCCACCAGCACGCTGTTACGGCAGGTCAAGCCGCCGCCATCGGAAGGCTGGCGGCGGTGGCTCTACGTTTTGTCGGGCCAGTTGATCAACGTCGGGGAAAGCCCGCGGGTCAATCGCTACAACGACCTGATCGTCCAGGTCAACCGGCCGTTGCGGGGCTGCTACCGCATCGCGATGCTGTCGTTGAAGGGCGGCGTCGGCAAAACGACGATCACTGCCACGTTGGGCGCCACCTTCGCGTCGATTCGTGGCGACCGGGTGGTGGCCGTGGACGCCAACCCCGACCGCGGCACGCTGAGCCAGAAGGTGCCGCTGGAGACGCCGGCCACCGTCCGGCACCTGCTGCGCGACGCCGAGGGCATCCAGCGCTACAGCGATGTCCGCAGCTACACCTCCCAGGGTCCCAGCAGGCTGGAAGTCTTGGCGTCGGAAAGCGATCCGGCCATGTCGGAGGCGTTCAGCGCCGACGACTACACCCAGACGCTGGAGATCCTGGAGCGGTATTACGGCCTGGTGCTCACCGACTGCGGGACCGGGCTTTTGCACTCGGCGATGTCGGCGGTGCTGTCCAAGGCCGACACGCTGATCGTGGTCAGCTCCGGATCGATCGACGGGGCGCGGAGCGCCTCGGCGACGCTGGACTGGCTCGATGCGCACGGACACGAGGATTTGGTGCGCGGGGCTATCGCCGTCATCAACGCGGTCCGGCCCCGCTCCGGCAAGGTCGACATGCAGAAGGTCGTCGACCACTTTTCCCGGCGATGCCGCGCGGTGCGCTTAGTGCCGTTCGACCCGCATCTGGAGGAGGGCGCCGAGATCAGCCTGGAGCGCCTGAAGCGGGAAACCCGCGAGGCGTTGATCGAGCTGGCAGCTGTTGTCGCCGACGGATTCCCCAACGACGAGCGACGGAATACCGCCTTTATTTAGGCGCTTGATCTAACGCGGGTTGTTATCGCCGTGGCTTAACCGCCACAGGAATTCCGGATCATCGTCGGGTCCGATGACGCGCGTCTTCGGCCGGTTCACCTGCGAACGCGCAGCCCGCCAGCCGATGTAGATCAGCGTCCCCAAAACCAGGACGAGGAGCAGGTAGAGCACTCAACACCTCCTTGGACCGAATATACCCGCGCCGTAGGCTCGAGCTGTGGCAGAAGGTCGAAGCTCCGCGGGCCGCGCTGTCGTCGACATCGTGCTGTACTCGGCGGCAAGGCTGATTCTGGTCCTCGTCCTCGCGGCGGGCATCTACGGGATGGCGCGACTGCTCGGCGTGCACGACTTCCCGGTGGTCATCGCGGTGCTATTCGCGCTGGTGATCGCCATGCCGCTGGGCATCTGGCTGTTCAGCCCGCTGCGTCGACGGGCCACCGCCGGGCTGGAGGCGGCCACCGAGCGCCGTCGCCGCGACCGCGACCAGCTGCGGGCCCGGCTACGCGGCGAAGATCCATCCGGCGACGACTGAGTTCCCCTTCGTTGACTCTGCGGTGACCAGGCACGCTACTCGCACTTCTGCGCGGTAGACGCAGAGTCAAACGGCGACAGTCAATGCCACCGCGACGGCGATCGACCAGATCAGCATCGCCAGTCCGGTATCCCGCAGCACCGGAATCAGCTCGGCGCCCACCCGGCCCGATCGCACCGGCGCCACCGCCCGCAGCGCCACCGGCGTGGCGATCATGCCCAGCAGACACCACGGGGTGGCTGCCGCCAGCACCAGCGTCAGCGCCGCCGCGAGCGCCAGCAACAGCTGGTAGAGCGCCCGGGTGCGGACTGCGCCGAGCCGCACCGCCAGCGTGATCTTGCCGGACTGCGCGTCGGTCGGGATGTCCCGCAGGTTGTTGGCCACCAGCACCGCCGACGACAGCGCGCCCGTGGCCACCGCCAGCGTCAATCCCACCCAGTCCACCCGCAGCGCCTGGGTGTACTGAGTGCCCAACACCGCGATCAGTCCGAAGAACACGAACACCGCTGCTTCGCCAAAACCCGCGTAGCCGTAGGGTTTCGAGCCGCCGGTGTACAGCCAGGCGCCGGCGATGCAGGCAAGTCCGACCGCGACCAGCCATAGCGCGCTCGCAAAAGCCAGCACCAGCCCGGCGATTGCGCCGACGGTCAGGCTCACCACGGCCACCCCCAGCACCGACCGCGGCGTTGCGAGCCGCGACCCCACCAGTCGCACCGGGCCGGCCCGGTCGTCGTCGGTGCCGCGAATGCCGTCGGAGTAGTCGTTGGCGAAGTTGACCCCGATAACAAAAGCGCAGGCAACCAATAACGCCAGCAGCGCCTTCCACCACACCGCGGCGTGTAACCACGCCGCAGCCCCAGTGCCCGCGATGACGGGGGCGACCGCGTTGGGAAGCGTGCGCGGTCTAGCACCGGCGATCCACTGCGTAAGGCTGGCCACCGCCTGATCCTTACACGGCCATGTCGGAGAATGAGCGCATGTTCGGAGTGATCGGCGGCAGCGGCTTCTATACGTTCTTCGGATCCGACGCGCGCCGCGTCAACCTCGACACCCCGTTCGGTGAGCCCAGCGCCCCGGTCACGGTCGGCATGGTCGGCGAGCACGAGGTCGCTTTCCTGCCTCGTCACGGGGCCAATCACGAGTATTCGGCGCACACCGTGCCGTATCGGGCCAACATGTGGGCGCTGCGCGCGCTGGGTGTGCGACGAGTCTTTGCGCCGTGTGCGGTCGGAAGCCTGACCGCTGACCTCGAGCCCGGCTCGGTGGTGGTGCCCGATCAATTGGTGGACCGCACCCGCGGTCGCGCCGACACGTACTTCGAGTCCGGCGGGGCACACGTGGCGTTCGCCGACCCGTACTGTCCGGCGCTGCGCACCGCGGTCACTGGGCTGCCCGGCGTGGTCGACGGCGGCACCATGGTAGTGATTCAAGGACCGCGGTTTTCCACTCGCGCGGAAAGCCAGTGGTTCGCCGGCGCCGGGTTCACTCTGATCAACATGACCGGCTATCCGGAGGCTGTGCTCGCTCGTGAGCTCGAAATATGCTATGCAGCAATCGCTTTGGTGACTGATCTGGATGCCGGCATCGAGGTGGGCGGGGGAGTGACGGCTATCGACGTGTTCAGTGAGTTCGAGAAGAACATCGAGCCGTTCAAGAATCTGGTCTATGAGGCAATCGGTCAGGTCGCCGGCGAGCGCACCTGCACGCAGTGCCTGTCGCCGAGCGGCGTCGAGCTGCCATTCGACCTGCCGTAAGAGTCCGCTAGGTCGTGTCGTCGGATGCCCGAAAGATCTTGGGTCCTTTGGCGGGTGGTGAGTCGTCGCGGTAGATCCGCGGCGCTTCATCGACGGCAACCGGCCGGGCAGTGGTGAGTGGCTGTCGTTGTCGCAGTCGACCGGTGCCGATAGCCACGGCGAGGATGCACAGGGCCAGCCCGCATAGCACGACGTCGAACGTGCTGGTGATCTGTTGTGCGAGATTGCTGCCATAAACCGGGTTTGCGTCGACTGGACCGGCCAGCCGGGGAGCCAGTGCCACGCCTATCACGATCCGAGAAACCGTGAGCACGACCAGAACTCCGCATAGTGACGCGATCACGGCCACCGGCAGGGCGCGGTTAGCCAAGTTGAGATAGAGCCACACCGCAAGCACCGCGGTGACCAGATCGAACGCCGCCATCGCCGCGCTATCGTAGGGCGAGTAGGGCAGGTTCAACACGACGGACACAACGATGTCGGTGAGCCGCATCAACACCGAGCCGATGCACCATACGATGATCAGCACCAAGCCTTTTCGCGCCGTCCGCCGCCAAATACTCTGCGCGATCTGCTGATCGCTCAGGATGCGCAGCAACGTCAGCGGTGCGACCATCGCCGCGGCCGCCGCCCACGCCAGATAGCCCTCGAACCCGACTCCGGCGGTCGAGGTGTTTTGTGCAATACCGTGAAACCCGTCGATGTCGCGACCGATCGGCAGGCTCCACACGATCAGCCCGGCAACCAGCGTCGATGCTCCCAGGGCAACCACTTCCAGCCGAGAATCCGTGCTGCGCTGCAGAATCCATCGAGATGCCACCACGACAGCGATCAACGCCACGATGCCATACACGATGGCCGTCGCGATGATTGCGAGGTTCTGTTTGCCAAAACTCGACGAACCCGTGGGCAGCGCGGCTTTGATCCGCCAGAACAGGTTGAATACCACGCTCAGCAGAGCCAGGACTATCGATGCGTAGCCGACCAGCGGCGCGGAACGCAGCCACCCCCGCAGCCTGTCGTCGTCGACGGTGCCGGTGATCGGCGGTCGCGCGCTCAACACTGCGCCGGCGACGCCAAGCCATGCCCCCGGCCCCACACCGCCCGGCACCGTCGCGCTCCCGCCGTGTCGCACGGTCTGGACCACGTCGAAAACCACAAAGCCCAGCACCAGCAGCAGGTACGGGACGTTGAGGGCGACCCGCACCGCAGGACCGATGCGTCGGCCGCCGGCGATAGCTGCCAGCGAAAGGACCGTGCACGCGATCAGCAGCGCAAAGACTGCGCCACGGCTAGCGGGGACGGTGAGGCCGAAATACAGGTTCCACGGGAACACCAGCGCAAGGAGCAACAGCACGGCGGCGGCTACCTCGCAGCTGATGTTCCACCGGCGGATCGACTTACGGCTCACCAGCGATCGCGGTGGTTGCTCAGCCGGTATGCGCGCAATCCTTGGTCCGCCGACGTGACGGGCAGCAGGCGTGTCGTCGCGGCCGTTGCTCACGGAACCGACAGTACTTCGAAGCGCGTTAGATGGTGTGGCCAGCTAACGGCGGAGCCGCAGGTCTTGGAGCATCCCCGGTCAGATGTCGCAGGGATGGCATACCCTGGCTAACTCGGCGGGAGTGCAACCTGGGCTTCGATCGTTGAACCTATGTCGGCTGAACGGTTGATGCTGCAGTGTCAGGAGAGGAGACCCGCGATGGACGTAGCTCTAGGCGTCGCGGTGGACGGTCCGGTTGCCCGCCTGACGCTCGTCGGCGCGGGGGCCGATCGCGATGTGGTGATCGACGAGTCGGTGGTCAATGTGGGAGCGGACCCCATCGACAAGCTGGCCGAGACGGTGGTCGGCACGCATCGGCTACTGGCAGCAGAAGACCATCGGCTGATCGGGACTCGGGTGTGGTGGTCGGATCAGGCTCAAGCCGGTGAATTGCGCCAGGCGCTCGACGATTC
The DNA here is from genome assembly GCF_059812525.1 of Mycobacterium sp. NGS51. Taxonomy (NCBI): domain Bacteria; kingdom Bacillati; phylum Actinomycetota; class Actinomycetes; order Mycobacteriales; family Mycobacteriaceae; genus Mycobacterium; species Mycobacterium sp. NGS51. The sequence continues at coordinate 61,308 of NZ_JCALCV010000005.1, forward strand.
CGGCGTCGAGAATGTGACGTTATTGCCCGAGGCCGAGGCGGAAACGTCGCTGATCGCGTCGTCTGGTGCCGCTGCCGGTGACGAGGTGCGAGCCACCGCGTCGTGGGCGTCAGAGGCGTCGGACAATCCTGCCTTTGCAACGGCGCGGGCCGCTGCCGTGGCCGCGGGCTCGGCGACGACGACCCAAGCGGCCCTACCAGCGCAAGACTCGACGATGCTGGCACCGGCAGCCGCGATGGCCGATGCGGCCACACCCACCGACGCGACGGCGATCAACGAGCCTGCGGCGGAGATGACGGATTCCGGTCCGCAGCTGGCCTACTCGATGACCGACGACGACTCCGAGTTGCTGTCGATGGACTACGCCGGAGACGACGACGAATACGACGACTACGACTACGACCAAACCGAAGCGATGGGCGTCGCAGCGCCAGTCGGCCGTGCCTTGCTGATCGGCAGCTCCGTCGGCGGGATCTTGGTCGCGGGGTGCGCTGCGCTGGCCGTCGCGGTGACGATCGGTGTCCGCCCAACTGCGGCCAATCCGGCGCAGCCGCACGTGCAACCGCAGCAGCAGCAACAGAAACCGGTGCCGGGAAACTTCATGCCGGTGTTGCCGGCGCCTAACCCGCCGAGGCCGCAAGTGCAGCCGCCGGCAGTCAGTCCCGGCGGGTCCCCGCAGGGCGTCTCGAATCCTGCGCCGGCTCCGGCGGCGCCGCCCGTGCCGGTTGCGCCTCCTGCCGTCGACCAAGCGCCTCCTGCCGCCCCGCCGGCACCCGGGTTCAACCCCGTTCCCATCCCGATACCGATTCCACTTCCCATTCATGTGCCGCAAGGACCGATTGGCATTGGCGGCAACCAAGGCGGCGGCACACAAAATGGCGGCGGTGAGAACGGTGGCGGTCGGGACGGCGGCGGTCAGGTCGGCGGGAGCCAAAGCGGCGGTAGCCAGGATGGCGGCGGTCAAAATGGCGGCAGCCAAAGCGGCGGCGGTCAAAACGGTGGCAGCCAAAGCGGTGGCAGCCAAAGCGGTGGCGGTCAGAACGGCGGCAGCCAAAACGGGGGTAGTCAGAACGGCGGGAGCCAAAACGGCGGTCAAAGCGGCGGCAGCCAGAACGGCGGCAGCGGGACTGGCGGCAACGAAAGCGGTAGCGGCGGTACGGGATCGGGCAGCGCCGGCTCTGGTAGCGGCGAGAGCGACTCAGGCAGCACCGGATCTGGCGGCGCAGGATCGGGCAACACCGGATCTGGCGGCGCAGGGTCAGGCAACACCGGGTCCGGCTCAGGTAGCGCTGGCGGCGGAAGCGGTTCGGGCAGTACCGGTGGCGGAAGCGGGTCTTCCGGCTCCGGCTCGGGTAGCGCCGGCGGCGGAAGCGGCTCGGGCAGCGCGGGTGGCGGAAGTGGTTCCGGCAGCACCGGCGGGGGCGGGTCTTCCGGCGGTGGTTCGGGTAGTACCGGTGGGGGTGGCTTCGGGTCCGGTGGCGGAAGCGGTTCCGGGAGTATCGGTGGCGGAAGCGGGTCTTCCGGCGGGTCCGGCTCAGGCAGCAGCTCTGGTGGCAGCGGCGGCGGGTTCGGATCGGGCGGTTCCGGCGGCTTCGGCTCTGGCGGCGGCTTTGGCTCCGGCGGCGGGTTTGGCTCTGGTGGCAGTAGCTCGGGGGGCTTTGGCTCTGGTGGAGGCTTCGGATCGGGTGGTTCCGGATCGAGCAGCAGCGGTTCCGGTAGCGCAAGCACCGGTGGCTGACCCCACTCCCGCACCCAAAATTTTGGTGCTCTGACACCCTCTAGGGTCGCGATACGATACTTTCGCCAACCGAATATGACTCGGTCCGGGCGCCAAAGTCGGCCAAAGTATTGGGGCTCTCATGGGTGAGTTGAAGGTAGATCCAGCCGCGGTGCACGCGTCGGGCGTCGAGTTGCACCAGGTAGCGCAGGCCTTGCACTCCGAACTATCCGCAGCCGACGAGCAGATCGCCGCATCGCACGCCGGCTGGGTCGGCCAGTCCGCCCAAGCGCTGGCGGCAAAAGCCGCTGAATGGCGCGAGGAGACCCAAACCCACCACAGCAACCTCACCACACACGGTCACAACTTTGTACAAACCGCACGCGCCTACCGCGGTGTGGACGACGAGGCTGCCGACCAGGTAGAGGACGCCGGATCGGCCATCGGCGCCGCAGCGGCCGACCCGCGCTAATCCCATGAGCTTGTCGATCGCCGACATCGATCGGTGGGACTCGGATGCGATCAACGCGGTCAGTCAGGCAAGCACAAACCGTGCCCAATCGACTACACAGGCAAGCGGCGCACTGGGCGGATTATCCGCATTCGATTCCTGGAAAGGTCCGGCGTCCACGGCGGCGCTGGCACGGACGCAGCTGCACGCCACCGGACTCGACACTCACGGCCAGGATGCCTCTGGAATCGCGAATGCCACCCGAGTTGCCGCCAATGAGGTCAACCAGATCAAGACCGAGCTGAGTTCACTTCGATCCAGCGCCGCCAGTTGGGGAATTCGGATCGATCCAGAGACCAGTAGGGCGATTCCGCCGCCCAATCTCGACTCGCTGAGCGACGAGACCAAGCGGCTCGTGCAGACCATGACGAAGAGCACGCAGGCCACGATCGATAGTTTGCGGACCGCCGCCGACCACGCCGACGGGCTGCTGGCCAACGCGGTCAAGAACAGCAAGCATGAGGTGAAGATCAAAGTCGGGTCGACGGAGTGGGACAACCCTGACTATCAAAAGAAGCCGAAGCCGAAGGACTTCGGCGATCCCAAAGAGAAGAAGAAGCCGAAGGCAGAGGTGACGGTCGCCGAGGCTAAGACCAGAAAAGTTGGGGCTGTCGTCGACAAGGATCTTCTCAAAGGAGAGCACAAATTCGGCGAAAACGGACCAACCGTGAAGGGCAACGTCAGCATGGACGCCTTCACCGCCCAGGCGGGCGCGAACGCCAAAGTTACCTCCAATGGTATCTCGGCCGGTGCCAACGCAAACGCAACTCTAGTCGGAGCGGAGGCAAAAGGTTCGGCTGACTTGGGCATTGCCCACGGTGACGTCAGCGGACGGGCTGCTGTCGAGGCCAACGCCAAGGCCAACGCGTCCGTCGGCGAAGACGGAGTGAACGCCGGTGCTGAGGCATTCGTCGGTGGACGCCTCACCGGCGACGCCAATGTCGATGTGGGTGGCGTGGGCGTTGGGGCTCACGGTGAGCTGCAGGCCGGGATCGGCGTATCGGCCGACATCGACGCCGGCATCAAAGACGGAAAGCTGAAAATCGGCGGCTCGGTCGGTGCCTGTCTGGGCGTCGGTGGTAAGGGTTCGTTCAACGTCGAGATCGATCCGGGTAAGGTCACCAACACCATTAAGGACGGTGTCAAAAACGTCGGCAAGTGGTTCGGGTTTTAAGGGGTGACGTGGCAAGCCAGGGTTTCGAACTGACGGGATCCGTTCCAGATGGCTGGATTTCGGTCGAACCGAGCGTGGTGAACGAAGACGCCGCCTCCATCGTGCTGGTGAGAAAGGCGGATCTCGACAAGCCGTTCACGACCAACATCACCGTCGCCGAGCAGGCGATCAACGCCGGCGACGATTTGTCGCTGTTGGCTGCCGGCTATCGGCAGAGCCTGGAAGGCCAAGCGGAGGGCATAGCTGTCCTGCGAGAAGGTCTGATTTCCGATGCACCGCCGCGCCAATACGCCCAGGAGCTTCGATTCACCGTCAACCTCGGCGGGCGCGACGTGGATATCATGCAGTCTCAGTTCCTGTTCGAGGTTCCCACCGAGGAACCGACGGTACTTCTGCTGCTGCAGCTGTTGTACAGCGCGCCGGTCGATGTCTATGACATCGCGAAATCCGCGGTGGTGGAATTCATGGACTCGATCAGTGCCGAAGTCGCCGGTACCGCGGCCGCTGCTCGGGAGCAGGCGCCGCGGGATTCGAATCAGCCTGGCGAGGTGTCGAAGGAGCAGCTTGAAATTCGGGTGAAGCAGCTTCTTGAGCAGTTCGTCGAAAAGAAGGCAGATGGGTTGGTGTGTAACGGCGGCCTGCCTGCACAGGTCGGTGCGATCCAGCGGTGCGCATTGACCGTCGGTGAGGACAAGCTCGGTGTCACCGTCAGGGTCGTAGACGTCGATGGCGGCGATGTCAAGTTCGACATCCAGGTCGATGAGCGGCCGATGGTGTGATGCTTAGCCGCCGACGAGAACCCACGAGATCAGATAGGAACAGTTGAGCATGACACCAATGAATTCGTATCGGCGACGGGCTATCGCGGCCGCGATGCTGACCGCAGCGACCCTTGTGGGCGCATGCTCCACACACGCGGAAATCCATAAAACACCGGCGCTGTCGAAGGACAAGTTGGCTGCCACCGTCAAGCAGAAAGAAGAGGCGCATGCGGGGGCGAAGGCCGATTCAGTTGTTTGCAATGGCGACCTTCCAGCCAAGGTGGGCGCGACACAGCGGTGCGTGCTCACGGTAGGCGACAGCAAATTGGGCGTGACTGTGACGACTACCGCCGTCGAGGGTGACGACATCAAATTTGATATGCAGAATGACGAAAAACCCATGAATTGAGTTGTGTCAGATGGAATGTCGGATTCTCGGAGATGCGGGGGCGGTTCTGACCCCGCATCATGATTGACTAATCCGCATGGGATTTCGCGATCGTATCCGCGGCATCACCAGGCCCGATCCTGATGTCTTGGCCGTCGACCCGGAAGAGCTACGGCTGCGGTTGATGGGGTTGAACCGCCCCACATCTCCCTGGCAGGTGCGGGACGGTACTCTAGAGAAGGTTGACTTGGTGGCGGAGTGGAAGACCAGCGACCCTTACTGGAAGGACATCTTCACCGAAGTCGGGCTCAATGAAACGTTTACCACCCATCTACGCTTTCGCCTCGGCGCACACCAGGTTCGATCGAGGGATCGGTGTTATGGCTGGTTCTCCACGACAGATAGCGATGGCTTCACTGACTCCGGCTACACCTGGAAAACTGGCCAGTTGCATGAGAAGGCCGAGGGCAAGGTGAACGGCCAGCTTTTCCGGTTCGACACCAAGGATTTCAAGAACACGTTGAAGGAGACGATCATCGGCGCGGGCTGGATCTACCGCGCAATCGTCATACGGCGGCTTTGATGATTGTCACCCGTCGGTCAGGTGGTCGAGCAGTTCGTCGATTCGCTTCTGATCGGCCACCATTGACGCCGATGCGGCATCGGTGGCGTTACGAAGCGCTTCGTTGAGACGCTGCTCGACGGTCTCTGCGCCCAACCGCAGCAGGCCATCGTGGATGACGACGCCGGTTAACTGACGATGCCCGTTGAGGGTGACCTCAACTGTCTCGGAGTCGTCGGCGGCTATGAATGTCGCATCGTTCATCTTGTGTAACTGGTCGTCCATGATCGACACCAACCGCCGCGCATCCGTCAGCGGTGCGGCTACTTCTGGATGGATGTCGCCCGTCATGTCGTGTCAGAGTAGCTGCTGGCCCGCAAGCGCGGCGCCTAGTTGTATGAGGCCATGAGGTTGGTGACGCCTGCAGTGACCCGGGAGGCCGGTGGCTGCCCTCTAGCTGCGCTGTGCGGCCGGTGGTAGTTGTAGTGGATGTTCCATATGCCGAGGGCGGCAACTCGCTCTTGCTCTGATGTCCACGGACGTGCGTAGAGGAACTCTTCGACGAGAATTTTGTTGTAGCGCTCCACTTTTCCGTTATGGCGTGGGGTGTAGGGTCTGATTCTTTGGGGGCGCGCTCCGAGCATGGCTCGGGCGAATGCATCGGTTCGGTTGCATGCTCCGTTGTCGGTGACTATCTGCCCGATTCGGGCGATGCCATGAGCGGCGAACCACGCTCGGGCGCGGTGCATGAATCCGATTGCTGTAGCCGCTTTCTCGTCCGTGAGGGCTTCGGTGTAAGCAGGCCGGGAGTAACTGTCGGCGGCGGAGTGCAGGTACACATATCCGCCGCGTTCGCCATTGGTATTGCGTCGGGCGACGGTGCGGGCGTGGTCGCTGCCGCATCCCGGCTGCAACATGTGCGATTGGGCGGTGCTGGCATCGTTGGACGAGACGTCGGCGGCCTTCGGGTGGCAGTGGGGCATTGCGGTGAGACATGGTGGGACATTCTTCTTGCTGAGCTGTTGAATCGGCCGGGCAAGCGGATCAGGGCGGAGTTCTTCTCGTAGGCCAGCGCTTTGGGCGCAAGGGAATTAGGTGAACCACCTGTCGAGCGCATCCGGTAATCCCGCGGTTGAGCCGTCCGCCACCCAGGCGACGTAGCCATCAGGCCGGACCAGCACTGCATCCGGCGCCGCCACTTCGCCGATGACCGGGAGCTCCCACGCTCCGCTGTAATGCACGTCGAACGTCGACACTTGGTCTGACCAGGGCGTGATGTCGAAGTCCCATGGTTGGCCACCGAACTTCAGCAGGACGCCATGGGACTGGTGCAGGAGGGTGAACACCCGAGTGGGACGGGACGGGGTCTGTAGGTCTAGGTCTGGCACGCGGCGGCCGAGCAGCGGGTGCCCGTCGCCGAGGTCGTAACGGATATCCAGCCCGCACATCATGGCGGCAATTCGGGTACGGGGTTCGCGCATGGTGAGCAGCTCGGCCATGGTGTCCCGGAGGGCATCGATGCGTTCCCCAGGTCCATTGAGCGCGGTTTGGGCCATGGTGTTGTGCAGCACGCGCCCGGCGACGGGATGCCGTTCAGCGTGATAGCTGTCGAGGAGTTCTCCAGGCGCTGCGTTACGCGCGACTCGCGCGAGTTTCCAGCCCAGGTTAACCGCGTCCTGGATCCCGGTGTTGAGGCCTTGCCCACCGATCGGGAAATGGATGTGCCCGGCGTCGCCAGCCAACAGCACGCGCCCGGCTCGGTAGGTCGCAGCGTGGCGCGTAGTGTCGGTGAACCGGGAAATCCATGTGGCACTGCGTAATCCGTAATCTGTTCCGCGTGCAGCAATGAGCGCCTCGCTGAGGTCGGTCAGGGTGGGTTCGGCGGTGTTTCCGACCTGCGGTTCGGTCACCATTACCCGCACGGTCTCTTCGCCGTCGAAGGTGAAGAACGAGTGGAACCCGCCGTGTCGATGCAGACCCCAAGGCGGCTCGTCGGTCAGGCGAACGTCGGCGACCAGGCAACTGGTCGAGGGTTCCCATCCGGGGAAGTCGATACCGGCCCTTTTCCGGACCACGCTGCGGCCCCCGTCGCACCCGACCAGGTATCCGGCCCGCAGCGTGGTCCCGTCCGACACGATGGCGTTGACGCCGGAGTCGTCTTGGGTGAAGCCGGTGACCTCACAGCCGTAGTGAACGGGCACACCCAGTTCGGCGATCCAGTCGGCAAGGATCGTTTCGACGCGGTACTGCAACAGTGCGAGCCCGTAATTGTGCCGGGTCGGCAGATCGGAGACGTCGTAGAACAGCCCTGCGTAGTGGCTGTTTTGGCCGATGGTGCCCTCGTCGAGGAATCGATCGGCAATGCCGCGTTGATCGAGCACCTCAATCGTGCGCGGCGTCATGCCACCTGCACGCGAACCCACCAGGTCACGACCGGTTCGACGCTCCATCACGGCAACGTCAGCTCCCGCTAGCGCCAGTTCGCCGGCCAGCATCAGACCCGTCGGACCCGCACCTGCGATCACTACCTGGTGCTCTGCCATCCCGCCCCCATCTGGTAAACAATGTTTACCAAGACGAAGTTAGGGGTCAGGCGACCGCTCTGTCAACAAAACCGCTCTACGCTGGCCTGCGATGGTCAAGCGTGGATTAACTCGTGACGCGTTGGTGGCGCTCGCTCACGAATACGTGGGCGCCAACGGGTTGGATGCGCTGACGATGCGGCGGCTGGCGGCAACTGCCGAAGTCACTCCGGGAGCGTTGTACAAGCACTTTCGGGATCGCAAAGACCTGCAGCGGGCGATGGCTGACGCGATTTACGCCACCATCGACCTCTCCGACATCGACACCGCTGTCCCATCAGTCAAACAGGTGAAGACCTGCTGCGGGCGTATGCGCCGTGCGATGCTGGCATTTCGGGACGGCGGACGCATCATCGCCGGCTCCTATGCCCCCTTGGCCGCGACGCTCAACCTGTCGGCAACGCTGATGGCACTGCTGCAAGCGGTCACCGCACCCGAATACCCCCCAGGCCAGCTTGCAGCCCTATTACGCTCCTACACAACCGGATTCGTGATCGACGAACAGGCCTTCCTTGAGCTCAAAGGCACAGACGAGTGGGACTCGCTGGTACAGCAGGTCGCCGACAGTGGCGACCGTCGGCCTGCCGAGGCCGATGACCTCATCGCAATACTGACCGGCGACCGCGACCGGCGATTCAACACCGGACTCGACATGATCCTCACTGGACTCGTCCGAGCCAGTCCAGCCCCGCCAAACTAACCGAGGGCCACGCGCCTATCCGTTCGATAAGGCATATCCCGGCCTGCGGCCGGGAGCGACGCGCTGCCGTCAACAACCCCTGCCCCGCAACACCTAGCCCATCATCTGCCGTATCGCCGCGCCAACGCTTGGCGATCCACTTTGCCGATGCCGCGCAGCGGCAGCGCATCGACGACGTGCAGCTCGCGTGGCGCCGCTGTTACGTCCAACGTGCTAACCACGTGGGCACGCAAGTCCTCCAATGCCGGTGCGGCACAACCCTCGGCCACCAGCACCGCGACGGCCACCCGTTGACCCAGTCGATTGTCGGCGACTCCGAACACCGCACAGTCGGCGACAGCGGGATGCGTGCGCAGCGCGGCCTCCACTGGCTGTGGCAACACGGTCGATCCGCCGGTGCTGATCGCCTCGTCCGCTCGGCCGAGCACCCGAAGTTCCCCCGAATCATCCAGTGCGCCAATGTCGTCGGTGCGAAACCAGCCGCGCTCGGCAAACGGGTCGGGATCCGGTGGGTTGCGATAGCCGTTGGCCAGCGTCGCGCCGCCGATCATGATGCGACCATCAGGTTCCACTCGCAGCCGTACCCCGTCGAGCGGCATACCGTCGTAAACACACCCGCCGGCGGTCTCGCTCATGCCGTAGGTGCGGACCACGGCGATGCCTGCGGCAGCAGCTGACTCCAGCACCGGCGGCGGCGCAGGCCCGCCGCCGATGAGAACAGCATCCAATGCAGCCAGCGCGGCGGTGGCCGCCGGATCGGCCAACGCTTTGGCCAGCTGCGCGGCGACCAGCGACGTGTAACGCCGCCCCGAGCCGAGACGCTCGACGGCAGAAGGCAACTGGGAGATATCGAACCCAGCGGAGACGTCGAGTTCGACCGGCTCGGTCCCGGCCACCAGGCTGCGCACCAGCACCTGCACGCCGGCAATGTGATACGGCGGCAACGCCAGCAGCCAGCGGCCCGAGCCGCCCAGACGCGCATGGGTGGCCGAGGCGCTGGCGGTCAGCGCCGCAGCGGTCAGCAGCGCACCCTTGGGCGCACCGGTGGTTCCCGACGTCGTCACCACCAGCGCGACGTCGTCGTCGATCTGCTCGCCAACTCCCAGCCCCGGCGCGTCGGAAGCCGAAGCGGGCATCGGCAGCAGCGTCGAAACACCGCCGGACAGAACAGCTTCCAGCGCTGGCATCAGTGTGCGCACCGCAGTACCTGGCGGGACGGCAAGTGCGCGCAGGACGGCTATTCGCGCTCCTCGCGGACGTCGTCGAACGGCCAACCCTTGGCGGCCAAGCGTTCCCGCACCCGCTCGATATCCTCGGGGGCGGGCAAGTTGTCGGTGAACTGGGTAATCACCACGCCGATGTCGATCTGATCGAAGTCGCCACGCTGCATCAGTTCACTGGCCACCGCTTTGACCTCGTCGTTGGTCAACCGCCGGGACAGCAGTGCCAGCAACGGGATGTAGTCGGTTTGCGGCACGCCGTCGGGATACCCCGCGCGCAACCAGGTGACGATCGAACTGAGGAATCGGTTCACACTCCGTCACCTCCCCCGCTACGCATAACTGGGCAACGAATCCGAGCTTACGTGGGTTTGGCGCCGAGGATGAACCAGCCGGTGTGGTGTCCGATGAAGTCACGCGCGATGAACAACACGCCGATTACGACCGCCGCCAGCACGACGGCGTACATCGTCCAGCTCAGCGCGACCAGTGCGGGACGTTTCCGGGTGACGGCGTCGCCGCTGATGCCGGCGCCGGCGGCGCCGAGCCGCACGCCGAGCGCAAACATTGCCGGCAGCGCAGCACCGACCAGCAATCCGAAGACCAGGATCTTCAGGGTCGCGGCATAGTTGAACCAGGTACTCACGACGCGTACAGACGTGGGGTGGACTGAGGGCGGTCGGCCGGCGTGGCGGCGTCGAGTTCGTGGACCTCCCCGTTGACGTGGGCAGCCTGTGCGTTGGGGGAGTCCAGCCCGGCCGTGAGGTTGCCGGCCCATTCACTGTTGACGTTGGTGTGGTCGACGCGCACCTTGCGCGACTGCAGCCAGATGGCCAGCGATACCGCCGACAGCAGCGTGAAGCCGACGATCACACCCAGGTAGCCGCCGATGCTGTGCACCAGCAGGTAGGTGACGGCGCCGACGATGCCGGCCGACGGCAGCGTCACCCCCCAGGCGGTGGCCATCCGGCCGGCCACGCCCCAGCGCACCTCGGCGCCGGGTTTGCCGACACCACTGCCCAACACGGAACCGGTGACCACCTGGGTGGTGGACAGCGCATACCCGAAGTGGGCGGACAGCAAGATGATTGCGGCCGAGGATGATTCAGCCGACATGCCTTGCGGCGGCTTGATCTCGACCAAGCCCTTACCCAGGGTGCGGATGATCCGCCAGCCGCCGAAGTAGGTTCCCGCGGCCATCGCCAGCGCACAGCACACGATGACCCACAGCGGCGGCAGGGTGGCGCTCTTGCTGACGGCGCCGTAGGACATCAGCGCCAGGAAGATCACACCCATCGTCTTCTGCGCGTCGTTGGTGCCGTGGGCCAGCGACACCAGGCCCGCCGAGAACACCTGGCCGCGACGGAAGCTGCGTTCGCTGCGCTTTTCCGGAACACGGCGGACCAGACGGTAGACCAGCCAGGTGCCGACTGCTCCGACCACCGTGGCCAGCACCGAGGCCACCACCGCGGGGATCACGACCCGCGAAACGACCCCGGTCCAGATCACCCCGTGCCCGCCGACTGCGGCGATCATTGCCCCGACAATGCCGCCCACCAGCGCGTGCGAGGAGCTGGACGGTATCCCGAGCAGCCACGTCAGCAGATTCCACACGATCCCACCGACCAGACCCGCGAACACCAGTTCCAAGGTCACCAGGTGAGCGTCGACCAGATCTTTGGCGATCGTTGCCGCGACGGCGGTCGACAAAAACGCGCCGACCAGGTTCAACACCGCCGATAGAGTCACCGCGGCCTTAGGCGTCAGTGCTCCGCTGGCAATTGAGGTCGCCATCGCGTTGCCGGTGTCGTGAAACCCATTGGTGAAGTCGAACGCGAGTGCCGTGATCACCACGATGATCAGGAGGAACAACTCAAGGTTCACGGGGCCAATTCTGCTGGCCGGGGGGTTCGAATGTCGAACAAGTCAGCCCCTGAAACGCGGGTGATTCTGACTAGTTGCCAGATGTTTGCCCGCGGTTAACCTTCGGTTCCGCGACGTTCACCTCGGGTGTCGCGGCGCAGCGGATGGTCGCCGGGTATTTCGACGAAGATCAGTGTCACGCCGTCGGGATCTGTGACGTGCATCTCGTGCAGCCCCCAGGATTCGCGACGGGCTTCCCGGGCGATCGGCACGCTCCTGCTCTCGAGCTCGGCCTGAGTGGCGCGGACGTCGCGCACTTGCAGCCACAGCGCTCCGGGAAACGGCCCAGCCGCCTGCTCGGGCGCGCCGTGACCGGCCAGCTCGATCAACGACTGGCCGGCGTAAAACACCGTGCCCGCGCCGTATTCGCGGGCGATCGCCAACCCGAGCTGGTCCCGGTAGAAGCTCAGCGACCGCTGATAGTCCGCCGGCCGGAACAGCACCCGGCTGGCCAGTATCTCCATGTCATCGTGTCTATCACGCCGATCCGGTGTCCCGCCGTTTCATCAGCGTGGTGACCCCGAACGGGCTTGCGATGTCAAGCGCCTTGATCGCCAGCGCCATGCGCGGCGCAATCCGGACCGGCCGGCTGCGCGCGGCGGTGATCATCCAGTCGCCCGCCTCGTCGGCGGTCAGTCCCGGTCGTTTGGCGAAGGCTTTCGTCGGCGCCACCATCGGCGTGTGCACCAGCGGGTAGTACAGCGTGGTCGACTGCACACCCTTCGGGCTCCATTCCGTCTCGATCACCCGGCTCACCGCGGACAGCGCCGCCTTCGACGCGTTGTAGACCGAGAACAACGGTGACGCCTCGCTGAACACGCCCCAGGTGGCGACGTTGATGATGTGGCCGTCGCCGCGCTCGAGCATTCCGGGCGCGATCCCGCGGATCAGCCGCAGCGGCGAGTAGTAGTTGAGCACCATGGTCCGCTCGACGTCGTGCCAGCGTTCCAGCGACTCGGCCAACGGGCGTCGGATGGACCGACCGGCGTTGTTGACCAGGATGTCTACTCCGCCGAGGCGCTGCTCGACGTCGGCGACCAGCGCGTCGACGGCCTCCATATTCGACAGGTCGCACGGGATCGCCAGGGCGGAGCCGCCCGCTTTGGTGATGCGTTCGACGACGGCGTCGAGGAGTTCTTTGCGGCGGGCGACGGCGACCACGGTGGCGCCGCGCCGGGCGAACTTTTCCGCGGCGCTCTCGCCGATCCCCGACGATGCGCCGGTGAGCAGCACCCGTTTGCCGTCCAGTTCGACCGGCTTGGCCGCCGGCTGGTAGAGGCGCAGTTGCGGCGCGATGGGCGGCCGCATGGCGGTCAGCGCGATCTGCTCGGTGATACGACGTAATGGGCTCTTGCTCACGTCGCGAGTCTAGGTGGCGGCCATCGGTCAGAAATATCGCGGGAAGCGACTCCAATCGGGTGGACGCTTTTCCAAAAAGGCGTCGCGGCCTTCGACGGCCTCGTCGGTCATGTAGGCCAACCGGGTGGCTTCGCCGGCGAACAGCTGCTGGCCCACCAGGCCGTCGTCGAGCAAGTTGAACGCGTATTTGAGCATCCGTTGCGCCTGAGGCGATTTCGCGTTGATTTCGGCTGCCCACTGCATGCCGGTGGCTTCCAATTCGGCGTGGTCGACGACGGCGTTGACCGCGCCCATCGCATGCATCTGCTCGGCGGTGTAGTCGCGGCCCAAAAAGAAGATCTCGCGCGCGAACTTCTGGCCCACCTGGCGGGCGAGATACGCGCTGCCGAAGCCCCCGTCGAAGCTGCCGACGTCGGCGTCGGTCTGCTTGAACCGGGCATGCTCACGGCTGGCCAGGGTGAGGTCGCACACCACGTGCAGGCTGTGCCCGCCGCCGGCCGCCCACCCGTTGACCAGGCAGATGACGATCTTGGGCATGAACCGGATCAGCCGCTGCACTTCGAGGATGTGCAGCCGCCCGGCGCGGGCCGCGTCGACGGTGTCGGCGGTCTCACCCGAGGCGTACTGGTAGCCGCTGCGTCCGCGGATGCGCTGATCCCCGCCGGAGCAGAACGCCCAGCCGCCGTCTTTGGGTGACGGCCCGTTCCCGGTCAACAACACCACGCCGACGTCCGGGGACATCCGGGCGCGATCCAAGACGCGGTAGAGCTCGTCGACGGTATGCGGCCGAAACGCGTTGCGTACCTCCGGCCGGTCGAACGCCACCCGCACGGTGGCGTCATTGACGTGGCGGTGATAGGTGATATCGGTCAGCTCGGCAAAGCCGTCGACCGTCTGCCAAACGTCTGGGTCAAAGGGATTGTCGCTCAAGGCTGTTGGGCTCCTAGTAGGTCCAGGCGAAACACCGGGCAAATCCCGGCCAGCGCCTCGAATTCTTCCGGGCGGCCGTCGGTGACCAGTCCGGAGCGTTTCAGGAAGCCGACGCCAGTGGGCACCTCGATTGGCCAGATCCGCAGCAGCGGCCGTGCCTCGTCGGCGGAAAGCTCGACGACTCGTACTCGTTCACGCCGTCGACCGCGGGACACCGTGGCTTCGGCGGCGGCGCGAACGTTGGCCACCCAATCGGCTCCCGGGAATCCGCCGACGATGTACTCCTTGTCGTCGACGGTCATCGGGGTGACCGGTGTCGAACGAGGCTGTCCCGATTTGCGTCCCGCCACCGTCAACACCACCGGGCTCTCGCCGCCGAATCGCAAACCCAGCCGCGACATCCGGATGAACAGCTTGTTCATCGGCTTGAGCCACCACGGCGGCTTGAGCGCGTCCGCTTTAGCCATGGCTGCCACAGTAGTGCGCGAGTGTGAAACCAGTTTCACGTTGGGTCGCGAGCGTGAACCTAACTTCACGCTCGGCGATAAGAGCCGTCAGCCGACGGCTCGGCCGGCGCCCTCCCAGAACTGTGCGCGCACCGCCTTCTTGTCGGGCTTGCCCAGCCCGGTCAACGGCAACGCCTCGACGACGACCACCCGCTTGGGCGATTGCACCGATCCCTTGCGGTCCTTGACTGCGGCCTGGATTTCGGCGGTCATCGCCGCGACCGCGTTGTCGTCAGACGGTGCGTCGGAGCGCAGCACCACCACCGCGGTGACGGCCTCGCCCCACTTGTCGTCGGGCGACCCGACCACGCACACCTGCGCGATGGCCGGATGCTCGGCCACGACGTCTTCGACCTCCCGCGGGAACACATTGAACCCGCCGGTGACGATCATGTCCTTGACCCGGTCGACGATGTAGTAGAAGCCGTCCTCGTCCTCGCGGGCCATGTCACCGGTGTGCAGCCAACCGTCGCGGAACGTGTCGGCCGTCGCCTCCGGCAGGTTCCAGTAGCCGCCGGCCAAAAGTGGTCCGCTGACACAGATTTCGCCCACTTCGCCCTGCGGCACCGGGTTGCCGTCCAGGTCCAGCAGCGCAGTGCGGGCAAACAGCGTCGGCCGGCCGCAGGACGTCAGCCGCTTCTCGTCGTGATCGGCCTTACCCAGATACGTGATCACCATCGGCGCTTCGGACTGCCCGTAGTACTGCGCGAAGATCGGCCCGAACCGCCGAATCGCCTCGGCCAGCCGCACCGGGTTGATCGCCGAGGCGCCGTAGTAGACGGTCTCCAGCGACGACAGGTCGCGGGTGTGCGAATCCGGGTGGTCCATCAGCGCGTACAGCATCGACGGCACCAGCATGGTCGCCGTGATCCGTTGCTCCTCAATGATTCTCAGTACTTCGGCGGGATCGAACTTGCCGAGCACGATCATCTCGCCGCCCTTGACCACCGTCGGGATGAAGAACGCCGCACCGGCATGCGAGAGCGGGGTGCACATCAAAAACCGTGGATGGTCGGGCCATTCCCATTCGGCCAGCTGCACCGACGTCATCGTGCTGATCGACTGCGCGGTGCCCATCACGCCCTTGGGCTTGCCGGTGGTCCCGCCGGTGTAGGTCAAGCCGATCACCTGGTCCGGTGGCAGGTCGGCGGCCACCAACGGACGTGGCTCGTACTTGTCCGCCTCGGCCGACAAGTCGACCGCCACGTGCTTCAACGCATCCGGCACCGGGCCG
This sequence comes from Mycobacterium sp. NGS51, assembly GCF_059812525.1. Taxonomy (NCBI): domain Bacteria; kingdom Bacillati; phylum Actinomycetota; class Actinomycetes; order Mycobacteriales; family Mycobacteriaceae; genus Mycobacterium; species Mycobacterium sp. NGS51. The sequence goes on from NZ_JCALCV010000005.1 coordinate 76,875, forward strand.
ATGGTCAGAATCTGCTTGAGCGAGTCCACCCGCTCCAACAGACCGACCGCGCGCTCGACGAACATCGGGTTGGGGTCAATGATCAGCGAGCTGATACCCGCGTCGGACAGCACATAGGCGTGGTCGTCCAGCGAACCCAGCGGGTGCAGCGCGGTGCGCCGGTAGCCCCGAGCCTGGCCGGCGCCGATGATCATCAACACCTCGGGCCGGTTGAGTGACAGCAATCCGACCGCGGCGCCGGTGCCGGCGCCCAGCGCCTCGAAGGCCTGGATGTACTGGCTGACCTTGCCGGCCAGCTGGCCGCCGGTCAGCGTGGTGTCGCCGAGGAACAGCACCGGCTTGTCGCGATGGCGCTTGAGCGCGCCCACCAGCAGGTGGCCGTTGTGGGTCGGGTTGCGCAGCAGGTCGTCGGTCATGACCCCAAGACTAGAACGTGTTACAGAAAGAGCCGAGCCCCCTCCTCCACCCTGATATCACATGCGCCATCATGTCCTAGGAGGGCCGCATGGTCGGCGCGGCAGCTCGTCCGCGGCCATCTGTCCATTAATATCGCCGCGTATGGCCGTCGCTGACCTTGTCATCACCGGCACGGTGCTCACCGTCGATGAGGCGCGGCCCACCGCTGAGGCGGTAGCTGTCGCCGACGGCCGAATCATTGCCGTTGGCAGCCGGGCGCACGTCGACGGGCTCATCGGCCCCGACACCCAAACCATGGACGTCGGCGACGGCTGCGTGATGCCGGGATTCGTCGAGGCACATGGACATCCGCTGATGGAGGCCGTCGCGCTGTCCGACCGTCTCGTCGACATCCGGCCTGTCACAATCCGCGACGCCGACGCCGTCGTCGACGCCATCCGACGGGAGACCGCCCAGCGGGGCGCGGCCGGCGCGTACCTCAACGGGTGGGATCCGCTGCTGCAGCCCGGACTTCCCGAGCCCACGCTGGGCTGGCTCGACGACATCGCGCCCAACGGGCCGCTGGTGATCATGCACAACTCCGGACACAAGGCCTTTTTCAACTCGCACGCCGCACAACGTGCCGGCCTGACACGGGATACTCTGGATCCCAAGGGCGCCAAGTACGGTCGCGACGCTAACGGCGAGCTTGATGGCACCGCCGAAGAAACCGGCGCGGTTTTCCCGCTGCTGGGCGGCGCCATCGAACCCGGCGACTACCCGGGGATGCTGCTGGCCGAGTGCGCCCGGCTCAATCGCGCCGGGCTGACCACCTGCTCAGAGATGGCGTTCGATCCGGCGTTTCGGCCCGTGGTCGACCAACTGCGCGGGAACCTGAGTGTCCGGTTGCGGATGTATGAGATCTCCAACCCGCAGATGTCCACCGATGCGGCGCCCGGCGACGGTGACGACATGGTGCGCCAGGTCGGCATCAAAATCTGGGTGGACGGTTCGCCGTGGATCGGCAATATCGATCTCTCATTTCCGTATCTGGACACTGAGGCCACCCGCACCATCGGCGTAGTGCCCGGGTCGTGCGGGCATGCCAACTACACCCGTGAGCAGCTTGCCGAAATTGTGGGCGCCTACTTCCCGTTGGGCTGGCCGATGGCTTGCCATGTGCAGGGCGACGCGGGAATCGACACCATTCTCGATGTGTACGAGGAAGCGCTGCAACACAATCCGCGCGACGACCATCGGCTGCGGCTCGAACATGTCGGTGCCATCCGGACCGACCAGCTGCAAAGAGCCGCCGCCCTCGGCGTCACCTGCAGCATCTTTGTCGATCAGATCCATTACTGGGGCGACGTCATCGTCGACGGCCTGTTCGGTCCGGAACGTGGATCACGGTGGATGCCGGCCGGTTCGGCAGTGGCCACCGGTATGCGCATCTCGCTGCACAACGACCCGCCGGTCACTCCCGAGGAGCCGCTGCGCAACATCAGCGTCGCCGCGACCCGGGTAGCGCCGAGCGGCCGGGTGCTCGCTCCCGAGGAGCGGTTGACGGTCGAGCAGGCGATCCGCGCGCAGACCATCGACGCCGCCTGGCAGCTGTTCGCCGACGACGTCATCGGCTCACTCGAGGTCGGCAAGTACGCCGACATGGTGGTGCTGTCGGCCGACCCGCGCGCCGTACCGGCTGAGCAGATCGCCGATCTCGATGTGCGGGCAACATTTCTGGCCGGCCGCCAGGTCCACGGCCAGTGATACCTGCGCTCGACGACATTCTCGACCGCCTGCATGTCGTCGCGCTGCCGATGCGAGTTCGCTTCCGCGGCATCACCACTCGTGAAGTCGCGTTGATCGACGGTCCCAAAGGCTGGGGTGAGTTCGGCGCCTTTCCCGAATACGGGCCGGCCGAGGCCGCGCACTGGCTGGCCGCGGCCATCGAGGCCGCCTACCGACAACCGCCCCCACCGCGACGAGACCGCATTCCGATCAACGCCACTGTCCCCGCCGTCGACGCCGCCCAAGTACCCGAGGTGCTGGCGCGGTTTCCGGGCACGACCACCGCCAAGGTCAAGGTCGCCGAGCCCGGGCAGACGTTGGCCGACGACGTTGCGCGCGTCGACGCCGTCCGCGCGTTGATTCCCACCGTGCGGGTCGATGCCAACGGCGGCTGGACCGTCGCACAGGCCGTCGACGCCGCGCAGGCGTTGACCGCCGACGGGCCACTGGAATACCTCGAGCAACCCTGCAGCACCGTCGAAGAACTCGCCGAGCTCAGGCGACGCATCGACGTGCCGATCGCCGCCGACGAAAGCATCCGCAAAGCCGACGATCCGCTCAACGTGGTCCGTGCCAACGCCGCCGACATCGCCGTGCTGAAAGTCGCCCCGCTGGGCGGAGTTTCGAAGATGCTGGACATCGCTGCGCAGATCGACATCCCCGTCGTGGTTTCCAGTGCGTTGGATTCCGCGGTTGGGATCGGCATCGGCCTCACCGCCGCCGCCGCGCTGCCCGAACTGCGCCATGCCTGCGGGCTGGGCACCGGCGGCCTGTTCGTCGACGACGTCGCCGAGCCCGCGATACCGGGGGACGGCTACCTACCGGTCGCAGCGATCACGCCAGACCCGGCGCGGATACCGGCGCTGGCGGCGCCGCCGAAGCGGCGGCAATGGTGGATCGACCGTGTCAGGAGCTGCCACGCAATTTTGAGGTAGCCGGCTACTCTAGGCCGCTGCGGGCCGCCGGGTCGAAACTTCCGGATATGACCGGATTTCGCGTGGGCATCCAGGACGGGATCACCGCCGCGCGCCCAGCAGCCGACACCTTCACCAGAGCTAACTACCTGGCCGCGGTGGTCAGTCGGGTCGACTCGTTTTGGGTGCCCGACCACCTCAACGCGCTGTTTCCCCGAGCGCTGTGGCAGCCGAAGTACGTCGGCGCCACCAAGCTCATGCCGAAGGTGGACGCCTTCCTGGAGCCGTGGACGATGCTCGGGCATATCGCCGCCCGCAACCGCGTCGGCCGCATCCGGCTGGGCACCTCGGTGACCGATACCGGCCGGCGCAATCCGGCGGTCACCGCGCAGGCCGCCGCCACACTGCATCTGCTCACCCGCGGTCGGGCCATCCTGGGTATCGGCACCGGCGAACGGGAAGGCAACGAACCCTACGGGGTGGATTGGTCCAAGCCAGTGGCCCGGTTCGAGGAGGCGATGGCGACGATCCGCGCGCTGTGGGACTCGAACGGCGAACTGGTCAACCGGGATTCGCCGTACTTTCCGCTGCGCAACGCGCTGTTCGATCTGCCGCCGTATCGCGGTAGCTGGCCGCCGATCTGGATCGCCGCACACGGGCCGCGCATGTTGCGCGCGGTCGGCCGCTACGCCGACGGGTTCTATCCCGCGGCCGTGCACCAACCGCAGGAGTACGCGCAGCGGTTGGACGCCGTTCGCGCGGCGGCATCGGATGCGGGACGCGACCCGATGTCGATCGTTCCGGCCATGTGGATGGGCGTCGTCACCGGCCGCAGTGCCGCAGAGGTGGATCAGGGCCTGGAATCCGAAATGATCAAAGCGTGGGCGCTGAACGCAACCGACGCGGTCTTCGCCCGACACGGTGCACAGCACCCGTTGGGGGTCGGCTTCGGCGGTGCACAGGACATCCTGCCCCAGGACTGGGACGAGCAGACCGCGCTGTCCTACATCAAGGGCATTCCGCCGGAAGTCTTGCGCGACACGTTGCTCGCCGGCACGGCCAACGAGATCATCGATCGGGTCGCGGAGTGGCGAGACTGCGGAGTTCGCTACATCGTGCTGGCGCACTTCAGCCCGATGCAGCGCAGCCTGCGCAACGGCTTGGCCGCCAGCGTGCCGTTCTACAAGATCGTCCGAGGGCTCAAGAAGCTTTAGGCGGTGTCCTAATCTGTGGGATACCCGACCTAGACGCCACCATGTCGGTGCTGAACACTGACAGCTATGACCCGCACCGTGGTGTTTTTCAGCTTCCCCGGGATGCAGACGCTGGATCTCGTCGGCCCGCTGGAAGTGTTCGCGACGGCCTCGACGAAGCTCGCGGCGGAAGGCCGTGACGGATACCAGCCGGTGGTGGTGTCGGTCGATGGTCAACCGGTGACGACGAGCTCGGGCCTCGCCGTCGCGACGGCCGAGCTCCCCGACCCTGGCCAACCGGTCGACACCGTCGTGCTGCCCGGCGGCGCCGGCGTTCACAAGGCCCGGGCCAACCCCAAGATCGTCGACTGGATCCGCGCGGTCGCCACCCGCAGCCGGCGGGTGGCCAGCGTCTGCACCGGCGCCTTCTTGGCCGCGCAAGCCGGGCTGCTGGACGACTGCGTCGCCACCACGCACTGGGGGTCGGCCGAGCGGCTGGCAAACGAATTCCCGTCGATCGTCGTCGATCCCGACCCGATCTTCGTGCGCAGTTCCGACAAGGTCTGGACCGCGGCCGGCGTCACCGCGGGCATCGACCTGGCGCTGTCACTGGTCGAAGACGATCACGGCACCGAGATGGCGCAGACGGTGGCCCGCTGGCTGGTGCTCTATCTGCGGCGACCCGGGGGACAGACGCAGTTCGCCGCACCGGTGTGGATGCCGCGCGCCCGGCGACAGCCGATCCGAGACGTTCAGGAGGCCATCGAGGCCGAGCCGGGCGGCGTGCACAGCATCGCGGAGCTGGCCCGCCGAATCGATATGAGCCCAAGGCATTTCACTCGGGTGTTCACCACGGAGGTCGGTGAGTCACCGGGCGCGTATGTTGAACGTGTCCGCACGGAGGCCGCCCGCCGGCAACTCGAGGAAACCGACGACACCGTGGCGGCCATCGCGGCGCGCTGCGGCTTTGGATCCGCAGAGAGCATGCGCCGCAACTTCGTTCGCCGCGTCGGCATCTCGCCGGATCACTATCGCAAGACGTTCGCCTAACCGAGAGGAGCACCATGACGTCAACCCACGAGAAGACCGTGGCGTCCGCCGAAACCACCGACCAGTTCGTCGGGCGGATGGCCGGCGCGATCGACGGCGCCTGCCTGGCGGTTTTGTTGAGCATCGGCCACCAGACCCGTTTGCTCGACGTGCTGGCCGACCTCCCGTCGGCCACCAGCGCCCAGATCGCCGATGCCGCCGGGCTCAACGAACGCTATGTGCGCGAATGGCTGGGCGGCGCTGCGGCCGGGGGAATCGTCGACTATCAGGCTGCTGATGCGACGTACTCCCTGCCGCCCCATCGGGCCGCCGTGCTGACCAAGGCCGCGGGACCGCACAACCTGGCTCGGATGGCGCAAATGATTCCGATGATGGGTGAGGTCGAGCAGAAGATCGTCGGCTGCTTCCACAACGGCGGTGGGCTGCCCTACAGCGAGTACCCGCGATTCCACGCGCTGATGGCCGAGGAGAGCGGCGCCCGGTTCGACGCGGCATTGATCGATGTGATCGTGCCGTTGGTCGACGGCCTGCCGGAGCGGTTACGCGAAGGTGCCGACGTGGCCGACTTCGCCTGCGGCAGCGGCCATGCCATCAATGTGATGGCGCAGGCGTTTCCGGCGAGCCGGTTCACCGGCCTGGACTTCTCCGACGAAGGTGTCGCCGCGGCCACCGAAGAAGCCAAGCGCCTGGGCCTGTCGAACGCCACCTTCGAGCGTCGTGACCTGACCGAGCTCGACCTCGCCGACGCCTACGACGTCATCACGGTGTTCGACGCGATCCACGACCAGGCCCACCCGGCGCCGGTGTTGGCCAACATCTATCGCGCGCTGCGACCCGGGGGAGTGTTCCTGATGGCCGACGTCAACGCGTCGAGCCAACTCGAAGACAACATCGGCGTCCCGTTCGCCCCGTTCCTCTACACGATTTCGACGATGCACTGCATGACGGTGTCGCTGGCGCATGGCGGCGTCGGGCTCGGCACCGCGTGGGGGCAACAGCTGGCTAAAGCGATGCTCGCCGATGCCGGATTCGCTGACGTGCGGACCGCGGAGATCGACGACGATCCGCTCAACATCTACTACATCGCAGGGAAGTAGGAGCTCATGCAGATCGCTATCGTGCTTTATCCGGGCTTCACCGCACTGGACTTCATCGGACCCTACGAAGTGCTGCGCTGGCTGCCCAAAGCCGAGGTGCGCTTCGTCTGGCACGAGCCGGGCCCGATCACCGCGGACTCCAATGTTCTCGTCGTTGGCGCCACGCACTCGTTCGCCGAAACCCCTTCTCCAGACGTGGTTTTGGTGCCGGGTGGCATGACCTCGGTCGAGCATTCCCGCGACGAGGCGCTGTTGAGCTGGCTGCGCAAGGCGCACGAAACCACGACCTGGACGACGTCGGTGTGCTCCGGCTCGATCATCCTGGCCGCCGCCGGATTGCTGACCGGCCAGCGTGCGACCTCGCACTGGATGGCGCTGAGCGCCTTGAAGGCCCTCGGGGCCATTCCAGTCAGCGACGAGCGGATCGTGCCAGTCGGCAAGGTGGTCACCTGCGCGGGGGTCTCGGCGGGCATCGACCTGGCGTTGTGGCTGGCCGGGCAACTCGGCGGCGAAGGCCGCGCCAAGGCCATCCAGCTGTCGATGGAGTACGACCCGCAGCCGCCGTTCGACTCCGGGCACATGTCCAAGGCGTCGGCGTCGACCAAGGCCGCGGCGAGCGCGCTGATGGCCACCGAGCTGGTCAAACCGGCACAGCTCAAGGCCGCCACGCTGCTGATGTGGGACCGCGCGCTGAACATGGCCCGCACAGCCCGTAAACGGAAGCTTGTACCGTCCATGAGGTGACCAACCTTGCTTACGACGACCGCGGCAGCGGTGAGCCGGTCCTGTTCATCGCCGGCAGCGGCGGGGCGGGACGCGGCTGGCACCTGCATCAGGTCCCCGCGTTCCTGGCGGCCGGCTACCGCGTCATTACCTTCGACAACCGCGGAATCGGCGCGACGGAGAACGCCAGCGGCTTCACCACCCAGACCATGGTCGCCGACACGGCGGCGCTGATCGAGAGCCTCAATGTGGCCCCGGCCCGCATCGTCGGGGTGTCGATGGGCGCCTACATCGCTCAGGAGCTGATGGTGTCCCGGCCCGATCTGGTCAGCAAGGCGGTGCTGATGGCCACCCGCGGCCGGTTGGACCGCGCCCGGCAATTCTTCCGGACCGCCGAAGAGGACCTAATCAAGTCGGAGACCCGGCTGCCACCGATCTACGACGCCAAAGTACGCATGCTGGAAAGCTTTTCACCCAAAACACTCAACGATGACAAGGCCGTGGCCGAGTGGATCGACATCTTTACCATGTGGCCGATCAAGTCCACCCCGGGCCTGCGTTGTCAGCTCGACGTCTCGCCGCGGAACAACCGGCTGCCGGCCTACCAGAGCATCACCGCGCCGGTCCTGGTGATCGGGTTCGCCGACGACATCGTGACGCCGCCGCATCTGGGCCGCGAGGTCGCCGATGCCATCCCCAACGGCCGCTACCTGCAGATCCCCGATGCGGGTCATCTGGGGTTCCTGGAGCGGCCGGAGACCGTCAACGCCGCGATCCTGCAGTTCCTCGCTGGCATCGCCGCCTGAGGCTGATAGCTACGCTGTACTGGTGAATCCCTCGACGGCACAGGCCCGCGTCGTCGTCGACGAACTGATTCGCGGCGGCGTCCGCGACGTGGTGCTGTGCCCGGGCTCCCGCAACGCCCCCCTGGCCTTCGCCCTGCAGGACGCCGACCAGGCCGGCCAGCTGCGATTGCATGTCCGCATCGACGAGCGCACCGCCGGCTATCTGGCCATCGGGCTGGCCGTCGCCGGGGACGCGCCGGTCTGCGTCGCGATGACGTCGGGCACCGCGGTGGCCAACCTCGGGCCCGCGGTGGTGGAGGCCAACTACGCGCGGGTGCCGCTGATCGTGCTCTCGGCCAACCGGCCCTACGAGCTGCTCGGCACCGGCGCCAACCAGACCATGGAGCAGCTGGGCTACTTCGGCACCCAGGTCCGCGCCACCATCAGCCTCGGGTTGGCCGAGGATGCACCCGAGCAGATGGATGCGCTCAACGCCACCTGGCGGTCGGCCACCTGCCGAGTCCTGGTGGCCGCCACCGGCGCTCGCACCGCCAATGCCGGACCGGTCCAGTTCGACATTCCGCTGCGCGAGCCGCTGGTTCCCGATCGCGGCACCGCACCGACCCCGCCGGGCCGGCCGGACGGCAAACCCTGGACGCACACTCCGCCGGTCAGTTTCGACCAGCCGCTGGACATCGACCTGAATGCCGACACCGTCATCATCGCCGGGCACGGCGCCGGCGTACACCCCAACCTGGCGGCGCTGCCGACCGTCGCCGAACCGACGGCGCCGCCGGTGGCCAACCCGCTGCATCCGCTGGCCTTGCGGCTACTGCACCCCCAGCAGGTGATCATGCTGGGCCGGCCCACCCTGCACCGGCCGGTGTCGGCGCTGCTGGCTGACCCGTCGGTGCCGGTCTACGCGCTGACCACCGGGCCGCGCTGGCCCGATGTGTCGGGCAACTCGCAGGCGAACGGTACCCGGGCGATCACCACCGGCGAGCCGAGTCCGGCCTGGCTGCAGCGCTGCGCCGAGCTCAACCGGCACGCGGTGGACGCGGTGCGCGGTCAACTCGCCGTGCACCCGCTGACCACCGGTTTGCATGTGGCCGCCGCCGTCGCCGACGCGTTGCGGCCCGGCGACCAGCTGGTGCTGGGCGCCTCCAATCCGGTGCGCGACGCGGCGCTGGTCGGACTCGGGGACGCGGAGCGTCACAAATACATCAAAGTGCGGTCCAACCGCGGCGTCGCCGGCATCGACGGCACGGTGTCGACGGCGATCGGCGCCGCGCTGGCCCACGAGCGCGCCGGCGGGCGCACCGTCGCGCTGATCGGCGACCTGACCTTCGTGCACGACAGCTCCGGGCTGCTGATCGGCCCCACCGAGCCGGTGCCGCGGCAGCTGACCATCGTGGTGTCCAACGACAACGGCGGCGGCATCTTCGAACTGCTCGAGCAGGGCGATCCGCGGTTTTCCGACGTGTCCTCCCGCATCTTCGGCACCCCGCACGACGTCGACGTCGGCGCGCTGTGTCGCGCCTATCACGTCGACTCCCGGCAGATCGAGGTCGACCAACTCGGCGCGGCTCTCGACGAGCCGGCCGCCGGCCTGCGGGTGCTGGAAGTCAAGGCCGACCGGTCGTCGCTGCGGCAGCTGCATGCCGCCATCAAGGCTGCCTTGTGAAGCGTCTAAAGACGTTGGCGCACATCCTGATCCACGGTCGCGCCGACTCCGCCCCGGACACCCAGGCCCGACGCCTGCTGCGCTGGATGCGAATCGCCGTCCTGGTCGCGGTCGTGCTGGTCACCTTGCAGTCGGTGTTGTTGGTGGCCGGCGCCTTGCGCAACGACCTGTCGATCCAAAACGACATGGGCGTGGCGCAGGCTGAGGTGCTCAGCGCCGGGCCCCGGCGCTCCACCATCGAGTTCGTCACGCCCGACCGGATCACCTATCGTCCCGAGCTCGGGGTGCTCTACCCGTCGGAATTGGCCACCGGCATGCGGATTTACGTCGAATACGACAAGAGGAATCCGAATCTGGTGCGAGTGCAGCACCGCACCGCGATGCTGGCGATCATCCCGGCCGGCTCGATTGCAGTGGTGGGCTGGCTGATCGCGGCCGCCGCACTCGCTGGTCTGGCGCTGCTGGAGAAGCGGCTGGACCCTCAGCCGAACAGCTTGTCGAGCCAGTCTGGATCCTGAATATCGACAACACTTTTGGTGTTCAGGTTGTAAACCGTGGGGGTGCCGGGTTCAGGTGTCGCCGCATTGAGGCGTGCCTTGTTGGCGGCATTGACCGCGCCGGTGTCGACGGTGTTGTCGCCGGCCGCGATCCGCTGGGCCACCGGCTCGGGCACTCCGCTTTCACGGGCCATCGCCGCAATGTCGTTGTTGTTGGGGCCGTCGGTGCTTTGGTGGCGGTAAAGGTCTTGCACGAACGCCTGATACGCGGTTGATGAAGTCGTCGGGTCGGCTGCCGCAAACAGCGCAGTGGTCATGCGTGCGGACGCGTCATTGTGGTGTTTGTCGTCGAGGAAGGTCAGCCAGCGATACGTGACCGCCAGCCGACCGTTGCCGATCTCGCCGGCAATCCGGTCACCATCCGTCGACTCCAACTCCGCGCAGTGCGGGCATTGCGGTTCGCAGAAGATCTCCAACTGCACTGGCGCGACAAGAGACCCGACCATGATTCCGTCGCCGTCGCTGGTGCGCGGAACGTCGGCATGCGCGGTGCCGACTGTGACCAACCACACCGCCGCCATCACTACGCCAAGCCAGCGCCGCATCCGTTAACCCCCTTGCACCAGATTTCGCACACCGTATGCTCGCCGGCAACCTTATCGACAGCCGGCGCTGCCACGGTAATGGTGTGCGCGTCGCCATCGTCGCAGAATCGTTTCTCCCGCACGTCAACGGTGTCAGCAACTCGGTGGTCCGCATCCTCGAGCATTTGCGCCGCACTGGTCACGAGGCTCTGGTCATCGCCCCCGACACTCCGTCCGGGCAGCCGCCCGCCGAGCGGATTCACGACGGCATTCGGGTACACCGGGCGCCGTCGCGGATGTTTCCCAAGGTGACGTCGCTGCCGTTGGGCGTGCCGCTGCCGCGGATGCTGCGGGTGCTGCGGGGGTTCGAACCCGACCTGGTGCACCTGGCGTCACCGGCGCTGCTCGGCTACGGGGGGCTGCGCGCGGCACGCCGCCTGGGGGTGCCGACGGTGGCGGTATTCCAAACCGATGTCGCGGGTTTCGCCTCGGCCTATGGAGTTGGTGCGGCGTCGCGGGCAGTGTGGGCGTGGACCCGTCACCTGCACGGGCTCGCCGACCGGACGCTGGCGCCATCTACTTCTGCCATGGAAGACCTTGTTGCCCAGGGCATCCCACGGGTACATCGCTGGGCGCGGGGAGTCGACGTGACGGGGTTTGTGCCGTCGGCACGGGACGAGGGGTTGCGCCGGCGGTGGTCGCCCGAGGGTAAGCCGATCGTCGGCTTCGTCGGCCGGCTGGCCCCGGAGAAGCACGTCGAGCGGTTGGCTGATCTGGCGCTCGACAGCGGTGTGCAGCTGGTCATCGTCGGCGACGGGGTCGATCGGCCCAAGCTGCAATCCGCCATGCCCACTGCGGTTTTCACCGGCGCGCTGTATGGCGACGAGCTCGTCGCGGCGTACGCCAGCATGGACGTCTTCGTGCATCCCGGCGAGCACGAGACGTTCGGGCAAACCGTGCAGGAAGCGCTGGCGTCGGGGCTGCCGGTGATCGCCCCCGACGCCGGCGGCCCGCGCGACCTGGTGGTGCCGTGTCGGACCGGACTGCTGCTGCCCGTTGACGAATTCGAGGTGAGGTTGCCCGCCGCCGTCGCGCATCTGCTCGACGAGCGGCCGCGCTATTCGCTGGCCGCCCGCCGCAGTGTGCTCGATCGTTCCTGGCCGGCCATCTGCGACGAGCTGCTCGAGCACTACGAGGCGGTGCTGGGGACGCGACGAGCAGCGGCGGCCTGACCGGGTAGCGTCGGGCCGGTGAGCCGCGCCACCTTGGACAAGAATCCCCGTGAAGTCGCGTCGATGTTCGACGGCGTTGCCCGCCGCTACGACCTGACCAACACGGTGTTGTCGGCCGGGCAGGACCGCTACTGGCGGCGGGCCACCCGCTCGGCGCTGCGGCTGGCGGCCGGGGAGAAGGTGTTGGACCTGGCCGCCGGTACCGCGGTGTCGACGGTGGAGCTGGCCCGCTCCGGGGCATGGTGCGTGGCGACGGATTTTTCGGTCGGGATGCTGTTGGCCGGGGCCGCGCGCCGGGTGCCGAAGGTCGCCGGTGATGCGACCCGACTGCCGTTCGCCGACAACGTGTTCGACGCGGTCACGATCAGCTTCGGGCTGCGCAATATCGCCGACCGCGAGGCGGCGTTGCGGGAGATGGCCCGCGTCACCCGGCCCGGTGGCCGGCTGGTGGTGTGCGAGTTCTCCACGCCCACCAGTCGCGTGTTCGCCGTGGCGTACAAGGAGTACCTGATGCGGGCGCTGCCGCGAGTGGCTCGCGCGGTGTCGAGCAATCCGGAGGCGTATGTGTATCTGGCCGAGTCGATTCGCGCCTGGCCCGACCAGGCGGCGCTGTCGCACGATATTTCGCGCGCCGGATGGTCGGCGGTGCGCTGGCGCAACCTGACCGGCGGGATCGTCGCCCTACACGCGGCTAGTAAGCCCCCTTCGGCGCGAGCGTGCGTGTCGCCGGCCGACACGCCGAGTTGATAACCGGGGACACGCACGCTCGCGCCAGAGGGGGACAGAACTTAGCAGAAGGGTTTTCGGCGATCGGCCAGCCGCGACAGCACACCGCCGGATCGCCATAGCCGGGCCACCGCGTCGGCGTCGTCGTCGGTGACCAGGTTGCCCATCACCCGTACGGCGATGCTCATCAGCCTCGTCGAGCGCATTGCCAGCGGCCCGGTCGCCGGCAGGAACCGCGGGAACGTCAGCAGCAACGCCAACCGACGGGCCACCGAAAACCCGCGACCGTAGTGGGTCTGCAGCACCTGCGGCCACACCCGCGACAGGTCGCCGGTCCCCAGCAGTTCGGCGGCCAGCCGCCCGGTTTCCAGCCCGTAGTCGATGCCTTCGCCGTTGAGCGGGTTGACGCAGGCCGCCGCGTCGCCGATCAGCATCCAGTTCGGCCCGGCCACCCCCGACACCGCACCGCCCATCGGCAACAGCGCCGACGACACCGCGTGCGGCTGGCCGTCAAACCCCCATTCGTCGCGGCGCAGATCGGTGTAATAGGACATCAGCGGCCGCAGCGCCAGGTCCGCCTGCCGCTTGGACGTCGACAGCGCGCCCACGCCGATATTCACTTCGCCGTTGCCCAGCGGGAAAATCCAGCCGTAGCCGGGCAGCACTGCCCCGTCGGGCGAGCGCAGTTCCAGATGCGACGTCAGCCACGGCTCCTCGCTGCGCGGAGTGGCCAGATACCCGCGGGCGGCGATGCCGTAGACGGTCTCCTGATGCCACCGCCGGCCCAGCACTCGGCCCAGCGTCGAGCGGGCGCCGTCGGCGACCACCAGCTCCCGGCATGTCACCTGTGTGCCGTCGCCCAGCACCACCGACGCTACCCGCCCCACCGAGTCGTGGTGTACACCAACAGCCTTGACGTCCAACAGCATTCGCGCGCCGGACTCCTCGGCAACCTTGCGGATCCGGTCGTCGAGCTCGACCCGGGCCACCGCGCTGCCAGTCGCCGGGAACGACGGGCCCGGCCAGTCCACCTCCACCTCGCCGCCGAACCCGCTCATCCGCAAGCCGCGATGCCGGATGCGGGCATCCAGCCACTCGCCCAGGCCCAGCCTTTCCAGCTCGGCGACCGCGCGGGGGGTCAGCCCGTCACCGCAGGCCTTGTCGCGAGGGAAGCTCGCGGAGTCGATGACCAGCACGTCGCGACCCGCGCGGGCCGCCCAGGCCGCCGCCGCCGATCCGGCCGGTCCGGCGCCCACGACCACCACGTCGGCGTTGCTGCCCATGCTCACCAGTATGTTGGTCGCGTGAGGACTCCGGCGACTGTGGTGGCGGGTGTGGACTTCGGCGACGCCGCATTCGCCGCGGACGTGCGTGCGGGCGTCGACCGCATCGAGCAGCTGATGGAGACCGAGCTACGCGGCTCCGACGGCTTGATGACCGAGGCCGTGCTGCACCTGTTCGAGGCTGGCGGCAAACGGTTCCGCCCGCTGTTCACGGTGCTTTCCGCGCAGCTCGGGCCGCAGCCGGACGCCCACGACGTGACGATCGCCGGCGCGGTCATCGAGTTGGTGCACCTGGCCACGCTGTACCACGACGACGTGATGGATGAGGCGCAAGTGCGCCGCGGAGCGGCCAGTGCCAACGCGCGGTGGAGCAACAACATCGCGATCCTGGCCGGCGACTACCTGTTTGCGACGGCTTCGCGGCTGGTGTCGCGGCTGGGGCCGGACGCGGTGCGGGTGATCGCCGAGACGTTCGCCCAGCTGGTGACCGGACAGATGCGCGAGACCCGCGGCGCCGCGGGCGACGCGGACCCGATCGAGTATTACCTGAAGGTGGTGCACGAGAAAACGGCCTGCCTGATCGGCGCAGCGGGCCGGTTCGGTGCCATGTTCTCCGGCGCCGGCGACGATCAAATCGAGCGGCTGGACCGGCTCGGCGGCATCGTCGGCACCGCGTTCCAGATCTCCGACGACATCATCGACATCGACAGTGACCCCGACGAGTCGGGCAAACTGCCCGGTACCGACCTGCGTGAAGGCGTGCACACCTTGCCGGTGCTCTACGCGCTGCGCGACACCGGACCCGACGCCGACCGGCTGCGCGAGCTGCTGGTCGGCCCGGTCGAGGACGACGAGGTGCTGGCCGAGGCGCTGTCGCTGCTGCGCGGCTCGCCGGGCATGGCCCAGGCCAAGGACACCGTGGCGCGCTATGCGGCGCAGGCCCGCGAGGAGCTGGCCGCGCTGCCCGATCTGCCCAGCCGGCATGCGCTGGCCACGCTGGTCGACTACACGATCAACCGACACGGCTAGTTTGCGGAACCCGGCGGCTCGTCCCGGGCGTTTAATGACTAAGACCCGGGTGTTCGTAGGAGGAAGCTCATGACCTGGCATCCGCATCAGAACACGTTCAAGACGTTCGCGCTGCTGGTGGGCATGTCGGTGCTGATCGTGCTCGCCGGCGCGATGTTCGGCAGGACGGCGATGTGGCTGGCGGTGCTGTTCGCCGTCGGCATGAACGCTTACACCTATTTCAACAGCGACAAGTTGGCGCTACGGGCGATGCACGCCCAGCCGGTGTCCGAGGTGCAGGAGCCGGCGATGTACCGGATCGTCCGCGAGTTGGCCACCGCCGCACACCAGCCGATGCCGCGGCTGTACATCAGCGACACCGCCGCGCCCAACGCGTTCGCCACCGGGCGCAATCCGCGCAACGCCGCGGTGTGCTGCACCACCGGCATCCTGAACATGCTCAACGAGCGCGAGTTGCGCGCCGTGCTCGGCCACGAGCTCTCACATGTCTACAACCGCGACATCCTGATCTCGTGTGTGGCCGGCGCGCTGGCATCGGTGATCACCGCGTTGTCCTACATGGCGATGTTCTTCGGCGGCGGTAACCGAGAGGGTGGCAATCCTTTTGCGCTGGTGTTCGTTTCACTGCTCGGCCCGATCGCGGCGACGGTGGTGCGGATGGCGGTCTCGCGTTCACGCGAGTACCAGGCCGACGAATCCGGCGCGATGTTGACCGGCGACCCGTTGGCGTTGGCCTCGGCGTTGCGCAAGATCTCCAGCGGGGTGCAGGCCGCGCCGCTGCCGCCGGAGCCGCAGCTGGCCAGCCAGGCGCACCTGATGATCGCCAACCCGTTCCGGGCGGGCGAGCGGATCGGGTCGCTGTTCTCGACGCACCCGCCGATCGCCGACCGGATCCGTCGGCTCGAGTCGATGGCCCGCGGTTAGGTCTCGATCGCTGGCCGAAGGATTAGTGCCTTCTCCAAGTTGACATCGCATGTGATATCACCTGGGTATGAACCGTTACACCTATCGTGCTGAATGGTCGCCGGAGCGGTCGGAATACGTCGGACGCTGCATCGAACTGCCCTGGCTATCGGAGCGCGCGCCGACGATGCGAGAAGCGATTGCCGCCGTCGAGGAGGCCGTCGACAAAGACATCGCCGAACGGCACGCGACGGGCGGCAGCGTCCCGAGTCCACTCACCGAACGGCAATACAGCGGCAAATTCGTGGTCCGAACGTCGCCGGCATTGCACGCCCGGCTCACCATCGAAGCCGCCGAGCAGAACGTGTCGATGAATCAGTGGGTCGTGCAGAAGCTCGCCGACCGGCAGCAGCGCGGCCTCCTGGACTGGTGATATCTACAGCATCCCGACGACGCGCACCGTCCCGCCGGTGGCGTGGTGCTGTCGCTGCCAGTCGTCGATCGCCTGATGCGCGGCATGGTCGAGGTAGTGGGCAAGCAACTCGACGGTGACCACGGTGCCCGCCGGGATCGACGCCAGGGCAGCGGTCAGTCGGGGCAGCGACATGAAGGTGCAGATGCCTTCCACGACCACGCGCCAGTTCTCGCCGTCGTGTTCGGTAGCGATTTTCGCTCGGATCACTCGCCAGCCGGTCAATGCGACGGCTAGCAGCAGACCGATCGCCACGCCGTGCAGCACGTTGAGGAAGACAACAGCAAGCGTGGTCACCAGATAGATGACGAAATCGCCGTTGCGCCGCGCGGTTTGGATCTGAGCCGGCTGCAGCAGCCGGATGCCGATGACAATGAGCAGGCCGGCCAGCGCTGCACTGGGGATCTTTTGCACCAGCGCCGCGAACGGCAGAGCGAACAGCAGAATCCAGAAGCTGTGCAAAATCGCCGAGGCGCTGGATTTCGCACCGGCACTGATATTGGCCGTACTCCGCACAATCACACCGGCGATCGGCAGCCCACCCATCGCGCCGGACGCGATGTTGGCGGTGCCCTGTCCAATCAACTCGCGGTTGAGATCGCTGCGCGGCCCGTCGTGCAATCGGTCGACCGCCACGGCCGTCAGCAGGCTTTGAACGCTGGCGATGAGCGCGACCGTGAGCACCGCCGTGGCGACGGCTCCCCAGTTGCCCTTGGGGATACCCGGCAACGACAGCGCATCGAGCAGCGAGCCGTCCAGGGTGATCCGGCGGACGTTGAACGGCAACACCAGCGAGAGGACCGTCACACCGACGATGGCAGCAAGCGGGCCCGGCACATGCGAGATCGGCTTCGGCACCCAGCGCCAGACCACCAACGTGACGATCACGAGAATGCCCAGAATCAGACCGCGGCCATGCGCGCCGAGTAGTTGGGCGGGCAGACCGACGAGGTTATGCCACGAAGTGCTTTTGGATTCTCCACCCAGTAACACGTGGGCTTGCTGCAACGCGATCGTGATGCCGATGCCGGCCAGCATCGCGTGCACGACGACGGGCGAGATCGCCAGCGCCGCTCGGGCAACCCGGCTCAGCCCCAGCAGCACCTGCAGCACACCGGCGGCCACCGTGATCAAACATGTTACCGCCCAGCCGAATTGGGCGACGAGATCGGCGACGACGACGGTCAGACCGGCCGCCGGGCCACTGACCTGCAGTGGTGAGCCGCCCATGATCCCGACGACGATGCCGCCGACAATTGCGGCGATCAGCCCGGCGAGCACCGGCGCGTCGGATGCAATCGCAATGCCCAGCGAGAGTGGGAGGGCAACCAGGAACACCACGAGCGATGCCGGCAGGTCATACCGCAGGATCGATCGCAGCCGATCGCTGCGCACCGCCGCTTGGTCAACGTCGTGGTCGGCCAGTGCTTGGGTGTGCTGAATCGGTCGCTCCTTTGTCGGATCGCGGTCCATGGATGTGGAGCGTAACGACCTGCCGGTTAACACTTGAATATCTGAGGTTGCGACGACGTAAACTCTTGCCGCACATAACCTTTACCGATACCCTGCCGGCCCCTCAACGCCCAATTGCTCAGTCCGAGACTATTTATCGGGCGAAGGGGCGGTCAAACCCATGCGCCGGATACATAGAGAACACAAATTCGGGCCGCCGCTGGTCTCTGGGATCTCTGCCCCAAAAATTGGATTCATCTATATCGAATTCGGTATAGTGGATGAGGCGGTCAATGGTGAACCGTGAAAAGTGGTGATCCCGATGTCAGAAATCCAAACAGCAGATATCCGCGAGGCCGGCTGGCCGATGACCCTGGCCGGGCTGGTCTACGAGACCCGGGCGGGTGCCGGAATGACGCAGGCCCAGTTGGCTGCGGCGCTGGAGACCAGCCAGTCAGCGGTCGCCGCGTGGGAGAACGGTAGCCGCGCGCCGACGGTCGAGGCGTTGGAGCGGGTGGCTCGAGCATGCGGCAAGCGCCTGCATATCAGCATCGACGTCGACTGAGCCGGCAGTAAAGGGGCCTAGAACCCCGCGCCGTGCACTTCGTGCCCCGGTGTCTCCGCCATCAGGCCACGGTAGGCCAGCTCGACGCTGGAGCCGTGATTGATCACGCCGTCGACCTCACGGGCGATGGGCATGTTCAGCCCGTACTTGTCGGAGAACTCCATGATCACGCTGGCGGCCTTGACGCCCTCGGCGACTTGGTTCATCGACGCGATGATCTCGTCAATCGGCTTGCCGGCGCCGAGCTGCTCGCCGACGTGGCGGTTGCGGCTGCGCTGGCTGGTGCAGGTGACGATCAGGTCGCCCATGCCGGCCAGGCCGGCGAAGGTGTCCCGTTGGCCGCCGGCTGCCTCGCCGAGCTTGGACATTTCGCGCACGGCGCGGGCCATCACCAGGGCGCGAGTGTTCTCGCCGATACCCATGGAGTAGCCCATCCCCACCGCGATCGCATAGACGTTCTTCAACGCACCGGCCATCTCGACGCCGACCACGTCGTCGGTCGTATACGTGCGAAACCGCCTGGTGCGGAACAGTTGTGCCAGGCGAGCAGCGAGATGCTGATCGGGCATCGCCAGCACGGCGGCGGCCGCGTAACCTTCGGCCACCTCGCGGGCAATGTTGGGCCCGGCCAGGATGCCGGCCGGGTGGCCGGGCAGCACCTCGTCGACGATCTGCGACATCCGCATATTCGTGCCCTGCTCGAGGCCCTTGACCAGTGACACCACCGGCACCCACGGCCGCAGCTCGGCGGCCAGTTCGGTGAGTACCCCGCGGAACCCGTGCGACGGCACTCCCATGACGACGACGTCGGCGCTGTTGGCGGCCTCGGAGAAGTCGGTGGTGGCACGCAGGTTCTCGCTGAGGTCCACGCTGTCGCCGAGATAGCGGGTGTTGCGGTGGTTGTCGTTGATGTCCTTGGCGGTGTCCTCCGAGCGCACCCATTGCAGCGTCGGTGCGCGGCGCGCGCAGATGGATGCGACGGTGGTACCCCAAGAGCCGCCACCCAAGACGACGACGTTCGGTTCGCGCAGAGCAGGTGCCATGGCGATCAGCGTATTGCCGCACCGGCGGATTGGTGGCGGTTCGCGAAATCGGCGGGCGCAGTGCCGCCGTTTCTAGAGGTGGCCCCAGCCGCGAACGCCGTCCCAGCCGGCGCACACGCCGTTCGAGCATCCGTTGAAAGTGCCGCCCTCGAAGGGATTCCAGCCGCCACACCCATTCCAGCCGGGACCGCCGCCGCAGCCTCCGCCGCCGCCCTGACCGTCGGGGCCGCCGCCGCCCTGCGTGCCGCCGGGCTCGGCCAGCACAACCTGATCGCTGCCGGGAGCCGGAGCAGTCGCGGTCAGCGCGGCCGTCGGCCCAGCGCCGACTACCGCCGCGGTAGCTGCCGCCAGGACCATCGATCTGATGCAGTTCCGTGTGATTGGCATTGCTCCATACTGCGTTGGCAACCGGGCGGGCGCCAACCAGAAACGCCGGGCGTCGGGGTCGTTGCCAACCCGTTACCCGGCCAGCGCTGCGGTTTCCTCGGCGCGGCCGAACACCATCGCTTCTTCGACCCGGTCGAACTGGTAGTCCAGGGCGTCGGCAAAGTAGTTCTGCCGCACATTCCACGGCCGCTTGGTGCCCGATTTCGGCAGCGCATGCAGTGAGCGCAGCACATAGCCGGCCTGGATGTCCCACGACGGCTTTTCGGGCATCGGCTCCCCGCCCAGATGCGGATACGCATGGGTGTAGCCGTGAGCCTTCATGTGCGCCAACAGCTTTGCGGTCGCACGGGCGGTGATGTCGGCACGCAATGTCCAGGACGCGTTGGTGTAGCCGACGCACCAGAACAGGTTAGGCACGTCTTCGAGCATGTGTGCCTTGTAGACGAAGCGGTCTTGAACCTTGATTTCGGCGCCGTCGATGGACACCGTGACACCGCCGAGCGCCTGCAGTTGCAGGCCGGTGGCGGTGACGATGATGTCGGCGTCCAAATGGCCACCGGACTTCAAAACGATTCCGGTGGAGTCGAAGTGGTCGATATGGTCGGTGACCACCTCGGCGCGTCCCTCGCCGATCGCGACGTAGAGGTCGGCGTCGGGAATCAGGCACAGCCGCTGGTCCCACGGGTTGTAGCGCGGCTTGAAGTGGGTGTCGACGTCGTAACCCTTGGGCAGGTTGCTGATCGCGATGCGGCGGATCCACCACTTCATGAAGCCCGGGGTCTTGCGGGCCAAGAACCAGATCAAGCCTTCGAACAGCGCGTTGCGCAACCGGATGAGCAGGTGAGCCAGCCTGCGCGGCAATAGCTTTCGCAGGCCATCGGCGAACCAGCTGTACTTCGAAGCGGAGAACATGTATGTCGGTGAGCGCTGCAGCATCGTGACTTTCGACGCCTTCTCGGTCAGTGACGGAATCAGCGAAATCGCCGTCGCACCACTGCCGATCACCACCATCTTCTTGCCGGTGTAGTCGAGGTCCTCCGGCCAGTGCTGCGGATGTACGACGGTGCCGCCAAACTGCTCGAGGCCGGCGAACTCCGGGGTGTAGCCCTCGTCGTAGTTGTAGTAGCCGGATCCGAAGAACACGAACCGGCCGCGGTAGGTCGTCGGCACGCCGTCCTGCTCGGCGGTGACGGTCCAGGTGTCGGTCGAAGAGTCCCAGTCGGCCGAGCGAACATAGCTGTTGAACCGGATGTGGGAATCGATGCCGTACTTGTGCGCGGTTGCTTTCAGGTAGTCACGGATGTCGTCGCCGTCGGCCACGCCTTCTTTGCGGGTCCATGGCTCATAGGGGAAGCACAGCGTGAAGATACTGCTGTCCGAGCGCACGCCGGGGTAGCGGAACAGGTCCCAGGTGCCGCCGATCTGCTCACGGCGCTCCAGGATGACGTAGCTCAGGCCCGGGTTGCGTTCGGTGAGCCGGTAGGCCGCGCCCAGCCCGGAAATGCCGGCGCCAATGATGACGACGTCGAAGTGGCCAGCGTCTTGGGGCGTCGCAGTCATTGCGAACCTCGCTTCTGGTGACGAGTGTGGTCTTGGTCACCAGGGTAGGCACCCACCGGTTGATTGGGCCAGAGCAGGGATTGATTACGACGGCTGAAGCAGCACGTCGACATGCAGCGGTGCGCACAGGTCGATCAGCCACATCTGGTCGGCGGGGCTGGCGAAGATGCGTGCGTGTGAAGGGTCTTGAGTGAACGCGTCAGCGCAGTTGTCGCCGAAGAAGACGTACGTCTTGGCGTCATTGCACAGCCGCGACATCCACACCATGCCGTCGACGCCGATCCGGTGTGCGGCTTCGGCCCAGCGCACAGTATGTGGATAGCTGGAGGCGGGGCTTGACGTGACATCGTCGGCATTGACCTTCAACCGTCGCAGCCCTAGGCCGTGTAGGACGGCGAGGCGCAGCTCGCGCGTCACCTCGAGACGGACGAGCGCTTTGCGCGAGTACTGGTCATAGGGCAGGTCTCCACCTTCGACGGAGATGTCGTGCAGCAGGGTTTCGGCAACCGCCGCCTCTTCGGTTTCCGCGGCATACATGATCGGTATTACCGGCTCGCCGAAGAAACCGAACCGGGTCGGAACGCCTACGCCGGGGTTGAACTCGGTGGGGCTGCGTTTCGCCGTCAAGACGCGATACAGGAGGTGGCCCGCAGACAGTGTTTCGGTGGCCGGCTTGAACGGACTGGGTGGCGCCTTTACCACTCGACGGCCAGCGCGTCCGCCGCCACGGCGACGACTCGGTCTGGATCCTCGGTGAGGTGGTCGACGGGCCGGTCCCCATCGAAGTATGTCGTCGGCGAGCACAACCACTGCACCAAGCCCGTCTCCGACCAGTCGTTGGCCTCCGCGATCTTGCGCAGCCGACTAATCACGGCAAGGGGCTGTCCGTCCCGTCCGAACTGAAACCCGGGGTAGACGAGATGGTTGCCCCGACGTATGGCGACCAATTGGTTGTTGCGGCGCGCGCTGGCAGCGAGATTGCGTGGAGCACGCGACCGCGACCCCATCCGTTTACCGGCTTCGGTGCTGGTCAGCATGCCGAACTCGGTCTCGATTCGCGCGTAGAGGTTGTGTTCGGCTTGCACCGCCCGCGCGATGGCAGGCTCGGTGTACACGGCGACGGATGCGAGCGCCGAGCCCACGGCTTGAGCGCTCTCGCGGACGCGCTGCGTTGCGACAGTGAGGGCCTCCGCAGTCGTCATAACGACCATCGTACATGCATTTCGTGCGCTGATGGCAGGCGCACGAATCGCACGACCTACCGGTAGTTGACGAACTGCAACGCGACGTCGAGGTCGGCCTGTTTCAGCATGGTGATGACGGCCTGCAGGTCGTCGCGCTTCTTGCTGGACACCCGGACCTCGTCGCCCTGGATCTGGGACTTGACGTTCTTGGGACCTTCGTCGCGGATCAGCTTGGTGATCTTCTTGGCGTTCTCGCTGGAAATGCCCTGCTTGAGGGTGCCGGTGATCTTGTAGGTCTTGCCGGAGGCCTGCGGCTCGCCGGCGTCGAAGGCCTTGAGGCTGATGTCGCGGCGGATCAGCTTTTCTTTGAAGACGTCGACGGCGGCCTTGACGCGCTCCTCGGTGGACGACGTCAACTCGATCGCCTCGTCGCCCTTCCACGCGATCTTGGTGTCGGTGCCGCGGAAGTCGAACCGGGTGGCCAGTTCCTTGGCTGCCTGGTTGAGGGCGTTGTCGACCTCCTGGTGGTCGATCTTGCTGACGACATCGAACGATGAATCCGCCATTGGATCCGTTCCCCTTCCATCGGTATTAGCCGTTTGTACTCCGGGTACATCCTCGTTGTACTCTGCTACCCGTAATACATACGGCAGGTTGCCCGAGCGGCCAATGGGAGCGGACTGTAAATCCGTCGGCTTACGCCTACCCAGGTTCGAATCCTGGACCTGCCACCACACTCACGGCGGTGCATCCGTCGCTTACGATCGGCGCATGCGCGGCGCAAAGATCCTGATCACCGGTGCGACCGGCCAAGTCGCCGCTCCCGTCGCCCGAGCCTTGGCCGTCGATAACGAGGTCTGGGGTATCGCCCGGTTCACCGACACCGCGGCTCGTGAAGGTTTGGCGGAGGCCGGAATCCGGTGTGAGACGGTCAACTTGGCCGCGGGGGAATTCGACGGTCTGCCCTCCGATTTTGATTACGTGCTCAACTTGGCGGTGGCCAAGAGCGGCAAGTGGGACAAGGACCTCGCGGCCAATGCGGAGTCGGTCGGACTGTTGATGGCCCACTGCCGTAGCGCGAAGGCGTTTTTGCACTGCTCGTCGGCGGCCGTCTACGACCCGCCGGACGACGAGCCGCGTACTGAGCGCACGGCGCTGGGTGACAACCACAAGTTTTTGTTTCCTACCTATTCCATTTCCAAGATCGCCGGCGAGGCCGTCGCTCGGTCGATGGCGCGGGTGCTCGGCGTCCCTACCACGATCGCTCGCCTCAACGTTCCGTACGGCGATAACGGCGGCTGGCCGTACTACCACATGCAGATGATGCTGGCCGGCATGCCGATACCGGTCCCGCCCGGTGGGCCGGCGCGCTACAACCCGATCCACGAGGATGACATCATCGCGACCATCCCGAAGCTGCTCGAGGTGGCCTCGGTCCCGGCGACCACGGTCAACTGGTGCGGCGATCAGGCGGTCAGCCTCCAGGAGTGGTGCAGGTACCTCGGCGGGCTGGTCGGCAAGGAACCGGTCTTCGACGAAAGCGAGCAGGCGCTGCGCGGTAATCCGACGGACGTGGCCCGGATGCACGAGCTCGTCGGCGCCGCCACGGTTGACTGGCGCGACGGGATGCGCCGCATGGTGGCCACGTTTCACCCGGAATTGCTCGCCCGCTGCCCGACGGATTAGTACCTCCTCTAATTTGATATCGCATGTGATATCGAGTTTGGATCGTATGTCATCCTTGGAATTTGGTGCAGGCGTGACTTCTGTGACCCGGGGCTATTTGAAGAACGGCTTGCCCGCATAGACTGCGGCGCGCTGTTGGCGGGCGGTTCGCAGGATCGTGTCGGCGGTCAGGAACGCAGGTTTTTCCCGGTCGGCCGGCACGACGGGCAGTTTGGCGGCGCAGCGCATCACCATCAGGGCGAGCGCGCTGTAGGTGGCGTACGGGATGATCAGCAAATTGGCGCACGCACTTCCGCCAGTGAACGTCATGACGTGCTGGCGTTTGTGTTCCCATCCTGGCCAGTTGAAGTCCGGCGGGCGTTCCAACGATGGCCAGTTGACGTTAATGGAAGTGATCTCTCCGAGCAGCGGCGTCAGAACCCCAACGAGGCTGGGCAATTCATTGGTGATGCGGTCTACGCGTGGCCACCACGCGCCGTCGATGTCGTGGCCGAGCTCGCGGGCCACCGAAAGCCGCACTGGATTGGCTCGGCGCCGGGTCGCAACCAGATAACTCATCGGAGGCGGTTCCTTTACGGTCGGCATCCCCCGCGGACAACGAAACGGCTTGCGCATGACGCTACGCCACCGGTTACGCCCCGCCTCTGCCGGTCAGCTGACGAGTGATAGCGCGTAGGCGCGGCGCAGCTTTCCCGATGGTGTCTTGGGGATCGCCCCCGGCGCCAGCACCACGACGTTGCGCGGCCGCACCGCCACTTCGGTGACGACCTCGTGGGCCACCTGACGCCTGATGCGCCGCACTTGTGCGGGCTCGTCGACCCGGTTGGATTCGACCGCCACCGCGAACGACTCCCGGGAATGTCCGGCGTCGAGGCGCACGGCCGCCACACAACCGGCCCGCACCCCGGCGACTCGTCCGGCGGCCCGTTCTACATCCGCCGGGTAGATGTTGCGCCCCGCCATGATGATCACGTCTTTGGCCCGGCCGCAGACCACGACGTGGCCCAACTCGGTCAAATAACCCAGATCACCGGTGTCGAACCAGCCCAGGTCGTCCTGAGCGGACACGAAACCGCCCATCGTGACGTAGCCGGACGTCACCGGATCCCCGCGTACCTCGATCAGCCCCACGCCGCGGGCTGGCTGAATTGCGCCGTCCTCATCCACGACGCGGGCCTGGACACCAGCCAACGGTGGGCCCAACGACGCCAGCCGACGGGTGTTGCCTGTGGTGGCGGGCACCGCTCGGTGCAACACCGCGAGCATGTCTGCATCCACCTCGTCGACCACCATTCCGCCGCCACATTCCGAAAACGACACCGCCACAGTGGTTTCCGCCATCCCGTAGGCTGGCAGGATCGCCTCCGGGCGCAGCCCGTACGGTGCCCCGGCCGCGCACAGGTCCTCCACATCGCCCGGCTCCACATGCTCGGCACCCGACAGCGCCCACCGCAGCGACGTCAAATCGAAATCACCTGGCCGGGCATGTCGGCGTAATCGCTTGGCCAACAATGCGTATGCAAAGTTCGGCGCCGCCGTCATCGTGCCGCGGTAGTTATGGATCAACCTCGGCCACAACAAGATATCGCCCAGAAAATCCATCGGCGTGACCTTGACCAACTCGGCGCCGAACAACATCGGCACCGTCAGAAACCCGGTCATGCCCATGTCATGAAACAGCGGCAGCCAGCTCACGATCACATCGGTATCCAGCTCATACCGGGCGCCGTCAAACATCGCCTGCGCATTGGCGATCACATTGGCGTGGGTGATCGCCACCGCTTTCGGAGATCCCGTCGATCCCGACGTCAACTGCAGTAGCGCCAGATCAGCCTCACCGCTGTCCACCGCGTCGATCGGCGCGGCAGCCAGCAACTGAGCGATCGTGACCACCGTGACGTCCCGCTCGGCCAACGTCGGCACGACAGCCATGAACGGATCCGACACGATCACCACCGTCGCCTCGATCATGGCGATGACCGCCAAGGTGTCGCGTGCCCACACCTGCAGATCGGTGCGCGGCGTCGGCTGGTGCAGCATCGTCAACGATGCCCCGCGCAACCACAGCCCCTGGGCGGTCGGCGCGATCTCTGCCGGCACCCCGGCCAACACACCCACCCGATCACCAGGGCCAACGCCCAGCACGGCCAAACCGCCCGCCACCCGTCGAGCACGCTGATGAACGTCCATCCACGTGCATCTAATTGGCGCACCAGGCTCACCGGTCACCAGGCCGCGGGTACTCGACTCCGCGGCACGCAGCATCGTCTCGACGAACTGACTCACCGCCACCTCCGAAGCTTCCAGGTCTGGCCATCTCGGGAAATATGGGGTGACATGGTGACGGTACGCGGCCGAGACGCCGGAAACGAGTATTGATCGGGCGACGCGCCGTGACCATGTGGTTTCATGGCACCGATTGGGGGGGCTAGCGCGATCGGGGATGGGCGGTATCTGAGATGAATCGTCGCGACATGATGCTGACGATGGGCTTCGGCGCGCTGGCGGCTGCGATCCCGTTGCCAGAGGCCCGGGCCGACCGCCAGGGGAACTACATTTTCCACGACGAGTTCGACGGCCCGGCGGGTTCAGCCCCCGACAAGTCGAAGTGGACGATCGCCAAAGCCCGCGAGTCGATGAAAGACCCGACGTACTGGGAACGACCGGAAAACGTCGGCCAGTACCGCGACGACCGCAAAAATGTTTTCCTCGACGGCAATTCCAACCTGGTTCTGCGCGCCGCCAAAGACGGCAACACCTACTACAGCGGCAAAGTGCAAAGTCCGTGGCGCGGCGGCATGGGCCACACCTGGGAAGCCCGGATCAAACTCAACTGCCTGACCGCCGGCTGCTGGCCGGCCTTCTGGTTAGGCAACGACAACAACGGCGAGATTGACGTCATGGAGTGGTACGGCAACGGCAGCTGGCCCTCGGCCACCACCGTCCACACCAAAGCAAACGGCGCCGAATGGGCGACGCACAA
This sequence comes from Mycobacterium sp. NGS51, assembly GCF_059812525.1. NCBI lineage: Bacteria > Bacillati > Actinomycetota > Actinomycetes > Mycobacteriales > Mycobacteriaceae > Mycobacterium > Mycobacterium sp. NGS51. The sequence continues at coordinate 104,091 of NZ_JCALCV010000005.1, forward strand.
CATCGCGCTGGACAGCGGGTGGCACAACTGGCGATGCCAGTGGGATGACGCCGGGATGCGGTTCTACCAGGACTACGTCGACGGCGCGCAGCCATATTTCACGGTGCCGGCGAATTCGATTGCCGACTGGCCGTTCAATGACCCTGGCTACCAAGTCTTTCCAGTGCTCAACCTGGCGGTCGCCGGTTCGGGCGGCGGCGATCCCGGGCCCGGTAGCTATCCGGCCGAGATGCTCATCGACTGGGTGCGGGTCTGGTAGGGCTAGCGCACACCGTCGTTGGCGCCGAGATCGATCGCCTCGGTGACGACGGCCCGGTCGATCTGCCGTAGCGCGTGCAAGGCGGTGAGCAGTCGTTGAGTATCTGCTTCACTGTCCAACTGACAGGCGAGACTCTCTGCGGCGTCGACGAAGTCGGTGGCGGGAACGACCGGTAAGCGCTGGTCGCGGGTGTCCAGCACGTCGATGTTGCGGCGAACCTGCGCGGCCGCTGAGGTGATCGCGTCGGCCAGCTCACCGTCGGCCTCGTAGCGGTCGCTGCTGCGGGCCAGGCCTCGTCCGTAGTGGTCGCACGCGTTGAGCACCCGCAGGCCGCGGCGGATGCTGCGCCGCCCGTTGAGTCCGGCGACGCCGGCCAGCAGCGGTTTGGCGGTCACCCGGAACTGCTGTAGATCGCGGTCGAGTTGGCGCGCCTTCTCGGTCGGACTCGCAGCGGCGCCGTCGCCGAGCAGCGTCGCCACCGAGGTGTCGATCAGCGCGGCCAGCGTCGTCAAAAATGAGTGGGCGTCGTCGCGCACCGCCGCGCGAGTATGGGTCGGCAGTACCAGGATCGCCACCGCGACGCCGATGACGGCGCCGATCGCGGTCTCTTCGATCCGCAGCACCAGCAGGTGAAAGGTGAACTGCCCCAACAGGCCATACAGCAACGCCAGCATCGTGGTGATCCAGAACGTCATCAGGCTGTAGGCGACCTTCATGAAATATAAGGAGCAGAACAGACATACGAAGATCAAGACCAGCGACGCCACACCATTGCCGGAGACCAGGGTGGCCACCAGCACGCCGCTGGGCACGCCGAGCGCGGTGCCCAGCAGCCGCTGCCAACCCTTGGTCAGGGTTTCGCCCCAGGAGTTGGTGCCGGCGAACACCACGAACGCGGCGATCACCGCCCAATACCAGCGGTCCGGCGACACCAACTCGCCGGCGATGATCGCCAACGACGCGGCGACGACGGCCTGGACGGCTTGCCGCGTGGTGGGCCGCAGACCGGTGACGGGTTGCTCATCGGTGACTGCGGGAGCCGGCGGCTCCGTCGCGCTCTCGGTGACCGCTTGGTCGACCAGCGCACGCACCTCGGCGGCCGCGGTGGCGGTCGCGGTGATCGCCAATGCCAGCCGGCGCACGGCGGCGTCGTCGGCGTACTGATCGAGCAGCTGCTGCGCCAGGCCAGCAGCCCGCTGCAGCTCGCCGGGTCGGGGCACCCGGATGGCCCTGGCGAGCTGGGCGAGCGTGGCGGCCAGTGCGGCGCGGGCCGCAGCGGGGATGTCGGCGGCGGCGGCTCGTGCGCCGGCCGTCGCGACGCGTTCGACGGTGAGCTCGGCATCGAACAACCACAGCGCCAGCTGCTCGCCGGTGACCCCGGCCCACACCGCGGCCGGGTTGACCTTGTCTTCAATCTGGCTCTGCACCATCAACGCGGTCTCGTTGAGCCGCGCGGTGCGGATCCGCAGCCGGCGGCGCCGCCGCTCGTCGAACCGGCCGGCCTGCAGCGCCTCGGCGGTGGTATCGACGACGATGGCCATCCGCGCCCGCAGTGAGCGCATGCTGGCCCGCAGCACACGTTCGGGCCGGTCGGGCAACACGTACACGCCGAGCACCAAACTGCAGAGGGTGCCCACCACGATTGCCCCGATCAGCCACGGCAATTCGGTGGTGCGGGCATGCAGAAACAGCGTGAAGAAGTACGACATGAACGTGACCATCCCCAGCGCCCGCCCCCGCGGACCGAACCGGCGGACGTAGACCGCGCCGAACACGACCAGCACGAACACGACGTCGCTGACCACCTTGTACGGTCCGAGCAGCGTGCCGGCCGAGACGGCGACCGCCGCGGGCAGCGGCAGCAGCAGCATGGTGATCTTCTGTCGCCGCGGGTCGGGCTCGTTGACCGATCGCGCCGAGATCATGGTGATCAGCACACCCAGCAGCGCCACGGTGACGGGCTGGCCGGTCGCCCTGGTCAGCAGGTAGAGGATGGCCAGGGCGCAGGCCAGCGCGGCGGTGGTGCGGCCGGCCATCCGCAGCCGCAGCAGGCCGGGATCGGCGCCGATCACCCAGTTCTGCGCGCGCTCGAAGCGTGCGGTGATCCGGGTGTCGTCCACGCCGTCGATTATTGTTCGACCCGTGACGGCGCCGACGCGGGCCAAGCTGGCCGATGGCCGTGACCTGCTGTTCTTCGCGTTACCTGGGCATGTTCCGGCACCGGTTGCCGATCAGCGGCCATTGCCGAAGCGCGACGGGCTCCACTCGCAGTTGCGATTCGACCGTTCGACCGGCCAGTGGGTGATCGTCGCGGCGCTGCGCCAAGACCGCACCTACAAACCGCCGCCCGATCAATGCCCGCTGTGTCCGGGACCGACCGGGCTCACCAGCGAGGTGCCCGCGCCGGATTACGACGTCGTCGTCTTCGAAAACCGGTTCCCGAGCCTGTCCGGCGCCGCCGAGTCGGCTCTGGCGGTGCCGGAGGGATTCATGCCGGCGCCGGGCCGCGGCCGCTGCGAGGTGATCTGCTACTCCAGCAACCACACCGGTTCGTTCGCCGCCCTGGAACCGCCGCATGCCCGGCTGGTTGTCGAGGCGTGGCGACACCGCACCGCCGATCTGATGGCGCTACCCGGGGTCGAGCAGGTGTTCTGCTTCGAGAACCGCGGTGAGGAGATCGGCGTGACGCTGACCCATCCGCACGGCCAGATTTACGGCTATCCCTATCTGACCCCGCGCACCGCCGCCATGCTGGATCAGGCTGGTAAACATCGAAAGCGACACGGCGGCAATCTTTTTGCCGAACTGCTCGAGCGTGAGGTTGCCGACGGGAGTCGCATTGTCGCGCGCACCGAGCTGTTCACGGCGTTCGTGCCGTTTGCTGCGCGCTGGCCGGTGGAGGTGCACATCTACCCGAACAGGTTCGTGCACAACCTCGTCGAGCTCGATGAGGCGGAGCTGGACGGGTTCGCGCAGATCTATCTCGACCTGCTTCGGCGGTTTGACCGGATGTATTCGGCTCCGCTGCCGTACATGTCGGCGCTGCACCAGTACACCGACGCACAGCGGGAAGGCTACTTTCACGTCGAGCTGATGTCGATTCGTCGCAGCGCCACCGCGCTCAAGTACCTGGCGGCCTCCGAGTCGGCCATGGATGCGTTCATCAGCGACGTGACCCCGGAGAGTGTGGCCCAACGGCTGCGAGAACTCGCGTGACAGTCAGCTATTCCGCACCGGGCCGAATCAACCTGATCGGCGAGCACACCGACTACAACCTCGGTTTCGCGCTGCCGATCGCGTTGCCGCAGCGCACCGCCGTGACGTTCGTGCCCGAGGACACCGATGCGATCACCGTGTGCAGCGACGGCATCGACGGCTCGGTGCGGATCCCGCTCGACACGGCACCCGGCGAGGTGACCGGCTGGGCCGGTTATGTGGCTGGGGTGGTGTGGGCGCTGCGCAGCGCTGGCCACCCGGTGTGCGGTGGTGCGATGTCGATCACCAGTGACGTCCCGATCGGTTCGGGCCTGTCGTCGTCGGCGGCGCTGGAATGCGCTGCGTTGGGCGCGATGCTGTCCGCCGCCGGTCACAACATCGACCGCATGACGCAGGCCCGGTTGGCGCAGCGCGCGGAGAACGACTATGTCGGTGTCCCAACGGGTTTGCTGGATCAGTTGGCGTCGTTGTTCGGTGCGCCGTCGACGGCGCTGCTGATCGACTTTCGTGAACTCACCGTGGCGCCGGTGGCGTTTGATCCCGACGCGTGCGGTGTGGCGCTGCTGCTGATCGATTCCCGGGCCCGGCACACTCACGCGGGCGGGGAATACGCCGCCCGTTGCGCATCCTGCGAGCGGGTTGCCGCCCAGCTGCAGGTGCCGTCGCTGCGTGATGTCGGGGACGTTTCGGCACTGAACGGCGTTGGCGACCCGATCGATGCCCGTCGTGCCCGCCATGTGCTGACCGAGAACCAGCGGGTGTTGGATTTCGTTGCCGCCCTGGGTGATTCCAACTTCGCCGAAGCCGGTCGACTTTTCACCGCCTCGCACCTCTCCATGCGTGACGACTTCGAGATCACCACCGCCCACATCGATCTCATCGCCGACAGCGCGACAGGTGCGGGTGCGCTGGGTGCCCGGATGACCGGCGGTGGCTTTGGCGGCTGTGTGATCGCGCTGGTGCCGGTCGATCGGGTTGGGGCGGTTAGCGAGGCGGTGCGACGCGCGGTCGACGACGCCGGATACCAGCAACCGCTGATCACCGAGACTCACGCTGCCCACGGTGCTGGCGCGTGTATATAACTCATGCTACGGATGTGCTACGATCGTAGCATGTCTGAAGTGGCTTCCCGTGAGCTGCGCAACGACACGGCGGGGGTGCTTCGCCGCGTGCGAGCGGGGGAGAATGTCACCATCACGGTCAGTGGTCGCGCCGTCGCAGTGCTCACAGCAGTTCAACCGCAGCGTCGACGTTGGCTGAACAAAACCGAGTTCCTGACGAGATTGCGCCGCGCACAAGCCGATCCAGGCTTACGCGACGACCTCGCGGCGCTCGCCGGCGACACGACAGACGATCTCGGGCCGATCGGATGAACGATATGCCCGACGCGGGACTGCTCGACACATCCGTATTCATCGCAACCGAAACCGGACGCCAACTCGACGAGGCGCTGATACCGACGGAAGTCGCCACCACTGTCATCACCCTCGCCGAACTCAACGCCGGCGTACTGGCTGCCAGGACTACTGACATCCGGGCGCAACGATTGGCCACCCTTGAGTCTGTTACCGACATGGAAATGTTGCCCGTCGATGAGGATGCCGCACGCATGTGGGCACGGCTGCGTATGCATCTCGCCGAGAGCGGCGGCCGCATCCGGATCAACGATTTGTGGATCGCGGCAATCGCGGCATCGCGGGCACTGCCGGTCATCACCCAGGATGGCGACTTCGCCGCCCTCAACGGCGTCGCCGACCTCACTGTCGTCCGGGTCTGACCGGGCACCGGGTTGCGCCGTGGCGAGGCCCTGCGCGAGCATGAGGCATGGTCGGCTATGTGGACGTACGAGCCTATGCCGAGCTCAACGACTTCCTGGGCGTCGAGTCGCGCGGTGCGACCGTGCGTCGGCCGTTCCGCTCCCATCAGACGGTCAAGGATGTGCTGGAGGCGATGGGCATTCCACACACCGAGGTCGACCTGATCCTGGTCAATGGTGATCCCCAGGACTTTGGCTTCCGCCCCACAGCCGGCGACCGCATCGCCGCCTATCCGATGTTCGAGGCGCTCGATGTGGGGTCGACGGCGCGGCTGCGGCCGGTGCCGTTGCGCGATCCGCGCTTTGTCGTCGACGTCAACCTCGGCCGGCTCGCCCGGCTGCTGCGGGTGCTCGGCTTTGACGTGTGGTGGACGCATGGCGCCGACGACCAGACCCTGGCCGATATCAGCTTGCGGCAGCAGCGGATTCTGCTGACTCGCGACCGCGGACTGCTGAAGCGTCGCGCGATCACCCATGGTCTGTTCGTGCATGCAGAGCAGCCTGAAGAACAGACGCTCGAGGTGATCCGGCGGCTGGACCTACGGCAACGGCTGGCGCCGCTGACCCGGTGTGTGCGGTGCAACGGCACGCTGGCCAGCGTCTCCAAAGACGAGGTGATCGAGCACCTCGAACCATTGACCCGCCGTTACTACGACGAATTCCGTCGCTGCGCCGACTGTGGTCAAATCTATTGGCCCGGTTCACATCACGAAGGTCTGGTCGCTTTCGTCGAACGACTTCAGGGCCAGCTGTGAGAATCGCAATCAGTGGCGCCGGTGTGGCGGGGACGGCGCTCGCCTACTGGCTGCACCGCACCGGGCACACCCCGACGGTGATCGAGCAGGCGCCGAATTTCCGCACCGGCGGCTACATGATCGACTTTTGGGGCGTCGGCTACCAAGTGGCGCAACGCATGGGCATCGAGGAATCGATCCTGGACGCCGGGTACGACATTCAGCTCCTACGTTCCCTCGGCTCCAAGGGTGAGGTGAAGGCAGACCTGGACGTCGGCGTGTTTCGTCGGGTGCTCGGTGCCGACTTCACCAGCCTGCCCCGGGGCGATTTGGCCGCCGCGATGTACCGCAGCATCGACAGCGAGGTCGAAACGATCTTCGGCGACAGCATCACCACCATCGACGAACACGACGATGGTGTGCGCCTGAGTTTCGAGAACAGCGTGCCGCGTGATTTCGACCTTGTCATCGGCGCCGACGGGCTGCACTCCAACGTGCGTCGCCTGGTCTTCGGGCCGGAAGACGACTTCGAGCACTACCTCGGCTGCAAGGTCGCCGCGTGCGTCGTCGACGGCTACCGGCCCCGCGACGACCTGATCTACGTCACTTACAACGCTCCCGGCCGGCAGGTTGGACGCTTCGCGCTGCGCGGCGACCGCACGATGTTTCTGTTCGTCTTCCGCGCCGAACACGATGACGCCCGCATGGCACCAAAAGACCAGCTGCGCAACCAGTTCGGTGATGCCGGCTGGGAATGCCCGGATATCCTCGCAGCACTCGACCGAGTCGACGACCTGTACTTCGACGTCGTCAGCCAGATCCGGATGGACCGATGGTCGCGCGGCCGGGTACTGCTGGTCGGCGACGCGGCCGGCTGCATCTCGCTGCTCGGAGGCGAGGGCACGGGACTGGCGATTACCGAGGCGTACGTGCTGGCCGGAGAACTGGCCCGCGCTGCCGGCGACCATCGTCGCGCCTTCGATGCCTACGAGGCGCGGCTGCGTCCGTTCATCGAGAGTAAGCAAGCCGGCGCGGTGCGGTTGATCTCGTTCTTCACCGCGCGAACCCGGTTCGGGCTGTGGTTCCGCAACGCGGTGATGCGCGCGATGAACGTCGGGCCGCTGGCCACGCTGTTCGCCGGCAGCGTGCGCGACGACTTCGAGCTGCCCGACTACGGGATATAGCTACCTCCGCCTCGGCTCGCTGCCGGCAATCACATTTGTCACAGTAGTCACCGTCAGGAGGCATGTGGATGTTTGCCCACCTCACTCGAAAATTCAAGGTGACCAGTGGCTGGTGAGCGGTCTGTGCATTGGTGTTAGGCGGCTTGGGTGCGGGGTTCGAGGGTGACGTTGTATCCGAGGGCCTGCAGTTGTTTGATGGCTCTGGCTTTGGTTTTGGCGGGGTGGTGTCGGGTGTAGTAGTCGGCGCCGGGGTCTTGGTAGAAGGTGCCGTTGACAAGCATGTGCCAGGCGCAGGTGAGCATCTTGTGTTCGAGCGCAACGATGGCGGTCTGCCCGGCGGCGCACTGGCGGCGCGACTTCTTGGTTCCGGGTCGGGCTGATCGACGGCCGGCGATGCGTCGGAAGCGGGCGCCGAAATAGGTGTTGGTGCTGCGCGACGCCGACAGAGCGGCCACCCCGAGGGCGGCTTTGAGGTGGCGGTTGCCGGGCAGGGTTTTTGCCGATTTGATCCGGCCGGCTGATTCGTGGCTGCCGGGCGAGACTCCTGCCCAGGACGCCAGGTGCTCGGCGGTGGGGAACACGCTCATCTCGGCGCCGGTTTCGGCGATGAATACGTCGGCGACGACGTGTGACCAGCCCGGGATGCTCACGAGTAGGTCTCGGGCGGGTCGAAAGGGTGTGATCGCTTCCTCGATGCGGGCATCTAGGCGCGCGATATCGGCCTCGTGGGCGTCGATGCGGTCCAGATGCAGCCGCACCATGAACGCGTGGTGGTCGTTGAACCGTCCCTGCAGCGCTTCGGTTAGTGCGGGGATCTTGTTGCGTAGCTGTCGTTTAGCCAGATCGGCCAGCACGGCCGGGTCGCGTTGGCCAGCGATGAGCGCTTCGAGCATCGCCCGGCCGGACACTCCAGTGATCTCGCAGGCCACCGACGACAGTTTGATCCCGGTGTCTTCGAGCAGGGTCTCCAGTCGCCCAATCTCTTTGGTGCGGGCCTGGGCGATGGCGGTGCGGGCCCGGGTCAGATCCCGCAGCACCCGGACCGGTTCGGGCGGCACGAACGAGGCGCGGACCAGCCCGTGAGCGCCCAGCTCAGCTAGCCAGGCCGCATCAGAAACGTCGGTCTTGCGTCCGGGTACGTTGCGGACGTGGCGGGCGTTGACCAGCATCACGTTCAGCGTGTCGTCGAGCAGAAAGTAGAACGGCTTCCAGTACGCCGCGGTCGACTCGATCACCACACATGTCACCTGCTCGGCGATCAGATGCTCCCGCAACGCCAAAATGCTGCCAGTCATCGATGTCCACGTGGTCACCGTCGACGATGTAGCTTTACGACCGCGGCCTTGGACGCGCACGCACACCTTGGCGTCCTTTTTTGACACATCGATGCCCGCACAACGCGGATGAATCACTTCCATGACAATTCATCCCCTTTCACACTCAAAACTGTTGTAATGAAAGGTGTTTCGGAGAGGGCTGATATGAAACAGAAGTCTCACTCGCGTGCTCACCGGCAACAATCCACATCCCTCGCATAACCGCTAAGGGAATGCCCTCCAGCCCCACGCTCTATAGCCGTGCTCACCAGCAACAAGGCGGGACGGGGTCGCCGAAACACCTCTTAAGCGTCAACCTGGACCACAGCGAACGCAACCACGCACCGAACCGCGCCGGCACGTGATTTTCATCCACCTACACCGGGGCGCAGCCCCCACAACGCTCTGAGCGACTATTGCGGCGCAGCGGGCCAGTTGTCGCTCAGAGGCGGGCAGATCGACACATGCCGAAGATCTTGAGGCGCCTGGGAATTCTGGGGTCATGGGGTGCGTCGTCTACAGTCCGTCGATATCCCAGCCGATGGTGAACCCATGGCGCAGAACAAGGTCGGTGAGGACGTCGGTCCGCTCGGCAAGCGGCCAGGACTCGGTGGAGAAAGCGTCGAGGGCGAAGAATGCGTAGTTGATCGACGTCTCCGGCGTGGTGCGCGGCCGATAAATGAGGGCGTCGAGGTCGGTCCACCAGCGATGGACGGCGTCGGCGAGTCGGTGGCAGGTGGTCCATACCTCGGGATGCTGGCCGGTGCTGATCTGGTCGTCGACGTCGAGGATGTCGAGGTTGTTCTCGGTACGCAGATCGAACACCCGCAGATGGCGGGCAGTGACCAGTCGCACCAGGTGATGCGCGATATGGTCGGCGGGAATCATCAGTCCGGTGGCCCGGTAGCGCTCACGGAATGCGCCGACGGAAGTACTTGCGGCATAACGTGTCCGGAATGCGCCGGACTCCGGATCGAACCGGAAGCGTGGGCTGGGGAAGCCGGTCCAAGTCCAGTCCTTGGGCGCCATGGCTTCGACCCGCCACAGCTCGGTGCCGGCATCGACGCGCCGGCGCCGCAGACCGACCGGTCGAGCACCGGACAAGAGCGTCCGGTAACCCGCGGAAAGGTCAGGCACCGACGGCGGCGAGCATCCGCCATGCGGTCTCGGTGGTCGAAGGGTGACGCAGCGCCTCGGCGATCGACAACCCACCGAGTTCGTCGTGGGTCAGGCGCATGATGCGATCCGCAGCCAGCGCGTCCGACGTGAACCGAGCCAACAATTCCAGGATCCGTGGCAGATCGGGTCGCTGCCGGTCGCCGTCGAATTGCCAGGCGGGAAACCAGGTTTGGTTCCCGACCGCGGCCCCGAGAAGTTTGCCGCGGCTGCGCAGCCTGTGCACGGCCTGCGGCGAACGCAGTCCCAGCCGAGCCTGGACTTTCGGCGTCGGCAACGATCCTTCGACGAATTCGCGGACCAGGGCTCCGCGGCGCTCCTCATTCAAGCTGCGGGCAGCGATGCGTTCCAAGACTCCGTGGGGTGCAGTCGGCGCGGTCAGGATGGCGTCGAGGACCTCGACGAACTCGGCGTCTTTGCGTGCACGTTCGGCGACCTGGCGGAGCAGTGGGGCAACGGCAGTGGTCACGGATCCATGGTACCACCGACGGTCGGCAATTGAAACAATCGAAACAGGAGGCTGGGCTCGCGGGCGGGCTGCGCCATGATGGATGCATGGCCGAGCGGGATCGTGACGAAGTGGGCCGGCCGCGCAGTGCTCGCCCGCGCGACGCGTTGGGCCGGCCGCTTCCCTATGGCAGTGACGGCGTTCCCCGCATTCCCGACGACCTCGAGCTGAGCCCGGCGGAAACCCTGACCTATGCGCAGCAGCTGCTGGATCAGGGCATGGCGTTCAACGCCCACGAGGTGCTTGAGGCGGCCTGGAAGAACGGGCCCGACGACGAGCGAACCCTCTGGCAGGGCCTGGCTCAGCTCGCGGTGGGCCTCACCCACGTCCAGCGCGGCAACCCCAAGGGTGCCATCAGCCTGCTGCGCAGCGCGTCGGGTCGTCTTTCGCGTAGCGACGGCCGTTATGGCATCGACGTCGGCGGGTTGACGGATTTCGCCGATGCACTGGTCAGCGACCTCTCCGCCGGCATCGAGGTCACCTCGGATCGGCTCCGACCCTGCCTCACAGAAAGCTCACGTACCGTCGGCGACGAGTAGCGCTGGTGAGGAGGAGCGACGGTGCCGAGAAGCGACAACGACACTTGGGACATCACCGAAAGCGTGGGCGCGACGGCGCTCGGTGTGGCGGCGGCGCGCGCCGCGGAAACCGAGAGCGAGAACCCGCTGATCGACGATCCGTTCGCGCGGGTCTTCCTCGACGCGGCCGGCGAAGGCATGTGGACCTGGTTCGCGGCTCCTAACCTGCCCGATGAGGTCATCGAAGCTGCTCCGGAACTGCCGCTGCGGATGCAGTCGATGCTCAACTACATGGCTTCCCGCACAGCGTTTTTCGACCGGTTCTTCATCGACGCGGCCAACGCCGGGGTACGACAGGCGGTGATTTTGGCGGCCGGGCTGGATTCGCGGTCGTGGCGGCTGCCGTGGCCCGACGGGATGACGGTCTACGAGCTCGACCAGCCCAAGGTGCTGGAGTTCAAGTCGTCGACACTTTGGCAAACCGGCGCCAAGCCGTCCGCCGGACTGGTCAACGTCACCGTCGACCTGCGGCAGGATTGGCCAAAAGAGTTGCAGCAGGTGGGGTTTGATCCCGGTGCGCCGAGTGTGTGGTCAGCGGAGGGGTTGCTGCCGTTTCTGCCGGCCGCCGCGCAGGACCTGTTGTTCGAGCGGATTCAGGAGCTGAGCGCACCCGACAGCCGGATTGCGGTGGAGGCACCGGGCCCGGGCTTCAACGATCCGGACGTCCACGCCAAGCAGCGCAACCAGATGCAGCGGATCCGCGACATCATCGCCAAATTGGACGAGTCGCGCGACATTCCCGACGTCCAGGACCTGTGGTACATGGAGGACCGCACCGACGTCGGCGAGTGGCTGCGTGGCCACGGCTGGGAGGTAGACGTGGTGGCGGCCGAAAACCTGATGACCGGCTATGGCCGCCCACCGGCTGACGTCGAGGACTCGGCGCCGCACAGTCTGTTCGTGTCCGCGCAGCGGGTGTAGTTCGCCGGTGCGCTTCAGCTGCGGCAACACCTACTGCAACATTGGTAACGAAATCCGGAGGATATGACCCTCTTCTGATGTGATGGCGCATCCGACAGTCCGCGAAAGCTGTCGCGTGGACAGAACTGCTTTACTGGTCGCCTATTCAGATTAGAGTAGCTAAGGTTACACACGGACTAACTATTTGAGCAGCCTTCGCGCATGGTTAGGAATTGAAGCGCCCATGACGACGACTGAGCCGAGGACCGAGCCGCTGAATATCCAGGGCGCCGCAGGCAGTGGGGGCAAGAACGCCACCCCGAAGCGCACCAAGACGAAGGGGTTTCTGGGCCGTTTCTGGCTCGTGCTCACGGTGGTCGCTGTCGTCGCGCTGTCCGGATTCGTCGTGCACCGGTTGCACGGCGTTTTCGGCGTTCACAAGGGTTCGTTCGGTGGTGGCACGTCGGGCGAGGTCCTCGACGAGTTCAACGCCAAGACGATCACACTCGAGGTCTGGGGTTCGCCAGGCAGCACGGCAACCATCAACTACCTCGATGAGAACTCCCATCCGCAGCAGGCCCTCAACGCGCCGTTGCCCTGGAGCAAAGTATTGAGTTCAACGAAGCCTGGGATCCCGGCGAACCTGGTGGCTCAAGGAGATGGCAGTTGGATCGCCTGCCGGTTCGTCGTGAACAACCACGACGGGCACGGTGACGTCATCAAGGCTCCGAATCACTCGCCCCCTAACGAATCAGTGAATGCCTTCGTTTATTGCCTGGACAAGTCCGCATGAGCGAGACAGGCGAGGCTGCGCCGCGCGTCGACCAGCCGCTGATCCCGCCGTTCCTGCCGCGGATGATCCACCGGTTGGCGCTGCCGATCGTCCTGGTGTGGTTGGGCATTGTGTTCGTCACGAACACCATCTCGCCACAGCTAGAAGTCGTCTCCAAAACCCACTCGGTGTCGCAGAGTCCCACAGACGCGGTGTCGTTTCAGTCGACGATGCGCGTCGGATCGACATTCAACGAGTTCGATTCCGACAACTCGGCCATGGTCCTGCTGGAGGGCGACAAGCCGCTGGGGGCGGAGGCGCACCGCTACTACGACGAGATCGTCAAGCGACTCGAGCAAGACAAGAAACACGTTCAGCACGTCCAGGACTTCTGGAGTGATCCGCTGACCGCCGCCGGCTCCCAAAGCCACGACCAAAAAGCCGCGTACGTGCAGGTGTACCTCGCCGGCAACATGGGTGGAGGCCTGGCCACTGAGTCCACCGAGGCAGTCCGCAAAATCGTGGACTCGGTGCCCGCGCCGCCGGGAATCAAGGCCTACGTCACCGGTGCGGGTCCGCTGATCGCCGACCAGTCTCACGCGGGTGAGAAAGGCGTCGCGAAGGTCACCGTCGTCACCATCCTGGTGATCATGTTGATGCTGCTGTTCGTCTACCGTTCGGTGAGCACCGTGTTGATCATGCTGACCATGGTCTTCATCGAGTTGGCGGCCGCCCGCGGTGTCGTCGCGACGCTGGGTAACTACGGCATCATGGGGCTTTCCACGTTCGCCAACAACATGCTGGTTTTGTTGGCCATCGCCGCCGGAACGGACTACGCGATCTTCGTCGTCGGCCGCTATCACGAGGCCCGTGGTCTGGGCGAGACACGTGAAGAAGCGTTCTACACGATGTTCCACAGCACGGCGCATGTCGTGCTGGGGTCTGGGCTGACGATCGCCGGCGCGATGTACTGCTTGAGCTTCTGTCGGTTGCCGTATTTCGAGTCGCTGGGCGTGCCCTGTGCGGTCGGCATGCTGGTCGCGGTCTTGGCGGCGCTGACCCTGGCGCCGGCGATGCTCACGGTGGCTTCGTTCTTCAAACTTCTCGACCCGAAACGAAAAATGCAGACCCAGGGCTGGCGTCGGATCGGCACCGCGATTGTCCGTTGGCCCGCACCGGTTCTCGCGGTGACGATCGCCATCGCGTTGGTTGGTCTGCTCGCCCTTCCCGGCTACAAGACGGACTACGACAACCGTCACTTCCTGCCGGCGGACACTCCAGCCAACGTCGGTTATGCCGCCGCGGACCGCCATTTCGACCAGGCCCGGCTGAATCCCGAGCTGTTGATGATCGAGACCGATCACGACTTGCGAAACCCAGCCGACTTCTTGGTCCTGGACAAGGTTGCCAAAGCGGTCTTCCACATTCCCGGTGTCGGCCGGGTGCAGACCATCACCCGGCCGCTGGGCACGCCGCTCGACCACAGCACCCTCGGGTTCCAGATGGGGGCGCAAGCCGCGGGCCGGATCCAGACCCAGCACTACCAAGAAGAGCAGGCGGCGAACCTGCTCAAGCAAGCAGACGAGCTTCGCAAGACGATGGCAACTCTGCATGAGCAAATGCAGGTCACCCAGGATCTCAGCAATACCACGCACGAAACCACCAAGCTCACAAAAGAAACCGTGCAGATCACCGAGTCCTTGCGGGACAGCATCGCCAACTTCGACGACTTCTTCCGGCCGATCCGCAGCTACTTCTACTGGGAGAAGCACTGCTACGACATCCCGGTCTGCTGGACACTCCGGTCTCTCTTCGACGCGCTCGACGGCATCGACGAGGTGGCTGAGAACATCGAGAAACTCAGCGCGAATCTCGACAAGCTGGATCAGATTCAGCCGCAACTGGTGGCACTGATACCGCCGCAGATCGAAAGCCAGCAGCGCAACCTCGACACCATCATGTCGAACTATGCGATCACAAGGGGTCTCAACGACCAGGCGAAAGCGCAGTCCGACAACGCCACCGCCCAGGGTGATGCCTTCGACAAAGCGAAAAACGACGACACGTTCTACCTTCCGCCGGAGGCGTTCAAGAGCCCGGATTTCGCGCGCGGCCTCAAGCAGTTCATCTCACCCGACGGCCACGCCGTCCGGTTGATCATCTCCCACGAAGGCGACCCGGCGACGCCGGAGGGCATCAGCCACATCGAACCGATCAAGCAGGCCGTGCACGAGGCGATCAAGGGCACGCCGTGGGAGGGCTCCAAGGTCTACCTCGGCGGCACCGCGGCGACGTACAAGGACATGCACGACGGCTCCAACATCGACCTGTTGATCGCTGGAATTGCCGCTGCCACTTTGATTTTCGTCATCATGCTGGTCATCACCCGAAGCGTCGTCGCGGCCTTCGTCATCGTGGGCACCGTGCTGCTCTCGCTGGGTGCCTCGTTCGGGCTCTCCGTGCTGCTCTGGCAGTACATCCTCGGCTTCAAGCTGCACTGGATGGTGCTGGCGATGGCGATCATCCTGCTGCTAGCGGTCGGATCGGACTACAACCTGCTGCTGATTTCCCGGTTCAAAGAAGAAATTCATGCCGGGCTCAAGACGGGCACGATCCGCGCCATGGCCGGCTCGGGTTCGGTGGTGACCTCTGCCGGTCTGGTGTTCGCAGCCACCATGGCCACGTTCGCCTTCAGCCCGCTGAAGGTGATGGCCCAGGTGGGTACCACGATCGCGCTGGGCTTGTTGTTCGACACCCTGATCGTGCGCTCGTTCATGACGCCGTCGCTGGCCACCCTGCTCGGACGCTGGTTCTGGTGGCCGCAACACGTGCGCCCACGGCCGGCCAGCAGCATGCTGCGGCCGTACGGGCCGCGTCCTGCGGTGCGCGAGTTGATCCTCAACGACGTCGACGAACACCCGGCGGGCGGACTGGTACAACCGCGCTGATCTGTCGTGGCGCGACGGCGCTAGATCATTTCGTTGCGGGTGAGCCAGCGCATCACCGGCCAGCCGACGAATACCGGTAGCCAACAGGTCAATACGCGATACAGCAGCACCGACGGCACGCCGATCGCGGCGGGGACACCGAAGGCGGCCAGTCCACCGATCAGCGCCGCTTCGACGGCGCCCACCCCGCCGGGTGTGGGTGCGGCTGAGGCCAGCGTCCCGCCGACCATCGTCACCACGGTGACGGCGACGAAGGTGGTGCCACCGCCGAAGGCTTCGACGCTGGCCCACAGCGCCAATGCCGCACCGAGAGTCGTTCCGGCAGCGCCCAATACGATCAGCGCCAGTCGTTTCGGTTCACGGGAGAGCGCGGCGAGGTCGCTGCTCACCTCGGTCAACTTGGGCCGCATCTCGGTGGCCAGCCAGCGCCGCAGCCTGGGGACGGCCAGGAATACGCCCACCGCGCCCAGCGCCACGCCCGCGATCAGGTACAGCACGGTGGCACTCGGCACGAAGTGCGACAAATCGGTCGAGGCGCCGGCGGCGGTGCTGAACAGGATCAGCAACGCGATGTGGACGATCACCTGGACCGACTGCTGCAGCGCCACCGCCGCGGTGGCCCGCACTGCGTTGAGTCCACCCTTCTGCAAAAACCGGGTGCTCAGCGCCAGCCCGCCCACGCCGGCCGGGGTAGTGGTGGCCGCAAAGGTGTTGGCCACCTGCATGATCGAGAGGTTCTTGAAGCTCACCAACCCGTCGGCGCAGGCCCACAGTGCTGCTGCCGCACCGACATACGTCAACGCCGACACAGCCAGCCCCAGCAGTGCCCACCACCAGTTCGCCCGGCCCAGTTCGGAAAAGAACGTCGGCACGGTGCTGATAAATGGATAGGCCACGTAGACCAGCGCCACCAGCAACACCAGCTGGATGAGTTGGCTGCGGGTGAACCGGGTAATGGTCGCGGCCTGGATTTGATCGGCCCCGGTTTGGCGCATCACCTCCGTGCGGGCCTGAGCGATGACAGCCCGCGGATCGGTCACGGCGTCCCGGATTCGCGCGGGCATAGCGGTTTTGGTGAGTCGACGCGACGCGGTCAGCACGGTGTCCTTGCCGAACGCCTCGATGGCCGCGCTTACCGCCGATTGCGCGTCATAGCGCGCCGAGGTGGTCACCAATAGTTGAGCGATGTCGGATTGCAGTTGGACGTCGGTGGCGCCGTATTCGGCGTGGCGGTACCCGCCGAACAGCACGGCGCCCTCGTCGACCGTGATCTCGCTGCCACGCAAGTCGCCGTGCGCGATCTGGTGATCGTGCAGGCTGCGCAGCGCAGTCCACACCCGGGCAGCCGGAGTCGTCGCGCACTCATCGATCGCAACGCCACGAGCGGGCTTGTGCGCGTACAACGTCCAGCCGCGGTCGAGCGCACCGACGGCGATCGTCGATGTGTTGGCAAGTCCGACATCGCCGATGGCAATCGACATCAGCGCGCGATGCTCGACGGCGCGTTGCAGGGAGGCGTGCAGCGGCGCGGTCTCGCTGCGGCGCAGTCTGAACTTGCGCCAGAGTTGGCGCAGCGCGCCGCCGCTGCGTTGATGCGGGCCGTACAGCTCGATCACCGCCGGATGCTCGGCAGCGGCGGACAGGATCAGCGGCCCGCGCCCGGCCGGCTGCAGCACCGTCAGTCCGGAGACGACGAATCCACGTCGGGCCAGCGCGCGCACCGCGCCGTCGAGCGGCACCTCCAGCGCCGGCGTCCCCGAGACCAGCACCACCAGCGCGCCGACCCACCACCCCACCGCCAGTCCCAGCAACGAGCGGGCCGGCACGATGGCGCTGACCACCAGATGGATCGGCACGAAGGCCAGTAGCAGTGCCCACCACCAGCGTCGCCACCGGGCGGGCAGCCAGGGACCGGACACGGTGAGCATCGCGGCGAGCATCGCGATCCAGCGCGGGTCGTCGAGGAACTGCGACAGCACGGTGGACAGCCGGTCCCTGAGGTCGAAGTGCCAGCGGGGTGCGGCGATGCCTTTGCTGTTGATCGACAGCGGCAGGATGGCCAGCAGCCCGGCGGCGGCGTAGGCGCCGAGCAGCGTCCACTGCCGGGCGACGATCAGCCCGATCAGGATCATGAACGGCAAAGCCAGGATCGCGATGCCGTAAGCCAGGTACACCAGATTGGACTGAGTGGGGGAGAGCAGCCCGATGATCTGCGAGACAGATTTCTCCAGCGTCATCCATTGCCTGCGGGTGATCAACGAGCTGGCGATCACGACCGCGAGGAACAGCCCCGCCAGCACCAGCCGCAGGATGTCGTTGGTGCGACGGGTCAGCGGTTGCAGCAAGCTGCCGGACACGGTGATGTCGCGCCCGTCCACTCGCACGCCGACAACTTAGCCGGATACCGGCGTCGTAGAAACACCACCGGACCAGACAGTTATGCAGTAGAGACAGTTATGCGGTCACGACGGGCACTCGTCGCTGTGGTCGTGGCAGCGGCCGGCCTGACGCTGACACCCGTCGCTCGCGCTGAAGAGGCCGGGTTCGTCGCGCACCCGGTGGAATACGTCGACACGCTGATCGGCACCGGGACCGGCGGCGACACGGTCGGGGAGATCAACAATTTCCCCGGGGCTTCGGTGCCGTTCGGGATGGTGCAGTACTCGCCGGACACCACCCGCACCTACGCCGGTTACAACCACGCCAACGAGCGCTCCACCGGATTCAGCATGACCCACGCCTCGGTGGGCTGCGCGGCGTTCGGCGACATTCCGATGCTGCCGACCACCACCCCGATCGGCGCGCAGCCGTGGCACGCCTGGGAGCGGATCGCCCACGACGACACCGAAGTGGGTGTGCCCGGCTACTACACAGTGCGCTTCCCGGACACGGGCGTGATGGCCGAACTCACCGCCACGACCCGCACCGGCGTCGGCCGGTTCCGCTATCCCGACGACGGCCGGCCCGCCCTGCTCCAGGTGCGCCCGGGCGGATCGATCGCGAGCGACTCTGCGGCCAGCATCGCGATCGGTGAAGACAACACCACGATCACCGGATCGGCGACCACCGGGGGTTTCTGCGGTGCGAAGAACAGCTACACCGTGTATTTCGCGATGACGTTCAGCCAGCCGTTCACCTCCTACGGCACCTGGGATGGCGAGTCGGTTTCGGCCGGTGCCCGCCGCGCGGACTCGAAACACAGCGGGGGATACGTGCAGTTTCCGGCCGGTTCGGTGCTCGACGTGCGCACCGCGCTGTCCTACGTCAGTGTCGAGGGTGCGCGGGCGAACCTGGCCGCCGAGCGCGGAGCAAGCTTCGACGATGCGCGCGCTGCCGCATCCACCGAATGGAACGCGATGCTGTCGCGCATCGCAGTGGCCGGCCGCAATGACGCCGACATCACGACCTTCTACACCGCGCTGTACCGATCGTTCTTGCACCCCAACACTTTCAACGACGTCGACGGCCGCTACATCGGATTCGACGGGGTCATCCGCACCGTGGCCGCGGGCCATACCCAATACGCCAACTTCTCCGACTGGGACACATACCGCTGTCTTGCTGCGTTGCAGGCACTGCTGTTCCCGCAGCGAGCCAGCGACATGGCCCAATCGCTGGTGAACGACGCCGAGCAGAGCGGCTCGTTTCCGCGGTGGGCCTTAGCGAATTCGTCGACCGGCATCATGACCGGGGACAACCCGGTTCCGCTCATCGTCAACCTCTACACGTACGGTGCAACGGATTTCGACGTGAAAGCCGCGCTGTACTTCATGGTGAAGACGGCAACCGACGGCGGTGTCGGACGGGACGGCTACGTGGAGCGGCCGGGAATCGTCAGCTACCTCAAGCATGGCTACGCGCCGCAGACCCAGGCGTTCGGCGCCGGACACGACATCGCCGGCGCGTCGATCACGATGGAGTGGTCGGTGGACGACTTCACCATCTCCCGATTCGCCGACGCGCTCGGGTACACCACGATCGCCGCCGAATTCGGCAATCGGGCGCAGTATTGGCAGAACGTGTTCAATCCGGCCACCGGGTCCATCTCGCCCCGCAGCGCCGACGGCGCTTTCCCCGACGGCCCCGGGTTCGTCGAACCTCCCCCCGAGAAGTTCGGCCAGCCCGGGTTCGACGAGGGCAACGCCGAGCAATACCTCTGGCTGGTGCCGCAGAATGTCGCCGGCCTGGTGACCGCGCTCGGCGGCCGCCAGGCGGCGGCCAACCGGCTGGACCGCTTCACGACCGAACTCAACGTCGGCCCCAACAAGCCCTATCTGTGGATCGGCAACGAGCCGGACTTCGGGGTGCCGTGGCTCTACAACTACATCGGTCAACCGTGGAAGACCCAACAGACCGTCGACCGGGTGCGTCGCGAACTGTTCGGCCCCACCCCCGACGGCGAGCCCGGCAACGACGACCTGGGCGCGGAATCCAGCTGGTACGTGTGGGCGGCGCTCGGCCTGTACCCGGCCACACCCGGAACGCCAATCCTCACCGTGAACACGCCGGTGTTCGACCGCGCCGAGATCGCGCTGCCCGCAGGGCAATTCATCCGCATCTCCGCGCCCGGTGCATCGAACGGCTTGACGTACATCAACGGGCTGGCCATCGACGGCCAGCCCACCGATCAGACCTACCTTCCGGAGTCGATCATCCACACCGGCGGCCACCTCACGTTCTCGCTCTCGGCGGTCCCCAACCCGGTGTGGGGCAGCGCCGAATCCGCCGCGCCGCCGTCGTTCGGTGCGGGCAGCTAAGGAGCATGACTGGCCGTATCGTCAGTGTGTGCTGATCGGGTTACTGCTCGCGCTCTGCTGCTCGGTGTGCTACGGCACCGCGACGGTGTTGCAGGCCATGGCGACACGATCGGTGGAAGCCGGCAGCGGCTCGGGTGTCGACGCTGTGTTGCTGTTGCGCGCCGTCAGGCAGTGGCGCTATCTCGCCGGCTTCGGCCTGGACGGCCTCGGCTTTGCACTACAGGTGGTGGCGCTGCGCTTGGTGCCGATCTACGTCGTCGCCGCGGCGATCGCCGCCTCGCTGGCGGTCACCGCCATCGTGGCCGCGTGGCTGCTGTCGGCGCATCTGTCATCAGTCGAATGGACAGCCGTGGCCGTGGTCTGTGTGGGCCTGGCGATGCTGGGACTCGCTGCCGGACCGGAGGGTTCGCTGCGCGGGCCAGCCGGACTCGCCTGGGCCCTGCTGGGTGTGGTCGCCGCAGTATTCGTCGCCGGCGCCGCGGGAGGCCGATTGAGCGACCGCCCCCGCGCACTGGTCCTGGGGCTTGGCGCCGGAACCGGTTTCGGTGTCGTCGAAGTCGGCGTGCGCCTGGTTGATCCGATCGATCCCACCGCGGCCACGTTCTACACCAACCCGGCCCTCTACGCGGTGCTCGCCGGCGGGACCGCCGGGTTTCTGTTGCTGACGTCCGCGCTGAACCGCGGATCGGTGACGACGGCTGTCGCGGGAATGGTTGTGGGAGAAACGATCGGACCGGCGCTCATCGGAGTGGTATGGCTCGGTGACCGCACTCGCAGCGGACTGGGCTGGATGGTGTTCGCCGGGTTCGCCATCGCAGTCGCCGCGACGCTGGTGCTGGCCCGATTCGGCGAAGCGCCTGATGCCGAACCTACGAAGAGCCTGCCGGCGCAGCCGCTCGCGTAACAGCCGGCTCATTGCGGCGGCTGGACGATACTTACCTGGCTGCTGTTGGGCGGGTGGACCACCGTGATGCCGACGTCTTTGCAGGCTTGGACACCGGGACGTGGCTGCGGATCGGTGAGCCAATTCTGTTGTCCGGCAGCGTCGAACAGCGCTGCCGAGTTGGGTTTGGTGCCTGGGCTAAAGCGGCTTTGATAGCGGATCCCCGAATGTTTGCGGCCGGCGAAAAACGCTGCGGCCCAGGCCTGCGGACGCGTATACGGCGAGCAGTTACCGATTTCGGTGGTCATGCCGAACGTCGCCGCTTTCGACGTGCAGGTGTTGGCCAGGAAGCGCATTGCCGGAATCCCCAGTTCCGAAACTTCGGTGCCGGCCGCCGCGTCGAACGTGACGACACCCTGGGACACCAGGCTGTGGCCGAATCGTTCGCGCAGTGCGGTCAGGACATCCGTTGCCAGATAACACGTTCCGTTGGGCAGGGGCAGATCGAAACGACCCGACAGGTTGGACGAGAACCACCACGGCGATCGACCGGCGCCGTGCGCGCGGTACAGCTTGTCTTTGGGCAGAAGCCGCGATCGCGGGAACTTCGACAGGTCGGCCGGCGGCGGGCCGAGCGCCAGGCTCTGTCGGGAACCGCTCATGTCGACCAGCTGGAGGCCACGTCGCGGGCCATCGCCAGCACTTGTTCGGCGTCGCGGCCCTGGCGCAGCCATTCACTGGGAGCCTGGCCGTCGAGGTCGTCGCTGGGCGCCCGCATCCACAGCGCGATCATCCACGCATCGTCGGTGCCTTCCGCGAGCGTGCCGAGCACGGCGGCCAACGACGGGATGGTGCCGGCGTCATCGCGGAATTGCCAATCGTGATATCGTCAGATATCACTTCCTGGAGGTGTCGATGAGCGATGTGCTGATCCGTGACATTCCGGACGATGTGCTTGCCGGACTGGACATGCTGGCTGGCCGGGTCGGCCTGTCACGAAGCGAATACATCCGGCGAAGGCTCGCGCAAGAGGCGCGGACGGCCCGAGTGCCGGTAACGGTCGAACATCTCCGGCAATTCGCCGATACTTTTAGTGATCTCGGTGATCCGGAGTTGATGGCTCGGGCGTGGGAGTGAGCAGCGCCGGCTGGCTCATCGACAAATCGGCGCTCGTTCGTCTTGGCACGACTGTCGACGCAGAAATGTGGAGCAACCGCGTCGAGCGTGGACTGGTACGCATCAGCAACGTGACGCGGTTAGAGATCGGATACTTCGCGCGGGCGGGTGATGCCGCTCGCCGCGACTTTCGTCAACCGCCGCTGGTGGCGTTGCCGGTTGAATACCTCACGCCGTCGATCGAAGATCGAGCCCTAGAAGTTCAGCTGCTGCTCGCTGACACAGGGATGCACCGTGGGCCCTCGATACCCGACCTGATCATTGCCGCGACCGCCGAGCTCGCAGGCTTGATCGTCCTTCACGTCGATAAGGATTTCGACGTCATCGCAAATGTCACAGGGCAATCAATGGAGCGACTGAATACCTGATGGGTTGCGCCGGGTTCCCACTCCGCGCGCTCCGCAGTCAGCGACAGCGTCGGCTCTTGGAGTGCGGTCCACGACGGGAGCGTCCGGACTTCGCCGTGACGCCACGTCCCGTCATGACACAGGGTCAAATGCTGGACGACGACTGACCAAGCAGCGATTTGGTCCGGACGGATCGCAGCGTATAGACGTTATATACGGATGCGGTATTCTTATACCATGGGGTTGAACATCAAGAATGAGCACACCACCGCACTGGTGCGAGAACTGGCCCAACGGACCGGCCTGACCCAGACCGGCGCGATCGAGGCGGCGGTGCAGGCCAAGCTGACCGAACTCGACCGCGGCCAGACTGCACAGGATGATGCGCGGCGGGTGAAGGCACAGCAATTGCTGGATGAGTTGCGCAAGTCGCTCACCGACGCCGAGCGCGCGGAGCTCAAAGCCGCCGAGCGACAACTCTATGACGACGCCGGACTACCTTCGTGATCGTCGACACCTCGGCGATCGTCGCGATCGTCCTGGGCGAAACACACTCCGACGGTCTCGCCGCGGCTTTGGCCGACACGCCGGCACCGAAGATGTCGGCGGCAACCGCCGTGGAAGTCAACGCCGTTCTGACCCGCCGCCTGCGGCCCGAGGACCAACGACGGGTCGAGCGTCTGCTCGAGGTGTGGGAAATCGAACTGGTGCCGTTCGATGCGCAGCAAGCCGAAATCGCCAGCAGGGCTTACCGCGATTTCGGCCGCGGCAGCGGGCATCCGGCGGCGCTCAACCGCGGCGATTGTTTTTCCTACGCCCTGGCGCAGGTGACCGGTGAGCCATTGCTATACGTGGGTGACGATTTCGTTCACACCGACATCAGCGCCGCTTACCCGGTGTAGGCGACACAACATCAGACGCATAAATGCGTAATGGCCACAGCAGCCTCGGCAGTCACCGCGGGGAAGGATTTATTGATGTGCCCGCCTCTGCGCGACAAGACGATCAGTGCCACAGCGGTCGTGCGGGCACGTCTGCTTACACAACAACTGGTGTAAATTGATGTGTATGCGGACCAACATTGACATCGACGACGAGGTCTTGCGGGAGGCCCAACGCTTGGTCGGGATGCGGACGAAGCGTGAGACGGTGAACCTGGCACTGCGTGAACTGGTTGCCCGGCATCGCCAGATCGGCATCCTTGAACTGCGCGGGAAGGTGCACTGGGAAGGTGATTTGGCGCAGAGTCGTCGCGGCCGGTCGTGATCGTCGTCGACACCAGCGTCTGGATTGACGTATTGAACGATGCCCCCTCCACCCAGGCCCAGCGTTGTGTGGAGCTGATTGAATCGGGAGAACCCATCGCCCTCACCGATGTCATCCTGACGGAGGTGCTCCAGGGGCTGCGGTCGGACCGGGAGGCGGCGTTGGTGGAGCGGCATTTGCGCGCCTTTCCGATCCTTCGTCTGGAGGATGTTGATGATTTCGTGCTTGCCGCCAAGCTGTATCGCACGGCACGACGCGCCGGCGTGACCATCCGGAAGACGCTCGACTGTTTGATCGCCGCCCCTTGCGTGCGTACCGGTGCGCCGCTGCTGCATGCCGATCAGGACTTCGACCGCCTTGCCGGCTGCACACCGCTTCGGATCTGGTCAAGCTGACACGCAGAACCGCAGGCGCGGGCCGGCATCGGTCAGGGTCACGTGGGAGTAGGGTCGTCGGCGAGCAGGTCGGAGAATGCTTGGCCGCTTCGCTGTGCACGATCGCCGCCGCCGTGAATGACGCCCAGTACGTCGCTGAAGTCCTCGTGTGGGTCGGCGGTCAGGACCGCGTCCGCGCGCTGGGCGGCAGCCTGGCGAATGAATTCCGACAACGAGACGCCGGTTACCGAAGCCGCGCGCTGCAGCCTCTTTTCGAGCTCGGGGTCCAGTCGGAGTGACTTCACGACGGTCAGCGTATCGCGCTAGATGCAGCCCGTGATACGCATCCGGCAACCGCCTCGAAGCTCCACCCGCGACGGACCCTACGGCCCGTGCAACCGAACTTGTCGGTACCCCGCGCTACCTTGATGTCGGCTTCATGAGACGCCGCCGACGTGGGCGTCTTACGGGGGAGGCATCGGGCATCAGGAGGTAGCTATGGCGCATTCAGTCGTATTGCTCGGCGATCGCGACACGGTGCAGCACCGTGACGACTTGACTGAGCATGCGGCACAGCAGAACTGCGTCATCGCCGACGCTTTCGGGTTCGCGGAGGGTGCGGCAGCCTCGACCGAGGACCTGACCGAGGTCGACGCGGTGGTGTCGGCGCTGGGGTGCGCGACCGCCGGCCGGATGGACGTCTGGGTGCCCTTCCTGTGCCCAGACCTCGGCCGTGAGCAGCACTGGCGACGGCTGGGTCTGGTGCTCCAACGCCACGGCCTCAACCTCCGGTTCGGCCGGCAACTCGAGTCGTTCCCGACCACCGGCGGGGTACAGCGAAATCGACTTCGCGCTGCGACGCGAAGTCCAGGTGGTCGACGAGCTCGACCAGGCGGCGCTGGCGGCCGTGGGAGCCGAAAGCCTTGGGCGGGAAATCGAACTGGCGCTGGTCGCTGGAGGCGCCTCGGCGCCGGTGATGCCGGTGCCGCGACGGGTTCCGGCGGGGGCCGGCACCGAGGCGAGTTCGGACACCGAAAGCGTTTCGGCGCCGGCCCTTCCGGCACCGACGACGCCATGGTCGCAGCGCCAGCCGATGCTCAAGCGCTACGTCCGGTGGCTGGTGCACGGCTGCGGTGTCACCCAGGCAGCGACGGCGCGGGTGCTGAATTCGACGGGCCAGCGCACGCCCAAAGGCCGCCCGTGGCAGCCGGCGACGGTGTCGGCCCTACTCAACGGCCGCTACGACCACGGCGCCAAAGCTTGCCGGTGATCGACCCCGCCACTGAAGGAGGTAAGCGCATGAAACTTAATGCTGCACAATTGGATCGGGCTTGCGGAGTGCTGCTGGCAACCGCCGCTGGCGATGCGTTGGGCGCACCGTTCGAATTCGGCGACCCGCTGGGACCCGAGGTGAAGGTCGCGATCGATGACGAGGTGAGTGGCATTCGATCTGGGAGACCGGCGAGTAGCCCGATGAGGTGACCTAGCGTCAGAGTGTGATGACTTCGATGTCAGGCATCGCGGAGTAGTCGCTGTCCTGGGTCACGATCGGAATGTGATGTGCTACAGCGGTTGCCGCAATCCAGCTGTCGTTGATAGGTACTCGCCGGTTGGCCGCGCGAAGCTTCGACACCAGCAATGCCCACGCTTCGGACACCGTCTCATCGATATTGAGTGGTTCGAACCGTTGGGCAAGTTGATACGTGGAAAGCCGGCGTGCGGCGGCGTCTGGACCGGAAGCTTGCAGCACTCCCAGCCGGAGCTCGCCGAGCGTGATCACTGAGACGCCCCATTCGTAATCGACAAACCGGCTCGCGTCAAAGCGTGCGGCCTCGAACCCGACGAAGACGGAGGTGTCGGCCAGCGCCCGTTGAGTACTTACCACGGCAGGTCGTCGGTGGTCTGGGTGAGCGTCTCACGTAGCTCCGCACGAAGTTTGGTGGTGTCGGAGCCAAGACGCGCCAGTTCGCTGATGACTTCGGCGGCCGGCAGCCACCGGCGGCGCCGCGCGACCGGACCGATGCGTGCCACCGGACGATTGTCCTTGAGCACCTCGATTTCCTCACCCGCCGCAACGCGCCGCAACACCTCCGCGGTGTGGTTCCGAAGATCGCGGGCAGGGATCGTAGCAGCCATGCTACAAGTGTAGCAGCACCAGCGCATGCGCTAAGTAATCAGGGCTCGGGTGGCGGTCCGCCGGCGTTACGCCGAGGAGCTCACGGCGGACAGCGCCGCGTCGTAGTTGGGCTCCTGGGCAATCTCGGGCACCAGCTCCGAGTACGCCACCTTGCCGTCGGTGCCGATCACCACGACGGCGCGGGCCAGCAAGCCGGCCATCGGACCGTCAGTCAGGGTGACGCCGTAGTCCTCGCCGAAGCTGTCGCGGAACGCCGATGCCGACTTGACGTTCTCGATGCCCTCAGCGCCGCAGAACCGCGCCTGCGCAAACGGGAGATCGTTGGAGACGCAGAGCACCGAGGCGCCGCTGCCGGCGGCCCGCTCGTTGAAGGTCCGCACGCTGGTCGCGCAGACTGGAGTGTCGATCGACGGAAAGATGTTGAGCAACAGGGGCTTGTCGCGAAATTGGTCGCTGTTGACCGCGCCGAGGTCCGTGCCGGTCAATGTGAAGCCGGGAGCCGAGGAGCCGACGGCTGGGAGCTCGCCAACCGTGTTGATCGCATTTCCACGCAAAGTTATCTGTGCCATGGGCACAGTCTGCCAAGACGTGCGGATCGTGCTAGAAGAGGGTCCGCATCGCCTCGTGGATGCTTCCGTTACCCACTTTTTAGGACATTTGTCCCATTTGTCGGACGCTTGTCTTAAAGTGCCTTCGAAGTGACGTTTCGAGGGAAGGCATGGCGACCATGTCGCTGGCAGATTGGATGACCGACACGGACTACGAGTGGCGGTCCCGGCTGAAGCCGGTGAACCTCGTCATCGAGACCGATTTCTCTACTGACGAGGTGAGGACCGCTCAGAGTAGGTACGGCGCGGCCGCACAGCACTTGCTAAACCGCGGTTGGTCGCATGTCGAAATCGTCAAGCGATACCCCGCGCTGACGTTGATGATCCTTGTCGGACACGCAGCGCTTGCCTATGAGGAGGGCAAGTACTGGGAGAGCTTCTGGGATGAACTCGGGATGTCCCGAGACGCCGACTTCGAGAACGAGATTCGACGAAACTTAAGCAAGCTACTCGACAAATTCTCGCTGGCGCGGTTCCCAGACATCGAACGCGACAGCAACCGCAAGTACGTAATGACGTTTGCACTGCATGCCGGGATCCCTGTGCACTGCTTGGCTGACCTGCTCACTGTCATCAATGACCACGTCCGCCATGGCGGCCCAGCTACCGGCGCTGCGGTCCTGGAGTGGCTGGAAGAGCCCGGTAAGGAATACCGCGCGGCAGCATTGGACGTACCGGTACAGAACTTTCTGAGGCATGGCGCCGAGTTCGCGACCGACATACTCGACCGGATCATCGAGTTCGTTGAGGCAACAGCCGCCGAGCCGACTCTGTTCGACGCGGACCTCGACGCCTCGACCACGGGTTTGCCCAGCGTATTACTCGATGAACTGATCGCTAGGCTGCGGGACGCGCCCCTCCAGCTGGAACGCAGACGCTCAGTCGCGAGGAGCTCCCTTCAACCTGCGATCACCTACAACGTCGATGACGACGAGATCGTCCTGGTACTTCCCACGCCGCCGGAAGATACAGAATCACCCTGGCGTGTTTCTCTCGACGGCGAGGTCCGCGAGGTCTACTGCGCCCGCAGATGGGGCGGTGATACTCAAACGGCTGTTGCGCGAGTGACGGTGCCGGGGCCCGTCCGTGAAGCGGTAATCTCGCATCCAGCAATACCCACAGGTTCCGCATTACCGATGGTGGTGAAGTCTGATCCGTTACTGACCTTCGACAAGAACGGTCGATGGATCCCGAGGCGGGACGGATTAAAGGAATGCGTTTGGGCGGTCTTCCCCGACGACCACAAGCTGATCGACAATTACACCGGCAGCCCGGTCGTCCACTGCGACGCCGGGTGTCCGGCGGGCTGGCACGGCTGGCGCAGTGCATTCGTCGAGCTTGAAGACGTCCACGCACTTCAACTACGCCGCAACGATGAACCGATCGGCACCCAGCGGCTGGTGCGGAAGGATGCGAGACCTCGCTTCGAACTCGGGCGGTCGGTGACTGGCATCTATACAACCGATGGGCGGTCGGTGCACGGCACTCGACCATGGGTCATCCTTCCGCCGTCACGCACTGACCCCGGCCCGGAGTGGCATGTTCGAGTTCGACGTCTGGGCGACACCGAGTGGGTCGTCGACGAATCCTGGGGCGGCGAAGATGTCGAAACGTGCGTTGATCCTTTCGACGAAATCGAGGAGCCGCAACTCGGTCTGTTCGAGATTCTGGTAAGCGGACCGCTGGGAACTGACGCTCGCTGCGTGGTGTTCGTGGCCGAAGGTCTCGACGCCAGTTTCGATCCATCGATTCGGGTTCCGGAGTCAGGCGGCCTGACGCCGTGCATAGGCGAAATCGTCACCGATACCGTATTTGCGGAACCGGCTGGCCCGATCTCCTTTGATCACCGAGATCTTCAGGTCGACGTTCAGCTGGTTAGCGCCGAAGTCGCCCAGGCTGTGGTGCTCAAGCCGCCGCATATCGAAATCCGTGCCGGTGTGGTCGGAACACCCGCCTCGTGGCGGATGTCGCCGGACGTGTGCGACCCGGAGGATTTCAGCCAGGACCGATTCATGGCAGTCCGCGCTCCCGGTGTCGAATCCGTTGAGTTTGGCTACTTTTCAGCAGTCGGTGACCTCCTGCAGGTCGATCCGCGGCCACGTGGCCGCCAGGGCGACGTGTTCGAATCGCGGACCCAACAGTTCGCCGACACCGTCCGCAGCCACCCGGGCGGCCGGATCGTCGCAACATTGCACACTGACGGTGGTTCCGTTCAGGTGGCCGTGCTGTCTGCGCAGCCCCGGCAACTGGCGTCCGGAGTGAGCCTGCACGACAACACGTTGGTATTCACCGATGTCGCGGCAGTTGACGACTTGGCTGCCTACGTCTGGAGTACGACGGCACCATGGCGTGCGCCCGAAGTGCTCCCGGTCCCCACTGGGCGGGCCGCCCTGCCCGATCACCTTGTCGACGCCGGTGACCTACGGTGTCAGCTGTTCGTCGATGATCCGTGGGGGCTCATCGACCCGCCTGCAATGCCCACCGAGGAAGCGTTTCGTGTTGAGCAGCTGGGCTGGCGCGACGACGGCACACCCGACCAGGTAAAGCTTTCCCGCTACCTGGGCGGCCCGCGTCGTGCGCCCGTCGAGGTCGGGGCCAAGCCGGAAGTCTGGGCGGCGCTGGCGCGGCTGCACGCCGACGGCAAGACGGAGCGGTTCGCCGGTCTGATTGCTCTGTTGTCCGATGACCCGAGGAAAGCGCTGGAATGTCTGGGGGACAGCACCATCCCGGCCGGTGACAAGATGGCGATGCTCGTCCGCAGTGAAATCGTCAACTACAACTTCGCCATCGAGCAAACGCTCAACGAGCTGCATTTGCATCCGTGGTTCGGCTGCATGGTGGAATTGGCCGACCTTGCTTCCCTGTACGACCGCCGGCGAGAGGTGCGCGATGAGCGGCGCCAAACGCTTGCGTACCTGCGGGACCGCGGCGGTGAGCCGTTGCTGGAGTTGTTGCGGTCAGGCAAGAACCCGAGTATCCACGACGCCTGCCTCGATGCGAATGTCTTCGCGATGAGTTCGGCGCCCGGCAACCAGGTTGAAGCGAAGTGGCGTGAAATACAGGCGGTCCCGCTCGCTCAACTGCATCCGGATAACTTGCGCGCCGGAGTCTATGAGGCGTTCTGTCACCGGACCCACTGGATGAGTACGGGCTGGTCAGCCAACTTCGCCCAGCAGACCTCGTTGGTGGTCAACGCCATCAAGCGGACCAATCGGCCCGCGCACGAGGCCATCATGATGCGCAGCGACCGGGTGCGGGGAATCGATGTCGCCAAGCACCCGTGGGTCCTGATGTCGGTGCAATCACTGACCCTTGCGCTGCTGGCCAGGCTCGAAGCGCACGGGAGAATCGGTGGCCAGTACCTGAACTCGGGACTACTTGGCGACTGGGCGCAGCTCGCGCAGGTATGCCCCACGATGGTCGCCAACGACTTGCTGATTGCTGAAGCCATGGTGCTATACGACCGCCGTGGCGATCTGACCGGAGAGGACCAATGATCGATCGGCTGGACCCGCTGGAGACTGCCAAGCAAATTGAATACAGCTACAAGCGGTACCTCAAGACGCTGCTTCCCCCGCGTGATGAGCGGCTCGCCGCGGCCTTCGACGCCGAGATCGATGCCAGCGCACAGCTGACCAAAGGCCCGATGCTGGAGCTCACCCCGCCGTATGAGACCGGATTGTCGTGCCGACAGCTGATCGATGAAGGTGTGCTGCATCCCGACTTCGCCCGAGTGGACAGCCAATCCTTCCCGATCGACCAGGCACTCTACGTGCATCAGGAAACGGCCATCCGAAAATTTCTGGCCGGCCGCAATCTGGTGGTCAGCACGGGCACCGGGTCCGGCAAGACCGAAAGCTTCCTGGTTCCGATCGTCAACTCATTGCTCGAAGAGTTAGCCCGCGGAACGTTGGGGCCGGGCGTGCGGGCGTTACTGCTGTACCCGATGAACGCGTTGGCTAACGACCAACTCAAGCGGCTGCGCGCGATACTCGGCGGGGTTCCGGAGATCACCTTCGGCCGTTACACCGGCGAAACCCGGGAAGATGCGCGTACAGCTGAGAACGAGTTTCTGAACAGCAACCCCGGCGAACCGAGGCTGCCCAACGAGCTGCTCAGCCGAGACGAAATGCGTGCCAGCCCTCCGCATCTGCTGCTGACCAACTACGCGATGCTGGAATACCTGCTGTTGCGTCCAAGAGACATTGACCTTTTCGACGGTAAGCACGGCGGAACCTGGCGGTTCATCGTGATGGATGAAGCCCACGTGTACGACGGCGCGCAGGGATCCGAGGTCGCGCTCCTAATGCGTCGACTCAAACAACGCGTCGCCCCGGACGCAACTATGCAGTGCATCGCCACGTCGGCATCGCTCACCGGTTCGGTCCGCAATGACCCCCGTGTTGAGGCGATGGAATTCGCCAGCAACCTCTTTGACGCCCCATTCGAGTATGTGGAGGGTGACTCGGGCCGGCGGGATCTTGTTGAGCCGGTACGCAAGAAGCATCTGCAGACGCCAAGTTGGCGGCTGACCGGCGAGCAGCTGCTCGCGCTGCGCGACGGCAGCACGACACTCGCCGAGATCGTGCCCGCCGGGACTAAACCAGCGGAAGCTTTGAGCACCGAAGAATCCATCATCGCGCTGAAAGACGCCCTCGGTGCTGGGCCAGTTGGTGTCCGGTTGCTGCGGGAGCGCCTGTGGCCCAACGACGAGCGGTCGACGGAGAAGCTCGACACAATTGTCCAGCTCGGCAGCAGCACCCACGACGACGCCGGCCACCCCGTCCTGTCCGCCCGCTACCACCAGTTCGTGCGTGCAACCGAAGGAGCATTCGTCAGCTTCAACGACGACGGGCCCCGCATTTTCCTTGGCCGCCACGAAGTCGATCCTGAGACCGGGCGCGCGGTATTCGAATTCGGGACGTGCTCGCGTTGCGGTGCGGTCCATCTGGCCGGCAGCCTTGATCGGCGAGAGGGCCGAGAATACTTCGTGCCATCCCCGAAGCCGGATGCACCAGTGAATTGGTTGGTTCTCGCCGACCCGGAGCAAGACATCCTGATTGACGAGGACGAGCTCACCCTGGCCGGCGATGATTCAAAGCCGGGCAAAACTGACCCCACCACGCGGCGGCTCTGCACCTGCTGTGGCCTGCTCGCCGACGCTACGGCCAGCACCTGCTTGTCGGCGAATTGCTGTGGCGGACAGATGTTACTGGTTCGGGAACACCCGCGACCAAAGCGCGTCATGAGTCGCTGCACCGAGTGCGGAACACAATCATTCCAGGGAGTTCGGCGGCTGCGAACCGATGTCAACGCGGCGCCCGCCGTCATCGCCACCGCCCTTTATCAGCAACTCCCCGAGGCCACCGATGAGGCCGCCGGCCAAGTTGGTCGGGGACGGAAGTTGTTGATGTTCTCCGACTCTCGCCAGGCGGCTGCCTTCGCAGCGCCATATCTTGACCGCACCTACACCCGGATGCTGGAACGGCGCTACATCACCCAGGCACTCCGCGATCCCGATGCCGCCGGTGAGATCACCGTCGGAGACCTAGCGGTGCTCACCCGCGAGAGTGCCCAGGCCGCAGTGCACTTCGCGCAGAAGCTGGGCCATGTCGAGATCACCCAGGCGGTCAACCAGTGGGTCGCGGGTGAATTGATGACTCTCGAAACACGACAGTCACTCGAGGGTCTGGGGCTGATGCGAGTGGCGCTGCGCACCGATGCTACCGTGCCCATGCGAGGTTTCGCATCTCTTGGCCTGACCGATGACGAGGCCTGGGCGTTGCTCAACGAACTCGTCAAGACGGTGCGGCTGCAGGGCGCAGTGACAGTCCTCGATCGTGTCGACGTGAAAGATGAACGGTTCGCTCCGCGGAATACCCGGGTGCGAATGCGGTCGACCGGATCAGACCGGGCCAAGCAGATCATCAGCTGGAGTCCCAGCGGCACCGCCGCAACGAATGCGCGAATCACGCTCCTGCGTAAGGTACTCGCAACGCTGTCGAATGACACCCCCGCAGAGCGAGTGCTCGAAGGCTGCTGGAACCTCCTCGATAAGGGGGGATTTCTGGTCAGCGAGTCCGACCGAGTCCTCGGCCAGGTTTATCAGCTCGATCACACCAAGCTTTCGGTCACCAGCGGCACCAATTGTCCGTGGTACCGGTGCGACGGCTGCCGGCTGATCACCGCATTCTCGGTGCGAGACGTATGCCCCAATAGCCGCTGCACGGGCAAGCTCAAACCCTTCGACATCCCCGCGCCCGAGGTCGATACCAACCACTATCGCGCTGTGTATCAGACCATGAACACGGCGCCGCTCAGTGCACGCGAACACACCGCGCAATGGGATGCCAAGGCTGCGGCTGGAATCCAACGCGATTTCATCACGGGGAAGGTCAACGTGCTGTCCTGTTCGACCACTTTTGAACTCGGGGTGGATGTCGGGGATCTTCAGTCGGTCGTGATGCGCAACATGCCGCCCAAGACCGCGAACTATGTGCAACGGGCCGGCCGGGCCGGGCGCCGTGCCTCTTCTGCAGCACTAGTCGTCACCTACGCGAACCGATCCGCACACGACCTGGCCAAATACCAGGAGCCGAATTCGATGATCGCTGGCCGGATGCGGATTCCCTGGGTGCCGGTCGACAATGCGCGGATCGCCCGCCGACACGCCCACTCGATCGCGCTGGCCGCTTACTTTCGATACTGCTTCGAGCGACGCAACGAGCGTTGGAAGACTGCCGGGGAGTTCTTTTCAGCGGGACCGGATGGCGAGGACTCGCCGGCGCGTCGAGTGAGCCAGTTCCTGACACCGGTGCCCGCCGACGTCGAAGCGGCTCTGCGTGCCGCGCTCCCGCCGGCCGTCGAGGCGGAGGTCGGGATCCTCGACGGCAGTTGGGTCGCGAAGCTGGTCAACCTCTTGGACTCGGTGGAAGAAGAGCTGATTAAGGACATTACGGACATCGAGGACCGCATCCAGGAGGCCGTGAAGGAGCGCAAGTACGGATTGAGCAAGCGACTTGATGACACGCTACGGACGGTCACGGGCCGGGAACTGCTCGGATACCTTGCCAACCGAAACATCCTGCCGAAGTACGGCTTTCCGGTGGATACGGTCGAACTCAGCACCTTGCAGGCCGCCGATCCGGTGGGCCGTCAATTGGAGCTCGCCCGAGATCTCAGCCTGGCGATCTACGAATATGCCCCGGGCAACGAGGTTGTGGCGGGCGGCCGAGTCTGGACCTCGACGGGATTGAAGAAGCGTCCCGGAAAAGAACTCGACCGGCAACAGTATCGGATTTGCCGGAACTGCCAGCGCTTTCAGTGTGAGCGCAGCCTCGAGCCGGCCGAAATCTGCCCCAGCTGCGGGGACCCGTTCGGGGCAATCGGCACGCTGGTCATTCCCGAATTCGGTTTCATTGCCGCAAATGAGACGCGTGAGGTGGGTAGCGCTCCGCCCGAACGCCGCTGGCATGGCGGTAGCTATGTGGAGACACCGGGTGACGACGCCGGCCGGTACTACTGGTCCGACCGCGGGCTGAAAGTGACTGCGCGAGCCGGTGTGCGGGCCTGGCTTGCTGTCGTCTCCGATGGGGCTGGCGAAGGGTTCCAGCTGTGTGAGTGGTGCTATTGGGCGGGTGTGCCCGAGCGGGGGAGTCGTCGTCGCAAGCACCGGCGGCCCGACAACAACAGGGAATGCGATGGCCCGCTGGAAAGGATTTCGCTCGGCCACCGCTACCAGTCCGATGTCGCTGAGTTCACCTTCGACGGGATCTCATACCGCCGCGACCAGGAGGCCAACTGGCTGTCTGCGCTGTACGCGATCTTGGAGGGCGCCTCCTATGCCTTGGAGATCAGTCGCGACGACATCGACGGGGCGCTGTCTTGGAGTAAGGATCAACGGCGCAGCATCGTGGTCTTCGACACCGTCCCAGGTGGGGCCGGTGCGGCGAAGAAGATCGCCCAAAACATCGGTGTCGTTCTGCAGTCGGCGGTCAAACGGGTGACCGACTGCGACTGCGGTGAAGAGACCTCGTGTTACGGATGTCTGCGGTCGTATCGCAATCGACGGTTCCACGAGGAACTTTCGCGGGGCGCGGCGCTGCAGCTACTGGGTGGGGTGGCGGGTTCATGAAAGGTTCAACGCAGGAGGATGTCGTGTCGTATGACAGCGGCGTGTCGATCGGACCGGGGCAGCAGGTACACCTGAGTGCATTTGGCCGTACTGAGTTTTGGCTTCAAGACTGGTTGGCCCACGATCTTTCGCGGCTCGGCCTCGGGCCGCTGACGTTGGTGCACCAGGAACAGACACAATCGGGTGGAGGCAACCTCGATCTGCTCGGCGCTGCAGATGACACGTACTACTCAATCGAGGTCCAGCTGGGCGAGGTTGATTCCGACCACGGGTTCCGGGTGTTTGATTACTGGGCGAGGAACAAACGCCGCTTCCCTGACAAGACGCACGTCGCTGTTCTTGTCGCTGAGACGACATCTGGTCGGTACCGTCCCGCGCTCGAGGAGCTTGCGCAATACGTGCCATTGCTCGTGGTGGAGATGCGGTGCTGGCGCGGAACGAACGAAGCACTCCTTGTGCCTGACTTAGTGGTCGTCAACCCAGAACTCGATGTCAGCGGCACACCGTTGGCAGTCACGGCAGGCTCAATGCGCACGAAAGACGATTGGCGAGAAGCGATGACCGAGGACGCTTGGTCGTTCAAACAACAGTTCGTCGATTGGGTCCGCTCGAATATTGGTGAGGTGAAGGTCGACTATTCGCCAAAATCCTATGTCGGTCTGCGAGTGGGTCGTCGCGTGTGGGCGCCACTCTGGCCTCGCAGAGATGGAGCATACATCTACCTTCCCGATCCTGACGGTTCACGTAGCGATGAGTCAGTAGCATTTGAGCACTTCCGCGACCTGCTTGATAGTGAAGGCCTTACGATCGCTTGGAACCCGACCTACAATGCTGGCGCCAATCCGATCTCAATACGGCTGCGCACCACTGACCTAACGAAACCCGCTGTGCTGCAATTATTAAAGGCAACGTACGAAGCAGTCTCGATCTCCAGTCCGGAGCCATGGTCTGCCGCGCATCCGACAGGATCTCTGTCAGCTGAACCGCTGGCGGCCAATGACTTTGGTGACTCTGGCGAAACGGCGTAGCTTCCGACGCTCCGTGATCTTGCCACGCGTTGCGTGTAGTCGCGGTCGCGAAGCCTGTTAATGATCGTCTGGTTCGCGCCAGCCTCATGTGGGCCGCGCCACTATTGGATGTGTTGGACCCCACGGCACCAAATATTGCGAATGGCCGGCTTGGAGAGGACGATCTGCGCTGGACCATCGCGACGGGGTGGCATGCTGCTTCCGCGTCTCACCTAGGGCAGTGTGCGGCCACACCTCCACACGATTTGGCTACCTACTCGACGCCGAGCGGGTACTGCATGATCGGCACCGGCAAGACGGTGGTCGCCGCGCTGGACTATCGCCGGCTGGTGCGCGAGGTGCACGGCCGAGACCTGACGCTAGCCCTTCAGCCACCCGGCGCCGGTCTGCCCGCCGGTCCAAGTCCTGCCGACAGCGCGGGCAGTCATCACACGTCGGGAAGGTTCAGCGCCCAACCGGATGACCTGGGCGTGGTAGCCGGGATGGTTGCAGTATCCGCAGATCGCCATGACGTGGCTC
This sequence comes from Mycobacterium sp. NGS51, assembly GCF_059812525.1. Lineage (NCBI taxonomy): Bacteria > Bacillati > Actinomycetota > Actinomycetes > Mycobacteriales > Mycobacteriaceae > Mycobacterium > Mycobacterium sp. NGS51. The sequence continues at coordinate 140,727 of NZ_JCALCV010000005.1, forward strand.
TCCTGATTCTCGAGGTTCGAGAGACACGGTGTGCCCCCATACCTTCATGTACGAAGCCCGCCGATAACAGTGCGTCGGCTGTTCGCGCCGTCACCCCGCCGCGCAGACGACACACCTCCGGGGCCGGAATTACATAGATGTGATTCGGTTGTCGGTATGGGTAAATAGGGTGCGTATGAGCCACGACCGCTGAGAGGAGGACCGTGATGGCGGACCGTTCGGCGATCGAGTGGACCGAGGCCACCTGGAACCCCGTCACCGGCTGCGACCGCATCTCGGCCGGCTGCGACCACTGCTACGCGATGACGCTGGCCAAGCGACTCAAGGCGATGGGCTCGGCGAAGTATCAGGTCGATGGCGACCGCCGGACCTCCGGTCCCGGCTTCGGTGTGACGCTGCACCCGCAGGCGCTCGACGAGCCTCGGCGCTGGCGCAACTCCCGCGTAGTGTTCGTGAACTCGATGTCCGACCTCTTCCACGGCAAGGTGCCGCTCGACTTCATCCGTGACGTGTTCGACGTCTGTCGCGACACCCCACAGCACACCTACCAGGTGCTAACCAAGCGCAGCCTGCGCCTGCGCCGCGTAGCCGACAAGCTCGATTGGCCGGAGAACCTCTGGATGGGCGTGTCTGTGGAGAACGCTGACGCCCTGCCCCGCATCGACCACCTCCGCGAGGTGCCGGCCGCGGTGCGGTTCCTATCCTGCGAGCCGCTGATCGGCCCGCTCGACGGCATCGATCTCACCGGCATTGGATGGGTAATCGTCGGTGGCGAATCCGGTCCTCGGTACCGGCCGATCCAGCTGTCGTGGGCACGGGGGATCCGGGACGCCTGCACCGAGGCCGAGGTGCCGTTCTTCTTCAAGCAGTGGGGCGGCCGCACCCCGAAAGCGGCGGGACGTCAACTTGACGGTCGGCTGTGGGACGAGATGCCCGAGGCCGCTACGGGTTAGGAGCCGTCGTCTTGCGGATAACGTGCTGGTGCGGCTTCGACACCTTGGTCACGTGTTCAATCTCGCCCGACTTCACCAGAGCGCGAACCGCCGCCGTGTACGCAGTCTCCTTGGCCTCACCGTAGAGGTCTCCGTACACCTCCTTCACGTGCCGGACCACCTCCTTCGGTTGCCCGTCGGCAGTCAGCCGCCGCAAGTTTTCGGTGATGTGCGCAATCGCTTGAGTGTGTTCCCTCTCAAACTGATCTGCCAGGGCGTCCCACAGTGTTCCCTGCGGTTCATCGGGGTCCGGCCCCAAGAACTCAATCCATCTCTGTCGCGCCTTTGCGCCGGCGGCTCCGAACACCCAGAAGCCGTGTGGGTCCTGGGTGAGGAATATCAAGTAGTAGACGGGCTGGTGATGGACCTGGCGCCGTACCGGTGCGACGACGTATCCGTACCCGGTTCCGTCGATCAGATGCTTGGCGTACTCGATCGCGACGTTCTCCGCGGCTGACTCCCAATCGCGCCCGCCAGATGCCTCATACGACCTCAGCGCCACACCTCGCCACCACTCACCGCCGCACACGGCGTCTGCCTTCGCGACACCGCCGAGATCGAGTTGGCCCTTCTTCAACTGACCGCCTGCTCGCCGGGTCAGGTCGGCGTTGAAGTTCAACAACAACTCGGTCCGCGGCCACTTGCCCCGCGTACGGAGGATGTCGCTAATGGAACTCATCGGGAGCACGGCCCCGCAGGGATCAAGGAAGACGAACAGACTGGCTCCGGCGGCCAACTGCAACGCCTCGTCGATGTAATCCCCGCATTCACCGTGGTGGCTGTCGATGCGGATACCTCGGGCGCGGTACTCGTCGGCCACCGCGTCGAGGGACTCGTAGTCCTGACGGTTCTTCTCAATCAGGAGAAGGTCGATCTGGGTGGTGTTCTTGGCCTTCTGCGCGGCGAGCATCATGTGCTCAGCGGATCCTGCTTCACCGGTGTCGAAGCGACCTCGGCCGGCGAACCCGTCGAAGAGCACCGCTCGCTTCGGCTTGAGCTTGCTCGCTGTCATCGTCGCGAATCTGACGACGTACTGCTCGAGGATCGCGTGCTTGTAGACCGATTGCGGCCTGGGGCTTGCCAGCAACCCTGCGTCGGTACCGGTGGGCATCGGCTCTGCATCCTGGCCGATCAGCGCCGCATCGACCAAGCCATCGATCCCGATGATCGAGTCGATGCGGTCAACATGCGAAGTCTCCCATTTTCTGCATGCGTCCAATCGAGCAGCTCTTGCACGTCTCATCGATGTCCATCGCTTCATCCATCATCTGACCCACATCCATCACCTCCGCCTCGAACGCTCCAACATCCACTGCCGTGGTCGGCCCCGGCGACCCCAGACCAATGATTGCATTTGTAATATCACTATGCAAACATAACATACATGACGGATCCACAGACGATTGCGACGCTCCTCCAGGCCATCCGTGCTGCACTCGACCTCACGCAGGCCGAGTTGGCCGAGCGGCTCGGTGTCTCCTTCGCCACGGTGAACAGGTGGGAAGCCGGTTCCAGCAAGCCACAGCGAGCCCAGCTCGCCAAGATCAACGCTCTGGCCGAGGATGCTGGCGTCGACGCCAGCGATGCCCCGCTCGCCGGTGGAGCGGTAGTCACCCGTCGCCGCGGGCGCCAAGCTAGGCCAGCGACTCCGACCACAAAGCCAATGGAGCAGATGCTGTGGGACGCCGCTTGCTCGATCCGAGGCGAGAAGGACGCGCCGAAGTTCAAGGACTACCTGCTGCCGCTGCTATTCCTTAAGCGCCTTTCTGATGTCTTTGACGACGAGATCGACCGACTCGCCGAGGAGTATGGCGACCGTGACGTCGCCCTGGAGATCGCGGACAACGACCACGACCTGCTCCGCTTCTATCTCCCGGCGGAGGCGCGTTGGGCCGTCATCAGCGGACGCGCGCAGTACGACTGGCCTGACGACGAGCGCGGTCGGTCTACACGACCACGCGACATCGGTGAGCACCTCACCAAGGCAGTGCGAGCCGTCGTCCGATTCAACCCGAGTCTCGCCGGAGTCATCGACGTCGTGGACTTCGCGGCTGAGCGCAACGGTGAGCGGGATATCAACCCCGCCAAGCTCAATGGCGTCGTCGAGACCTTTTCCGACCCGCGTTATCGCCTCGGCCTCGCCGATGTGCAGCCCGACTTCCTTGGCCGCGCATACGAATATCTCCTCCGAAAGTTCGCAGAAGGCTCGGGCCAGAGTGCGGGCGAGTTCTTTACTCCAACCGAGGTGGGATTCCTCATGGCGCGCATCCTGAGGCCGAAGCCAGGACACACCTGCCATGACTACGCTTGCGGTTCCGCCGGCCTGCTCATCAAGCTCCAGCTCATCGCACGTGAGCTGGACCCGACCGCGAAGGTTCCGCTCAAGCTGTATGGCCAAGAGCTCCAGGCCGAGAGTTACGCCGTCGCCCGGATGAACGCCATCATCCACGACATGGACGTCGACCTGCGCCGCGGTGACACCATGATCAATCCCAAGTTCCGCACGTCCTCGGGATCGCTCGACCAGTTCGATCTTGTCGTCGCTAATCCGATGTGGAACCAGCCTTTTGACCCCAGCATTTTCGAGGACGACCCGTACGACCGGTTCATCAAACACGGCGGCGCAACGTCAGGCAAGGGTGACTGGGCCTGGCTCCAGCAGACGCTCTCGGTGCTCAAGGACACCGGCCGTGCGGCGGTCGTCCTCGACACCGGTGCCCTAACTCGTGGCTCGGGCTCGAAGAACGAGGACAAGGAACGAAACATCCGCAAGTGGTTCGTCGAACACGACCTCATTGAGGGCGTCATTCTGCTACCCGACAACCTCTTTTACAACACGCCGGCCCCCGGCGTCATCGTCGTGCTGAACAAGCGCAAGCCTGAGTCCAAGAAGGGCAAGATCACGCTGCTCAACGCAAGCAAGCGGTTCACCAAGGGCAAGCCCAAGAACCACATAAACGACGAAGATGTCGTCGAACTCGCGAAGCGCTTCAACACTGGCGAGGTCGTCGAAGGTGAGGTTGCCGTCATCGAGACCGCGCAGGCCGCCGAGGCTGACTACAACCTGAGTCCGAGTCGATGGGTTGCAGTCAGCGGATCTGTCGACACCGACGACATTGGCGAGCTGCTCGTCGAGCTTGATCGGCTGAGTAGCGAAGATGTCGGATTGACTGCCGAGTTGTTGAAACTGCTTAGCCCGCTTGCAAAAGCCGGGGAAACCCAATGACATCAACGCCGACAACGTGGCCGACCCGGCCATTCTCCGAAGTCGCCGACTATGGCGTCGGGAGAACGCCCGCGCGCGCAAACGCCGCGTATTGGGCGAGGACAGGCGACGACATCCCGTGGGTCGCTATTTCAGACCTAGAACCGTACGGAGTAGTCACGAGAACGAAGGAGACCGCCAGCCGCGTCGCGCTCGAAGAAGTCTTCCGCGGCCGCCTTGTGCCAGCTGGCACCCTCCTCATGAGCTTCAAACTGACGATCGGGCGGATTGCCACCCTCGGCGTGCCGGCCGCGCACAATGAGGCGATCATCTCGATCTTCCCGCGTCCCGGGGTGGATCAGCGGTTCCTTGGATACTTCCTCTCGCATTACGATTATGACGAGCTTCAGGATCGGCAGATCAAGGGAAACACGCTCAACAAGAGCAAGATCGACCGCATCCCTATCCCGGTGCCATCCGAAGTAGAGCAGCGTGCAATTGCTGCCGTGCTTGACAAACTTCGGCAGGCGATCGACCTCCAAATGTCAGTGCTGTGCAACCTTGACAGGTTGAAGACCGCGACGATGCAACTGCTGTTCACACATGGACCGCGGGGAGAGTCGAAAAAGGAGACCGAGATCGGCTCAATCCCTGCGAGTTGGAGGATCGGGCCACTCGGTGATCTCGCACAATTGCAGCGGGGATTTGATATCACGAAGAGTGCTCAGTCTGAAGGCGGAACCGTCCCTGTAGTTTCGTCAGGAGGCGTCAAGAGTTTTCACGACGTTGCAGCTGTCAGCGGTCCCGGTGTCGTGATTGGGCGTAAGGGATCAATCGGTTCGGTCCATTACGTCGATTCCGACTACTGGCCTCACGACACAACACTTTGGTGCAAAGACTTCCTCGGTAACCTGCCAAAGTTCGTTTTCTACCGCCTCCAGTTGGTGGATATGAAGCGGCTCGATTCAGGTGCGACCAATCCTGCTCTGAATCGCAACTTCCTGCATGCGGAGGTCATAAGTTGGCCGGACGTCGAAGAGCAACGACAAATCGTCGGGATTATGGAAGCGATCGACCAGAAACTCGATATACACCGTCGTAAGCGCGACACGCTAGACCAGCTGTTCAAGTCGTTGCTGCACAAACTGATGACCGGCGAGATTTCGGTCGACGACCTCGACCTGAGCGCATTGCCGTCAATCGATGGGGCTGCAGCATGAGCCAGATCAAGATCTCCGAGGCCAAATCGGTGCAATTCCCGATGGTGAAGCACGCCTCAGCCGTCGGCTGGGAGCAACTCGCGCCAGAGGAAGCCGAACGCATGCGTCGCGGTCGGGCCAACATGCTGTTCCCCGAGGTGCTGGAGAACAAACTTCGGCAGTTCAACCCGTGGCTTACCGAGGACCAGGCGCGCGCGATTGTCGAGAGCATTGAAGCGCTGCCCGCCACGATCGAGGGCAACCGAGAGGTGTTGCGTTGGCTCCGAGGCGAACGTCAATGGCACGACGAGAACGAACAGCGCCAGCGCCCGGTTCAGGTTGTCGACTTCGATCTGCCCCACGAGAACGCCCTACACGTCACGTGGGAGTGGAAGGTCGAGCCGCCGGCCCGGGCGAAGGGGAACCGCGCGGACGTCATGTTTATCGTCAACGGCATCCCGGTCACCATCGTCGAGCACAAGAACCCGAAGGACCGCGACGCCCTGACCAAAGCGGTGACCCAACTCCGGCGTTACGAGATTGAGACGCCAGAACTCTTGGCTCAGGCGCAGCTGCATAACGAGACCCACCTGATCGACTACTGGTACGGCGTCACATGGAACGTCAACCGCCGCATGCTCTTTAGGTGGAAGCACACGACCGACGAGTCCTACCGTGATGCCGTTCAGGCGTTCTTCGAGCCGCGCGACTTCCTGCGCACTTTGCGCGAGTGGGTACTCTTCTACGTCGAAGACGGTGAAACAAAGAAATCGGTCCTTCGCGAGCACCAGCGCGGCGCCGTCGATGCGGTGGTCGAGCGGTGCGCCGACCCAGCGAAGAACCGCGGCCTGATCTGGCACACGCAGGGCTCGGGCAAGACCTTCACCTTGCTAACGGCGGCGCAGTTGATCCTCAGCCAGAAGGACCGCTTCAAGAACGCAACCGTCATCCTCGTCGTTGACCGCACCGAGCTGGAGGGCCAGCTCAAGGAGTGGGTCGACAGACTGCTCGGCGAGATGCAGGCCAACGACATCCCGGTTCGGCGTGCCAACAGCAAGGATGACCTGCAAGACATCTTCGATTCCGACTTCCGTGGCCTGGTCGTCTCGATGATCCACAAGTTCGAGACAATCCGGAAGGACAGCTCCAACCGCGACAACGTCTTTGTCTTCATCGACGAGGCTCACCGGTCGGTCGCTGCTGACCTCGGCTCATACCTCATGGCGGCGGTCCCAAACTCCACCATCATCGGCTTTACGGGTACCCCGGTCGGCGGGACACAAGGCGGTGGCACAAGTTCGTTCCAGATCTTCGGATCACAGGACGAAATGGGCTACCTGCACAAGTACTCGATCATTGAGTCGATCGAGGACGAGACCACTCTGCCGATCAAGTACATGCTTGCGCCGTCGTCGATGTCCATGGCACCAGAGGACTTAGACGAGCAGTTCTACGCCCTTGCGTCCGACGAGGCCGTCACCGACATCGATGAACTCAACAAGGTACTGCAGCGGGCAGTCGGACTGCGCACCTTCCTCGGCTCTGACAGCCGCGTGGCGCAGGTGGCTGAGTTCGTCGCGAATCACTTCAATGAGAACGTAGATCCGCTGGGGTACAAGGCTTTTCTCGTCGCAGTCGACCGTGAGACGTGTGCGAAGTATAAGCGCGCGCTCGACAAGCTGCTGCCGCCTGAGTGGTCCGAGGTGGTCTACAGCAAGAATGCGAGCGATGTCGTCGACCGTCCGGACGTACATGAGCTCCAGCTTTCCGATGACCGCGAGAAAGAGGTGCGCCGGCAGTTCAAGAAGGCCCGTCAACAGCCCAAGATCCTTATCGTCACTGACAAGTTGCTCACCGGTTACGACGCGCCGATCTTGTACGCGATGTATCTCGATAAGCCGATGCGTGACCACGTCCTCCTCCAAGCACTCGCGCGCGTGAACCGACCATATGTCGACAGCGAGGGTGTGCAGAAGAAGGTGGGTCTCGTCGTAGACTTCGTTGGCATCTTGAATGAACTTCACAAGGCGCTGCGGTTCGATTCCGCCGATGTGGAAGGCGCCCTGCAAGACCTCGATGTGCTGATGGCAGATCTGCTGCTGAAGATCGACGCTGCTTCCACCGAGTACCTGCAGGTCACAAGCGGCCAAGGCGATGACGAGCAGTTAGAAGGCATCGTTTACGGCAAGTTCGTATCGGAGGACGAGCGCAAGAAGTTTTTCGACGACTACCGCGACATCGAGGCGTTGTGGGAAATACTCTCGCCGTCAGCGGAGTTGCGCGACCACATCGCGACGTACAAGCGCCTATCTGTTCTATACGCGGCCGTGCGAAACGCCTACTCCGAGGCGACCACCTTCACGGCCGATCTGGAGCACAAAACGAAGCGCCTGATCGAGGAGAACGCGACTCAGGAAGGGCTCGGTCGATTCACCAAGGTTGCTACGTTCGACGTGCCAACGTTGGAAGCACTCGATCGGGACGACGGACCTCCCGAGGAGAAGGTCTACAACCTGCTCCGCGGTCTACGAAAGGAGATGGAAGACAACCCGGCAGCTGCGGTGGCGCTCCAGAGCATCAAGGAGAAGGCCGACCGCGTCATCGAAAATCTCGAAGAGCGCAAGGTCAACGGTCTCGCCGCACTCGATGAGCTCAAGGCAATTGCGGAGGAGAAGGACAAACTGCGCGAGTTCGCCAGGCAGAGCGGACTGTCGGATCGCGCCTTCGGTATTTACTCGGCATTGAGAACCGAGCATTCGTTGCGTGGGCTGAAGGTCGATATCCAGCGGGTCGCAGTGAGCATCGAGGTAGCGGTGGATCAGTTCCCGCACTGGCGACAGAATCCCGACGAGCGGCGCCGCCTGCGCAGTGGACTCTACAAACCACTGCTGGATAGTCAGGTGCCTGCGAAGTCCTGCGCCGAGATTATCGATAACGTTATGACTGTGCTGGAGAAGGTCTGATGGCAAGGCCGAAGATGCCGCTGACCGCCGATCAGGCGCTCAGCCGCAAGGCGATGGCGTGGGCGACCAAGATTCGAGTGAATCCTTCCCGCATCGTGATCGCCGAGCTCACTACAAAGTGGGGCTCGTGCGCACCGGACGGTGTGATCACGCTCGCACAGGATCTTGTCGAAATGCCCGCGGCCTTCCAGGACTATGTCGTCGTTCATGAACTGCTCCACCTGCGATACCGCTCCCACGGGAAAGCCTTTACCGCGATGATGACTGCGTTCGTTCCCGGCTGGCGCGAGCTGGAGGCATCGAGCCCAATTAGGGAGGTGCACAGATGAATTCCGCGGAATTGTCTGGGTGATATGCCCCCGTGTCGGAGGGCAATTCAAAGAACGCCAAGATAGTCTTCGTCGTCCACGGACGCAATCTGGCTGCGCGGGCCCGATTCACTTTGGCCCCAACGACTTAGAGAAGAAAGTCGACCTCGCCGGAGGTAGCGAATTCGGGTGTGGTCAGGCCACCACATCGAGATCCGCACCGGCGGTGTCGGTTCGCCCGCGGCGTGGCGTCGTGGTCCTGGCCTGACCCCGATTGGTTGATCCATGGCTTATGAGAGTCTTGCGGCCCACAACGTGGACAGACTCAAGTGCATTGGCTTGCGGGTGTTTCGTTCACTTGACGGCTGGGCCGCGGATGCCTCACACATTAAGGCGGAGTACTACGCTGGCGAGGCAGACTGGCGATTCGGACAAGACTCAGCTTCCCTCGCGGAGAATGACCAACAGGCCTGACCGCAGAAACTAGATGAGCACTCGATGGGATTGATCGATGCAAGCGATATTGGCCAGTATCGTCGCGGTTGCCGGCACACTGCTTGGCTCCTGGCTTACATACGTGTTGCACCGACGAACCGCAAACGAAACCGGACGCCGTGAGCAGCGAGAAGAGCGGCGGCGCGAGTTCTTAGAAGCGGTCGACGCCTATTCGTCGGCGGTCAATCGACTGCGACGCGCGGAGCATGACCGCGCTAAGAAACGCCTGAGCAACGCGCCGTCGGAAGTCCGTGAAGATGCGCGCCAGGAGACCTACCGGCTGCGCTCAGATGCGTGGAGTGCTTACTACCGGCTGAGGCTTCGCGCCGACCCGAGGGCCGACGACGATTTTCTGTGCGACGCGGAGAGGATTATCGAACTTACAAGGGACATCACTGCTTATACAGAAACAGAGATCGAGATGGGAAAACGCAGCTCCGAGGCCAAAAAGGAGCTAAACGCATTTATAAGTGCAGCGCACCGGTGCGTTAGCGAGAGGTATCCGTCCTAGTCGGCGGGCCTAAGCGGGCTTTCTCGCAGCCGAGAACGTACTGGCCGCACACCGCTTCACGAGGAGCGAGGCAAACATTGCTAAGTGCCGCTCCGAGTGGCGTCGAGGTGATGAGGTGAGTGGTCAACTGGACCACCAAACGGGTCCCTCTCAACGTCTAACGGCATCGAAAGCAAGACCAACAACGATTACCGCGGCCGCCAGTTGCAACATCAACCCCCCGCCGCAGTCTCACCCGACCTAGGGAACAAACACATCCTTCATCTCCCGTAACCACGACTTCAACGGCAGCGCTTCAAATCCGAGCATTTCCGGGGTGAAGTGTCGTTCGGTGCCGTGCAAGCTGTTGCCGTTTTGCAGCAGCTCGTCGATGAAGGGCACCTCGTGGTGACAGTAGGTGAGGATGTACTCGGCGGCGTCGTCGCGGCGGTAGTACTTGCGCAGCCCGGCGCCGAGTTCGCGCAGGAACGCCTCGTCGCTGCCGTCGTAGCTGATCGGCACGCCCCACGCCTCGCTCATCAGCCGCGGGATCGTGCTGAACCTGACCAAGTCGTCGATGCCGTTCTCCAGATGAACGGTCTCGCCGATCTCGGTCAGCGACGGATCCAGCAGCAGCTCAGCCACGCACCGGCCGATGTCGCGGGTGGCAATGAAATTCATCGGCCGGTCGGCGGCCATCACGAACGTCTGCTTGTCGCGGACGGGCTCCAGCAGAAACCCGGAGAAGTCCTCGAAGAACCATCCCGGCACATTGGCGTAGACCACCGGCACGCCGGCGCCCGTTAGTACCCTGCGGGCCCGCAGATGCTGCACATTCGTCTTCTCGCCGTCGAAGCCCGGCAACGGGGTAACTTCCGATTCGTCGCGCAGACCCGGCGGGTCACCGATCAGCCGGATTAGCCGCACCAGCCTGCCTGATGCTTTGATCGCCTGGGCCACATTGGTCATCGCGGTCTGCTCGTCGAGGAAATCCGGAGTGACGACAAATGCCGCATCAATCCCCTCGAATGCCGCGACCATGTCCTCGGCCTTCAAATAATCGGCGATCATGACCTCGGCACCCGGGTGCATGGTCGCCAGCTCGTCGGCCATCTCCGGCCGGCTCGAGACGACGCGAACTTTGGCCGTCGGGTGACGCTCCGCGAGCCACTGCGCACACGGACCACCAATGTGCCCGGCAGCACCGAAGACCAGAAACGACGGGTCGGACGGCAATGTCATGTTGACTTCCTTTGTAGCCACGGATGTTTCGGTGATCAGCCGACGATGACGTTCTCCTCCTGGACGTACATCGTCACGCCGCCGGTCGCGAAGTTGGAAACATCAGCACCGGCGGCGCGCATCTCAGGTGAGGTCAGCCCGGCCTTCAGCGACTCGGCGGTCTCGAACCCCAGCCGGGCCACCATGTAATACGGCGGCTCGGAGCGATCCAACGACCGGCACGTGCCGGTGGTAAAGCTCACCAGCCCCGGCACTTTCAGCGCCAGCGGCGTATGGGTGGTGGCGTAATAGTCGTCGAACGCGGCCGGGTCGGTGGGCTGGCCGTAGCAGACGGACACAATGTGCATCAGTGCTCCTCGGGGGTAACGGGTTGCTTGGCCACCAACGTCAACACGTCGTAGGTCGCCACCGGTGAGTCATCCTGGTTGGTGACCACGGCATCCCACCGGACTTCGCCGTAGTCGGCCGAGATTCTCGGGGTGAGCTGTTTGGCGGTCAGCGTGACCGTCAACGCGTCGCCCGCCTTGACCGGGGTGAGGAAACGCAGCCCGTCGACACCGAAGTTGGCCAGCACCGGGCCGGGGTTGGGCTCGACGAACAGGCCCGCCGCCAGCGACACCACCAGGTAGCCGTGCGCGACGATGCCGCCAAACAGCGGATTGGCCGCCGCCGCTTCGGGATCGGTGTGCGCGTAGAACGTGTCGCCGGTGAACTCGGCGAAATGCTCGATGTCCTCGAGCGTCACCGTGCGCGGGCCGCCGATGATCGTGTCGCCGATCCGCAGCTCCTCCAAGTGTTTCCGGAACGGATGCACGTCGCCGACATCGCGGGCCGCACCGGCCGTCCACCGCCCGGTGATCGCGGTCAGCATGTCGGGGGAGGCCTGCACGGCGCTGCGCTGCATGTGGTGCAGCACGCCGCGGATCCCGCCGAGTTCCTCACCGCCGCCGGCCCGTCCGGGTCCGCCGTGTACCAGGGTCGGCAGCGGCGACCCGTGCCCGGTGGACTCCTTGGCGTCGTCGCGGTCCAACACCAGCATCCGGCCGTGATATGGAGCGATGCCCAGCACCACCCGGCGCGCCACCTCGGGGTCGTGGGTGACCACCGAGCCGACGAGGCTGCCGCGGCCGCGGGCGGCCAGCGCGACCGCCTCGTCGACATCGCGGTAACCGATGACGCTGCTGACCGGGCCGAACGCCTCCACGTCGTGCAGCGCGGCGGCGCCACCGCCGTCGGCGCGCAGCAGCAGCGGCGGCACGAACGCGCCGCGATCGGGATCGGCGCCCTCAACCGCAAAATTGTCCGGGTGCCCGCTGACCAGCGTGGCGGCATCGGTCAGGCTCTTCAACGAGCGCAGCACTTCCTCGCGCTGGGCGATGCTGGCCAGTGGGCCCATCGTCACGCCGTCGGCGCCCGGCTTGCCGACCACCACCGTGGCAAGCCGGTCCTTAGCGGCCGCCACCACGTCGTCGACCAGATCCCGTGGCACCAGGGCGCGGCGGATCGCGGTGCACTTCTGTCCGGCCTTGGCGGTCATCTCGGCCACGAGTTGCTTGATGTAGAGCCCAAATTCGGGGGTATCGGGGGTGGCGTCGGGTCCCAGGATCGAGCAGTTCAGCGAATCGGCTTCGGCGTTGAACCGCACCCCGGCGACGACGACGTTCGGGTGTGCGCGCAGCGCCGCCGCTGTGCTGGCCGAGCCGGTGAACGCGACGAGGTCTTGCTCGTCGAGTTGGTCGAGCAATCCGTGCGGGCTGGCGCACACCAACTGCAAGGAGCCTTCGGGCAGCAGGCCAGTGTCGATGATGTGCCGCACCACCAATTCGGTCAGATACGCCGTCTGGTGGGCGGGTTTGACGATGGTGGGCACACCGGCCAGAAACGCCGGCGCCAGCTTCTCCAACATCCCCCAGACCGGAAAGTTGAACGCGTTGATCTGCACCGCGACCCCGAGCCGCGAGGTGTAGATGTGCTGGGCGGTGAATGTGCCTGCGCGGCCGAGTCTTTCGGTCGGACCATCCAGATAGACCGTGTCGTTGGGCAGCTCGCGGGTGCCCTTGCTCGCGTAGCTGAGCAACGTGCCGATGCCGCCGTCCACGTCGATGGCCGAGTCACGCGCCGTCGCGCCGGTCGCAAACGACAGCGGATAGAACTGCTCCTTGTCGGCCATCAGCTGCTTGCCGAGCTGCTTGAGCAGCGCGGCCCGTTGATGGAAGGTGAGCTCCCGCAACGCCGGACCGCCGACGCGCCTGCCGTAGTCGACGACCGCGGCGAAATCGAGGCTCTGCGTCGAAAACCGTGCCACCGCCTCGCCGGTCGCGGCGTCGGCCAGGGTGACGCCGTCATCCTGGGCGCTGCTCCACTGCCCGTTCACATAACTCTGCAACAACGCCGCCATCCGACCGCGATCCTTTCCCAACCGTCCATTCGTTCGGTTATTAGAGTGGCAGTCGGAGCGGGCCGGCGTCAAGGGGCGCGGCATCCGCGCCAGAACCCGAAAGCGTCAGCGTTGGCCGGAGGACGGCACCCGTAGGCCGTCGAACAGCGACTTGATGACCGCGTCGGCCAGCTCGTCGGCGCCCAGGCCGCGCGTCGGCTTGTACCACTCGACGAGCGAGTTGACCGTGCCGAAAATCAGCCGGCTGGTCAAGGCGGGGTCGACGTCGGGGCGCACGCTGCCCTCCTCGGCGGCCTCCTGCACCAGCTGCTCGACGATCTGGTCGAACTCGCGACGACGCGCCAACGCGCGGCGCTCCACGGTGGTGTTGCCGCGGATGCGCAGCAGCAGGGTCACGTACGGAAGTTGCTCTACCAGCACATGAATGCTGCGATGGACCAGATTCTCCAGTCGATCGATCGCCGGCCCGGTGGTGGTGTCGGGTTCCCGGGTAGCCGCGAACAGCGCATCGAGTGCCCGGTTGACCGAGAGCCGCAGCAGTTCCGCCTTGCCGGGCACATGGTGATAGATCGACGACTTGGTGATCCCGAGCCGGCTAGCCAGATGCTCCATGCTGGTGCCGTCGTAGCCCCGCTGGTTGAACACCGTCACGGCGACGGCCAGCAGCGAGTCCAGGTCGTAGCCCGGGCGTCCGACCTGGCCGACGGGTCGCGAACGCGGCGCAGCCATACCGCACATCATCGCACTGCAGAAGCCAGTCACGACGCCGATCGGCCGACACTGGCTTGATAACCGACCGAAAGGTCGGTTATTGTTGGCAGCTGTGACGGTCTTCGACACACTCCGGGTGCACGCGGCCGACGACCGCGTTGTCGTCGAACTGCACCGACCCGAACAGCGCAACGCCATTAACGCCGCGATGGTTGCCGAACTGCACCGCGTCTGCGCCGACCTGGAACGCGACCCGCGGCTGCTGATCATCACCGGCGCGGGGACCGATTTCGCCGCCGGCGCCGACATCGCCGAGCTGCGCAGGCGGCGCCGCGATGACGCGCTGGCCGGAATCAACCGCGCCGTCTTCGATCGGATCGCCGCGCTGGCGATGCCGACGATTGCCGCCGTCGAGGGCAACGCGTTGGGCGGCGGCGTCGAACTGGCTTACGCCTGCGACCTCCGAATCGCCGGCGCGGGCGCCCGGTTCGGCAACCCGGAACCCGGACTGGGCATTGTGGCCGCGGCCGGCGCCGGCTACCGGCTCGCCGACCTGGTCGGCATGTCGATCGCCAAGCAGGTCATCCTGGGCGGTCGGCTGCTCGATGCCCAGTCCGCCCTACGCCACGGCCTGGTGTGCGAGGTCGTCGCGACGGGCTCAGCGGTGTCTGCCGCCCACGCGCTGGCCGACCGCATTGCGCGCTCCTCCGCACTGGCGCTGCGGCTGTCGAAAGCCGTGATCGACGCCGCGTCACCGCATCCGCTGCTCGACGACTTCGCGCAGGCGCTGTTGTTCGAGAGTCCCGATAAGAACGAGCGGATGACCCGGTTTCTGGAAAAGAGCCGCGCATGAGTTGCGTCGTGGCGGTCATTGGCGGCGGACGGATGGGCGCCGGCATCGCGCAGGTGTTCGCCGCCGTCGGCGCAACGGTCACTATCGCCGAAGCCAACGCCGACGCCGCCCGGGCCGCGCGGGAGCGGGTGGCCCGCGGCCTGGCCAAAGCCGCCGAAAAGGGTGCCAGCCAACTCGACACGGCGTTGGCTCGGCTGCATACCGTCACCGCGCTGACTGACCTGCCGTCCGACGCCGGCCTGGTGATCGAAGCGGTGCCTGAACGCGTCGAGGACAAGATCGCGGTGCTGAGCGCCGCCGAGAGAGTCGTCGGCCGTGACGCGGTGCTGGCCAGCAACACCAGCTCGCTGTCCATCGGGGATCTCGGCGCCGCGCTGGAGCACCCGCACCGCTTCCTGGGCATGCACTTCTTCAACCCGGTCCCGGCGTCCAGCCTCGTCGAACTGGTGCGCGGTTCGGCCACCGACGACGCGACCATGGAGTCGGCCCAGCAGTGGGTGCAGGAGCTGGGCAAAACCGCTGTGGTGGTGAACGATTCGCCGGGCTTTGCGACCAGCCGGCTGGGCGTGGCGCTCGGCCTGGAAGCCATCCGCATGCTCGACGAGGGAGTGGCCGACGCCGCGACGATCGACAGCGCCATGGAACTGGGCTACCGCCACGCGACGGGGCCGCTGCGCTCCACCGACCTGGTGGGCCTGGATGTGCGGATGGCCATCGCCGAGCACCTGCACGCCACCCTGGGCGAGCGGTTCCGGCCGCCGCAACTGTTGCGGGACAAAGTCACCCGCGGCGAGCTGGGCCGCAAGTCCGGGCAGGGCTTCTACTCGTGGCCGCACACCGAAGGAGGACAGCCCCGATGACCACCGTGACCTACACCGTCGACGACGGCGTCGCCAGCATTGTGTTGGACCGGTCCGCAGCATCCAACGCCCTGGATGGCGCGATGAAAGAGGAGCTGCTGAAGGCACTGTCGGCTGCCGGCAGCGATCCCACCATCCGGGCCGTGGCCCTCACCGCAACCGGGAAGAACTTCTGTGTCGGCCAAGACCTCGGCGAGCACGTCGATGCGTTGCGGGCCGACCCCAGCCACGCCATGGACACCGTTGCGCAGCATTACAACCCGATCATGCTGGCGCTGGACGCCATCGAAGTCCCGATTGTCGCCGGCATTGGCGGGGCCTGCGTCGGCGCCGGACTCGGCATCGCGTTGGGCGCCGATATCCGCATCGCCGGGCAGCGCAGCAAGTTCGGCACCGCGTTCTGCGGCATTGGGCTGGCCGCCGACTCGGGGCTGAGCGCCACCCTGGCAGCCTTGATCGGCAAAAGCCGGACGACCGGGCTGTTTCTCCTCGGCGACACCATCGACGCCGACACCGCTCACGCCTGGGGGCTGATCCACCGGGTGGTGCCTGACGCCGACGTCGCCGCCGAAACCGCCGCGCTGGCGCGGCAACTCGCAGCCGGGCCGACCGCCGCGTTCAAGGCCGTCAAACACCTGATCGCCGACAATACCGGCGCCGATCTTGTCGACGTGCTCAGCCGCGAAGCCCGTGCCCAGGCGCTGCTGGGCGCCAGCACCGATCACAGCGCCGCGGTCGAAGCGTTCCTCGACAAGCGGCGCCCGACCTTCGTCGGACAGTGATGACCGACACCTTCGACGAGATCATCGCCGCCGGCCAGCGAGTGGAGCCGCGCGATCAGATGCCCGACGGCTACCGCAACACACTGATCCGCCAGATCGCCCAGCACGCGCATTCGGAGATCATCGGCATGCAGCCGGAGGGCAATTGGCTGACCCGGGCCCCGTCGCTGCGGCGCAAGGCGATCCTGCTGGCCAAGGTGCAAGACGAAGCCGGCCACGGCCTGTATTTGTATTCCGCCGCGGAAACCCTCGGCGCCGACCGCGGCGACCTGACCGCGAAACTCATTGCCGGCCAGCAGAAGTACTCGTCGATCTTCAACTATCCGACGCTGAGCTACGCGGATATTGGCGTGATCGGCTGGCTGGTCGACGGCGCCGCGATCTGCAACCAGGTGCCGCTATGCCGCAGCTCCTATGGACCCTATGCCCGCGCGATGATCCGGATCTGCAAGGAGGAATCGTTTCACCAGCGACAGGGCTACGAACTGCTGCTGACCATGATGCGCGGCACCGACGAGCAACGCGCGATGGTGCAAGACGCCGTGGACCGGTGGTGGTGGCCGGCGTTGATGATGTTCGGTCCACCCGACGACCAATCGCCCAACACCGCCCAGTCGATGGCCTGGGGCATCAAACGCCACACCAACGACGAGCTGCGGCAGCGGTTCGTCGACATGACCGTTCCGCAGGGCGACGTCCTCGGCGTCGGCTTTCCCGATCCCGAACTGGCGTGGAACGAACAACGCGGCTGCTACGACTTCGGGACACCCGATTGGTCGGAGTTCATGGCGGTGGTGCACGGTAACGGCCCGTGCAACGAGGAACGGATCGCTATCCGCAAATCCGCCCACGAGCAGGGCAGCTGGGTGCGGAAGGCCGCCACCGCTTTCGCCGACAGGAGGAAACACGATGAGCGACAAGCAGGTTGACGCGGCCTGGCCGCTGTACGAGGTGTTCGTGCGAGGCAAGCGCGGCCTCAACCACGTCCACGTGGGATCGTTGCACGCCGCCGACGACGAGATGGCGCTGCGGCACGCCCGCGACGTCTACACCCGACGCAACGAGGGCGTCAGCATCTGGGTGGTGCGCTCCGCGGCGATCACCGCGTCGAGCCCCAGCGAGAAAGACCCGTACTTCGCGCCCAGCGGCGACAAGGTCTACCGCCATCCCACCTTCTACGACATCCCCGACACCGTCGCGCACATGTGAGCTGAGAACCTGCCAATGATTGACCACGATTCGGCCTACGGCGGCCTCGTCGACCTCGACGCCGCCGACCAGTGGGCATTCGGGACCAGTTTCGACGACCCGCTGGCCGGCGTGGACACCCGGCTGGCCGACGGCATCGACGGTACCGATCTGGCCGTCTACTGCTTGATGCTCGGCGATGATGTGCTGATCGCCGCGCAGCGCCTGACCCAATGGGTCACCCGGGCACCCGAACTCGAAGAGGAAGTCGCGCTGGCCAACATCGGCCTGGACCTGCTCGGTCAGGCCAGACTGCTGCTGGCCCGCGCTGCCGCCGCCGACCCGGAGGTGGTTCCCGCCCTGCCCGAAGGGTCGCCGATTCCCGCCGAGGACGCGCTCGCGTTCTTCCGCGATGAACCGCAGTTCCGCAACGTGCGGCTGGCCGAACTGGACAATGGTGACTTCGCGGTCACCATCGCCCGGCTGTTGGTGTTCGCCGCCTACCGGCTGGCGTTGTTGCAGCGGTTGCTTGGATCCTGCGACCCGGTGCTGGCTGCGGTGGCGGCCAAGGGCGTCAAAGAGGTCACCTATCACCGCGACTACGCCGCCCGCTGGCTGATCACCCTGGCCTGCGGCACAGCCGAATCGCGGCGCCGCATCGATGCCGCGCTCGCCGCGGTCTGGCCCTACGTCGGCGAACTGTTCACCAGCCATCCGATCGAGACCCGTCTGGTCGCCGTCGGCGCCGGCGTCGACCCCGCCGACCTGCAGGCCGAATTCGATGCGGTGATCCGGCAGGTATTTCACGCCGCCGAACTCCCGATCCCATCGCCGGCAACTCCGGGCGGGCGGACCGGGCGCGACGGCGAACACACCGAAGCAATGGGGCCCCTGCTCACCGAAATGCAATCCGTTGCCCGGTCACACCCGTTGGGGCAATGGTGATCCCGCTCGACCGGGCGCGACGGGTGGCCGCGGAGGTCACCGATCCGGAAATGCCGATCCTGACCCTCGCCGATCTCGGGGTGCTGCGCGAGGTGTCCAGCGACGAGCGGGGCCGGGTGGTCGTCACCATCACTCCCACCTACTCCGGGTGCCCGGCAATGGGCACCATCCGCGCCGACCTGCAGCAGGCACTGGCCAGGGCCGGGTTCGACGACGCGCAGATCCACACCGCGCTGAGTCCGGCGTGGAGCACCGATTGGATCAGCGACGACGGGCGCCGCAAGCTCGCCGATTGCGGCATCGCTCCGCCCGGGCCCGCGCCGAGCCACATCGGCCCAGTCATGCTCACCCTGACTCCGCGTCGCCGGGTGGTCCGCTGCCCGCGATGCGGATCGGTCGACACCGACACCACCTCGGAATTCGCTGCCACACCGTGCAAGTCGCTGCACCGCTGCCGGTCCTGCGCCGAGCCGTTCGAGCGGGTGAAGGAGATCTAGGATGACCACCCGCACCAAACCGTTTCACCCACTGTCGGTAGCCGCGGTGCAGCACCTCTGCGACGACGCGGTCGCCGTCACATTCCGTGTGCCCGACGAGCTGCAACCGGCCTTCGCGTTCCGGCCGGGTCAGTCGGTGACGCTGCGAAAGCGGTTGGACAGCACCGAAGAACGACGCAACTATTCGATCTGCGCGTATGCGGGCGAGCAGCTACGGATCGGGGTCCGGGAAGTACCGGGCGGAGTGTTCTCCCCGTGGTTGGTCCGCGACCTGCGTCCCGGCGACACGGTGGACGTGCAGACCCCGGCGGGCAGCTTTGCCGCCGAACCCGGCGGCGGTACCCGGCATGTGCTGATCGCTGCGGGATCCGGTATCACTCCGATTCTGTCGATCGCCGCAAGCGTGCTGCAACAACCGGATTCGCAGGTGACGCTGTTCTACGGGAACCGACACGTCAACTCGGTGATGTTCGCCGAGGAACTTGCCGACCTCAAGGACAGCTTTCGCGAGCGATTCGAACTGATCCACGTGCTGTCCCGCGAACCCCGCGGCGTGGACCTGTTCAGCGGCCGGCTCGACGCCGCCCGCATCCGGGCGCTACTGCAAACACTGGTGCCGATCGATGCCGTCGACCACTTCTGGCTGTGCGGGCCGCACGGCATGGTCGTCGACGCCCAACAGGTGCTGCGCGACCTCGGCGTCGCGGACGACCGGGTGCAGCGCGAACTGTTCTTCGTCGAAGACGTTGCCCCGCAACCGGCCCACCACCTCGAAACCACCGCCGACGGGCCCACCAGCGAGGTCACCATCATGCTGGACGGACGCTCGAGCACGCTGCGCCTGCCGCGGCACAGCACGGTGCTCGACGCTGCGCAGCGATCCCGCGACGATTTGCCGTTCGCGTGCAAGGGCGGGGTGTGCGGCACCTGCCGCGCCAAGGTGACCGCCGGCAGTGTTGATATGCGCCGCAACTACGCGCTCGAAACCGCCGAGGTAGACGCGGGTTTCGTGTTGACCTGTCAATCGCTTCCGTGCAGCGACGCCGTCACCATCGACTTCGACGCCTGACCGAGGAGTCACAGCATGACCGAGATCGTCGACCGCCCCGCAACGTGCAGCACCCAATCGCCCGATGAGCTCGAGCCGATCGAGACCGCCTCCCGCGACGAGATCTCCGCCCTGCAGCTGCGGCGTCTGAAATGGTCACTGCAGCACGCCTATCAGAATGTGCCGCACTACCGGGCGGCGTTCGACGCCAACGGCGTGCACCCCAGCGACCTCAAAGAGCTCGGCGATCTCCCGTTGTTCCCATTTACCACCAAGGCCGATCTGCGCGCGAACTACCCCTTCGGCATGTTCGCGGTCCCGCAGTCCCAGGTGGCGCGGCTGCATGCGTCCTCGGGCACCACCGGGCAACCCACCGTCGTCGGCTACACCGCCGCCGACATCGACACCTGGGCCAACCTGGTCGCCCGCTCGCTGCGCGCCGGTGGCGTGCGCTCGACCGACAAGGTCCACATCGCCTACGGCTACGGACTTTTCACCGGCGGGATCGGCGCCCACTACGGCGCTGAACGCCTCGGCTGTACCGTCATCCCGATGTCGGGCGGCATGACCGACCGGCAGGTCCAGCTGATCACGGACTTCCGGCCCGACGCCATCATGGTCACCCCGTCCTACATGCTGACCATCGTCGACGCGATGGAGGCGGCCGGCCTCGACCCGCGCAGCACGTCGCTGCGCATCGGGGTGTTCGGCGCCGAACCATGGACCGAAGAAATGCGTGTCGAACTCGAACAGCGCGTCGGGATCGCCGCCGTCGACATCTATGGCCTCTCCGAGGTGATGGGGCCTGGTGTGGCCCAGGAATGCGTGGAAACCCGAGACGGCCTGCACATCTGGGAGGACCATTTCTACCCGGAGATCATCGACCCGGACACCGGGCAAGTGTTGCCCGACGGCAGCGACGGCGAACTCGTGTTCACGTCGCTGACCAAGGAGGCGTTTCCAGTCATCCGGTATCGCACCCGTGACCTGACGGCGCTGCTGCCCGGCACCGCCCGCTCCATGCGACGGATGCGCAAGATCACCGGGCGAAGCGACGACATGATGATCCTGCGCGGCGTGAACGTATTCCCCAGCCAGATCGAGGAACTGGTCCTCGCCCAGCGCGCGCTGGCGCCGCGGTTTCAATGTGTGCTCGACCGCCCGGGCCGGCTCGAGCAGTTGACCATCCGGGTGGAGCACCGCCCCGGCGTTGCCGTCGAACACCGCCAACGCGCGGCTGACGCACTGGCGCAGCAGATCAAGAATCGCATCGGCGTCAGCGTGATCGTGAGTGTGGTGGACACCGGCTCGATCGAGCGTTCGGCCGGCAAGACCACCCGGATCGTCGACCACGAGCCTGGGTTACGACAGTAGGGCGGCCTCGTCAGCAGTCAGAATTCCCGCGTCGGCCAGTCGCACCACAAAACGTGGCAGCCGCGGGTTGCGACGGGTGGCGTCGGCCAGCAGGCGTCGAGCCGCGGCGTGTCGCCCCCACCGGGCATGCAACACCGCCGACCAAAACGTGGCTTCGGGATTCGGGTCCAGCACCCCATCGGCAGCTTCCAGTGCCGCCGCGGCCGAGGCGAATTCGGCATCGTGTCCACCGAGAACGGCGCCCGACGGGTTGAACACCACCCGCGAGACTTCGTCGTATGCGTCGCCCAGATCGATGAGTCGAGCCAGCTCGCCAATCGGGTCTGCGTGGTCGTCCACCCGCATATCGCGCAGCACGCCATCCCACGGGGCGTCGGTGCGCCCACCGTCGACAACCAGCAGCGCCGCGGACTGGCTGCCCCGGATATCGCCGCCGGCGTCATTGCCACTGCGTAAACCGGCGACCAGACGATGCGCGAGATCACCCTCTGCCTGCTCGAACCCGCGCAGCATGGCGCCGAGCACCACGTCACTGTCCAGCATGTTGCCCAGCGCGGCAGCGTCATCGGTGGTCGCGACGCCGGCCGCCGCAACACACCGCGCGCCGGTATGGATGCCAACGCACCCCGACGAGTCCAGATAGCCGACTTGCCGCAGTTCCCGATCAGGGTCGGCGTCGAGCAGCAGCGACAGCGTCTCGGGCGCAGATCGGTCGTCCCGCATCAACGCCAAACCCCGCGGCCCATAGGAACGTTGCGGAAACGCCTGCGTCGCCACCACTCCCACGCCCGCCTCGGCCCACGTCACCACCGCACCGACGCCCAGATAGTGCGACTGCGATGCGACACCCAGCGCACCGGTGGCCGGGTCGCGAGCCAGCAGCGAGAACGTCATTCAGAAGTCGGTTTCCTCGACCAGCTGCGCGTAATGATCGCGGTATTCGGTGGTCTGCGTAATCGGCATGAGCGCCGCCAGCTTCGCGACATTGCCGGACAGCTTGACTCGGCCCTGCATGAACGCGGTGTTCGGCGCCAGTTCGCCGCGCAGCATCGCGACCGAATCGGCGTACGACGCCGACATGGTGCCGTCGGCGGCCGGGTCGTCGCCGAGCTGCTGGTCGACGATGCGGCCATCCTGCACGTCGGCGAAATACCGGATGTCGTCACCGTCGGGTGCCTGTGTGAGCCGGTATTGCACCCGCGCCGACGCGCCAGCCCGTCGGCCGAACGCCTGTTGCAACTCGCGCTGCCGATCCAGCCATTCCTGCGATGCGTACTTCACACTGTCTCCCTCGGTTGAGTGGTGCTGGCCTGCCGATCGAGCACGGCCAGTAGGTTTTCCGCGGTGATCGGAATGGTGTCGACGACGGTGCTGTCGTCCGAATCCAGCGCGTCGCGGATGGCGTTGGCCAGTACCGCCGGCAGCGGGATCGCACCGCTTTCCCCGCAGCCCTTGGCGCCGTTGAGCGAGAACGGCGACGGTGTCTCCAGGTGGACCAGCTCCACTGCGGGCATGTTGGCCGGCAGCGGCGGAAAGTAATCCCACAGCGACTCGACCACCGGCCGGCCGTCAACGGTATACGGCAGCTGTTCATACAGCGCCGCGCCGAGCCCCTGCGCCGCGCCGCCGATGATCTGCCCGGCGACGTTGGCGGGATTCAACTGCACACCGCAGTCGTGCCCGAACACCAGCCGCTGCACCGACACCGTCCCGGTGTCGCGGTCGATCTCCACCGCGGCGGCGACCGCGCCATAGGAGAACGCGAACGCCTGCGGCTCGTAGGTAGACGACGATTCCAGCCCGGGCTCGGTGTCAGGCGGCAGATCCCTTGCCTGGTACGCTGATTCGGCGACGGCGGAAACCGTCACGACCCGGTCGGAGTCGTCGGCGAAACCGCCCTCGACATCGTGCACCGCGCTGGCCTCCAGCAGGTGTGCCGCGATGCCGCGCATCCGCTCCCGCAGTCGACGCGCCGCCATCAGCACCGCCGACCCGGCGACCCCGGCACCCCGGCTGCCGCCGCTGCCGTAGCCGGTGTACGGGCAGGCCAACGTGTCACCGCAGATCACCGACACCGACGCCAACGGCACTCCGAGTTCGTCGGCGGCAACCTGCGCCAGCACCGTCTCGAGCCCCTGACCCATCGGCATCTGGCCGGTCAACACGGTGACCAAGCCCGACTCGTCCATCCGGACCACGGCACGGTCATGGCCGGGGCTGTTGATCCCCATCATCGCCGCCGTCAACGACGGCCCGAAATTCGTGGCTTCCAAATAACACGCGACACCGACGCCGACCAGCCGGCCCGCAGCCCTGGCCTCGGCAGCCTCCCGCCGAGTTCGACCCCAGTCAATCTGCCCCGCAACGAGGTCCAGCATCTCGCTGTAGCGTCCGCTGTCCAGACACATCATCGCCGCCGTCCAATACGGCAGCTCGTCGGGACGCAGCAGGTTGCACCGGCGGATCTCGATCGGATCGACACCCAACCGCCGCGCACCCTCGTCCATCGCGCGCTCGATCGCGAACGTGGCGTCGGGCATGCCGAATCCGCGGTAGGCGCCGATCGGCGTCTTGTTCGTCACCATGGCCGCCAGCTCGCTGAGCGCGTCGGGAATCCGGTACGGACCGAGCACCGTGGCGGCGGTGACCATCCCGGTCCCACAGCCCACCATGTACGGGGTCGCGCCGCAGTCGAGCAGGACGTTGGCCCGCAGCCCCGATATCGCACCGTCCGCGGTGAATCCCAGTTCGAGGTCGACGACCGTGCCGCGACCGTGAACCGTGGCGACAAACGCCTCCGACCGGCTCTCGATCCAGCGGACCGGCCGGCGCACGGCGCGGGCGGCGAAGGCCACCAACGTCTCCTCGATATAGGCGCACGCCTTGTTGCCGAACGCGCCGCCCATATCCGGGCACAGCACCCGCACCCGACTCTCCGGAATTCGCAGCGTCGCCCCCAGCGAGCCGCGCACCTGATGCGGCGACTGCGTCGACGTCCACACCGTGACCGACTCGCCGGTGATGTCCCAGATGGCGCGCACCCCGCGCGCCTCCAACGACAACCCCGCCACCCGGCTGCTGGTGTAGCGGCCACGCACGATCACCGCCGCGTCGCCGAGCGCCGCGGCGGCATCGCCCGCCTCGAAACGGTTGCGGCCGAACACGTTATCCGGCCAATCGTCGTAGAGCAGCGGTTGGCTGTCCGGGCACGCGTCGACGACCGCGGACAGCTTCTGGTAGCTGACGTCGAGGAGTTCGGCGGCATCCTCCGCCTGATACGCGTCGTCGGCGATGACGGCGGCGATCGGCTCACCGACGTAGCGGACCTTGTCGGTCGCTAGGCACCAGGTGGGTGCCTCGGCCTGGATCTGCGCATTCCACATCATCCCCATCGGCTCGGTAGCCGAGCGAATGTCCGCACCGACCAGCACCGCGTGGACGCCCGGCGCGCCGCGGGCCCGCCGCGGGTCCACCGAGATGCGGGCATGCGGTTCGCGGGAGCGGACGATCACCAAATGCAGCTCACCGGCCGCGTATTCGTCGGCCAGATAACGCCCGCCGCCGGCTGCCAACCGCCGCAGAGGCAGCCCCGGCGAGCCCTCACCAACGTGGCTCATCGGCTCTGCTCGACAATCTTGGCGGCGACGAGTTCCTCCGCGGCCGCCACGATCGGCGCGTAACCGGTACAGCGACACAACGACGCGGCCAGCCGATCGCGTAGCTCCGCCGGGGTAGGCCGCGCGCCCGCGTCGACCTCGGCCAGCAGCTCTTCGATCAACACCACGAATCCCGGTGTGCAGAAGCCGCACTGCAGCGCGCGGTGCCGTACCAGGCAGTCCTGGACCGGGGAGGGCTCCGGCGCCTGGCTCAGGCCTTCGATCGTGACCACATCGGACCCGTCGGCCTGCACGGCCAGCGTCAAACATGCGCGCACCGAACGTGAATCGACCAACACGTTGCAGCTGCCGCACAGCCCTTGACCACAGCCGATGTGGGTGCCGGTCAGGCCGAGTCGCTCGCGCAGGAAGTCGGCCAGTGACATCCGGGCCGGCACATCCGCGCGGGTCGGGCGACCGTTCACCCGTAGCTCGATGGTCACGGCAGGTCCCTCCGTAGTCGACGCAGCAGCCGCGCGACGATATGCACGGCGAGCCGACGGCGATGGTCTGCGGAGCCGTGCGCGTCGCCGGCGAAGGACAGGCCCGCCGAAAAGGCCTGGGCGGCACACTCGACCGCGTCGTCGTCGAGTCGCCCGGGCAGCCCGAGCACCGGTATCTGCCCGGCGCCGCCGACCACGATGCGCACGTCGGTGGCCTCGCCGTCGACGACGCTGCCGGTGACCGCGGCACTGATCAGCGGCGTGTCGCCGGGGCCGCGCAGCGTGACTTCGTCGAAATACCCGACGGATTCGGTCTTCGGTCGGTGAAACGTGACGCTGTGCATCAACTCGCCGGGTTGCAGCGCGGCCCGAAACGGCTCCCGGAAGAAATCCTCCGCGGCGATCTGTCGGAAACCATTCGACGAGACGGCGGTGACCGCACCACCGAGCGCGAGTAGACAGACCCCGAGTTCGGCGGCCGGGTTGGCGTGGGCGATGCTGCCGCACACGGTGCCGCGGTTGCGCGTGGTGACCTTGCCCACCCGGGGAAGTGCCTGTGCCAGAACGTGGAAGCCGCCGAGGGCGGGGGAGAACTCGACGGTGCGTTGGGTGACGGCGGCGCCGACGCATACTCCCTCGGCAGTGACGTGCAGGTCGTGAAGTTCCGCGATCCGGGTGATGTCGACCAGCCGCCGTGGCCGCGCCAACCTCCGGACCAAAAGCGGCATCAGACTCTGTCCACCGGCGAGAACTTGGGTGCCGCTTGGATCGTCACCTAACGCAGCGCAGGCTTCGTCGACCGAGGTTGCTGCCAGGTAGTCGAACGGAGCCGGATGCATCGTCAAGCCTCAAGGGGTCGGCACGCTGTCGATATGCCGCAGCTGCTCGTCGATCAGCCCCGCGACAAGGACCGGATCCTCGACGTGGGCCAGGTGTCCGCGCCCGGCCAGCACCCGGCACTGCGCCCGCAGTGCCGCCGCGAGCTCGGCGCCCAGCACCGGCGGGCACGTTTGATCGTGTTCGCCGACCAGCACCAGAGCCGGTGCTTCGACGTGTCCTGCGGCGGAGGCAATGTCGGCGGAGAATGCCGCGCGGATGATCTGCTCCACCGTACTGCTGTCGTTGCGCGCCGCCCGCAGTACCGAATCGGCGAGCCGCGCGTCGTCGGTACCGGGCGCAAAGCTCGCCACGGCGAATTTCTCGAAGAACGGCGTCAGCCCGAGCCGGTGCAACTCGTCGACCACAGCGCCGCTGTCCACCCCGCTGACTCGCAGCGCCCCACCGATAACCGTCACCGACTGCACCCGCGCCGGCTGGGTCGCCGCCAGCACGACGCTCGCGCTACCGCCGAAGGAAGCGCCCACTAGGTGGGCACGCGCGATCCCGAGACCGTCCATGACCGCGGCGACATCCGCGGCGTAGTCCGCGGCGCCGTAGGTTCCGCCCGGGTCGGAAAAGCCGTGTGCTCGTAGGTCGACGGCAACCGAACTGCGGTCGGTCAGTTGCTCCATCACCGGCAACCACTGTTCGGCGGCACCGTTGATGTGGTGGACGAACACGACCGGCGTGACGGGCACGTCGCAACGTCGACGCACACCCCGGACCACACCGACCGGTCCCGACACCGCGTATCGCTCCATGGTCGCTACCGCTCACCGGCTTCGCCGGGCGCATGCGCGGAGAAGTGCGCGTGCACCAGCTCCCAGTTACTCTCGCGGCGCCGCCAGATCTCGGTGCTGCGCATGCCGGCGTCATAGCTGCCCAGCTCGCCGAAGTCGGCCTGGTAGTGGTTGAGGTAGGTCACCCAGGCGACATCGCCGACCACCTCGATGCGCTCATCGCGAAGCTCGGCGCTCACCGCCTCGCCCCCCATGGCCGACGACAGCATGTCCCACAGCTGGGCGATGTGATCCTGCCCGACGTAGACCGCGCCATTGAGGTTGTACCAGACCAGTTCGTCGGGTACCGCAGTCACCCGTCGCCGCAGATAACTCGAGTCGAGCGGACCGTTGGCGTCGACGAATTCCCGGTGCAGACGCATGATCTCCTGTGCGTCGCCGTCGAGCAGGGTCTCAGTCATGAGCGTGTTCCGTTCGTCGGTCAGGGTTGGGCCGCGAGCAGCGGACGGCACTCGGCGATCAGCGCAATGAGTTCGGGCACCTGGTCGGGCGGCGCGAACGGCACGATCGCGATCTCGTCGATACCGGTCTCGGCGTAGGCCGCCAACGAATCGCCGACGGCGTCGGGCGGGCACACCATCGCCACCGCATCGACGACCTCAGGGGTGAGCACCTTCGCGGCCTCCACGGCGCCGCCCCTCGCGAACGCGTCCACCAGCGCCCCGTCCGGGATCGCCCCGGCGGCAAGGTATTCGGTGGTCGCTGGGTCGAACGCCGACAGCAGCTCTGCCACCTGGGTGCGAGCCGCCTGCATGTCGTCGGTGATGAACGCGGTGACCACCGCGGAAATCCGAAAGTCCTCCCGCGGGCGTCCGTTCTCGGCGAGTGTGGCCTCCACCCGCTGCACGGTGTCGGCCAGGTATGTGCGCGACGAGCCGGCGCTGAGGCAGACTCCGTCGGCGTAGCGGGCGGCGGTGTCGACCATCCGCGGTCGCACGGCCATGATGTCCAGCGCGGGCGGCGCGGCCAACGGGTTCAACGTGTAGTGCTCGAACCGGAACCCGGGGAAGTCGGCGGTCACCTCGTCGCCGGCCAGCGCGGCCGTGAGCGCACGGTGCAGCGCGATCGTCGACCCGATCGGCTTGTCGACCGACCTGCCGAGCCTGGCGATCATGTCCGGCACCCCGGTCCCGATGGCCGCCCGAACCCGGCCCGGCGCGATTTCGGCCAGCGAGGCCAGCTCCATCGCGGCCACGCCGGGGTGCCGCCCGGCGGCGCTGATCCCCATCAGGACCACTTCGAGCCGCTCGGTCTCCCGCAGGTACAGGGTCGCGGGCACCACCGCGTCGTGCGCGCAGATGTGTTCGGCGTACCAGAGGCCGTCGAACCCGCATTCGTCGGCGGCGCGGACGGCCGGGAGGTCGGCAAGGATCGAGCCGAATCCGGTAAACGACAGGCTGACTCGCACGGTCCGACCCCATCTCTTCCTGCCAGCTCCGCCGGATCGGGCCGGCGGTCCGGTCAACGTAACTCCGTCTGTGACACGATGTCAACGTTTATGTTGTACGTAATGTCCGAATGTGGGAGACTCTGCGGGTGACGACGCGACAGAGCGATCTGCAGGCGCGGCGGCGCGAGCACCGGCGCAACGCGCGACGGCGGCTACTGGACGCCGCCCATCGCCTCTTGGAGAGCCAGCCCTGGGCCGAGATCTCGCTGGACGACATCACCTCTGCGGCCGAGGTTGCCCGGACCGCCTTTTACCGGCATTTCGAGGATCGTCAGCATCTGCTGATGGCGATGCTCGACGACGTCGGGCTCGAGTTGGGTCACGTCGCCGACGAGTGGATGGCCGATCACGATGACCCGGCCGCCGATCTTCGGCGCAGCCTGGCCGACCTGACCGAAATCTTCGTCGAGCATGGCCGGCTCATCCAGGCCATCTCGGATACCGCGAGGTACGACCCGGAGATCAGCGAGCTGTATTCCGCGCTGGCGGAGGGACTTGTCACGGCAACCGCGCGCCGGATCGCAGCGGACATCGCGGCGGGTCGCAGCCACATTCCCCAGCCCCACGAGGTGGCGCGGGCCCTGACGTGGATGAACGAGCGCTACCTGCTGGCGTCGTTCGGGCAGCGGCCGTTCGCCGATCCCGCCGCTGCCACCGAAGCGCTGACCACCATCTGGATCAGCACGCTCTACCGGCAATCGTCGTGAGCCCACGGCTGCTGGTCCACGGCGGGTGTGTCTTTGATCCGGTCTCGGGGACGGCGGCCCCCGCCGATGTGGTCATCGAGGGTGCGCACATCGCGGAGGTGGGTCCGGGGCTGGACGGCGACACCGCACTGGACGCCACCGGACACCTGGTGGTGCCGGGCTTCATCGACTGCCACGTCCATGTCACGCTCGACGACGTCGACGTGCTGCGACTGATCCAAAGCCCGTTCTCGCTCAGGTTCTTTCACGCAGTGCGCAACCTGCGACTGACACTGCACGCGGGGGTGACCACCGTCCGCGACGCGGCCGGCGCCGACCTCGGCGTCAAACAAGCGGTGGCCACCGGGCTGATCGACGGACCCGATCTGCAGATCGCGATCGGGATGCTCAGCCAGACCGGCGGTCACGCCGACGAATGGATGCCGTCCGGGGAATGCGTGCACGCCCTGTGGCCGCCGTATCCCGGCTGCCCGTCGACGATCGTCGACGGCGCCGACGAGATGCGCCGCAAGGTCCGCGAATTGATCCGGGCCGGCGCCGATGTCATCAAGGTCGCCACCACCGGCGGGGTGATCAGCCCGCGCAGCGACCCCCGCCGAGCGCACCTCAACGCCGAAGAGCTTGCGGTGATGATGGCCGAGGCGCGAGCCGCGCGAGTCCACGTGATGGCGCACGCCCACGGCACCGACGGCGTCAAGAATGCGGTGCGGTGCGGCGTTCGCTCCATCGAGCACGGGGTGTACCTCGACGAGGACGCCGTCGCGATGATGGCTGACAATGGAACCTGGCTGGTGCCAACGTTATCCGCACCGCGTGCCATCCTGCGGCTGGCGCAGGCCGGGGCCGGCGTCACCGAGGCCACCCGGACCAAGGTGGCCGACGTGGTCGAGGCACACGACGCATCGTTGCGGCTTGCGCACGCGGCCGGGGTGCGCATCGCGATGGGCACCGACGCCGGGATCGCACCGCACGGGAACAACCTCGCCGAGCTCGAACTGATGCACGACCAGGGGCTCTCGGCGGTCGACGCGTTGCGCACGGCGACGACGTCAGCCGCCGAATTACTGGGCGCCGCCGATGAGATCGGCGAGTTGGCGCCCGGCAAGCGCGCCGACCTGGTGCTGTTGGAGGGCACCGACATCGGCGTGCGCGGCCTGTCCGAGCGGGTGCGGGCGGTCATCCACCGCGGCAGCGTGCATCTGGACACGATCCGGATTGCCGAGTACGCGTGAGCGAGGAGATTCGCCGGCGGTGGCTGCGCGGCGAAGCGGTCGCGGCAGCGACCGTGGTCCGGACGTGGGATTCCGCGCCCCGGCCGCCCGGCGCGATCATGTTTGTCGCCGAGGACGGTTCGGTCATCGGCAACGTGTCCGGCGGATGCGTCGAATCAGCAGTGTACGAAACGGCGCGCCGGGTGCTTGCCGACGGCGTGCCGGTGCTGCAGCGCTTCGGATTGGCCGACAACATCTTTGAGGCCGGCCTCACCTGTGGCGGCACCCTCGAGGTCTTCATCGAGCGGATCACCCACGACAGCTACCCGGAATTCGGCGAGGTCATCGGCGCCCAGCGGGAGCAGATCGTCGTCGCGACCACCATCCGGGCGGCGGACGCAGCCCAGGTGGGCCGGCGACTGATTGCCCGGCCCGGTTCGATCAGCGGATCGCTGGGCTCGGCGCGCATCGACGCGGATGTGGTGCGGACACTGCGCGAAACGCTACCCCCCGCGGTGCTGTGCTACCGCCCACCGGGCGGCGGTCTCGATGACGAGATCGAGATCTTCATGTCCGCGCAGCGCGCGCCGGCCCGGATGATCATCTTCGGGGCGATCGACTTCGCAGCGGCAACCGCGGGCATCGGCGCATTTCTGGGTTATCACGTCACCGTCTGCGACGCCAGAGCGGTATTCGCCACGCCCGCAAGGTTTCCCGATGCCGACGACATCGTGGTGCAGTGGCCGCACCGTTATCTGCGGGCGGAGCGGGAGGCCGGTCGCGTTGACGGTCGCACCATCCTGGTGGTGTTGACCCACGACCCGAAATTCGATGTCCCGTTGCTCGAGCTCGCCCTGCGTGACGAGGGCTGGGCAGAACGACCGGCGTATGTCGGCGCGATCGGCTCCCGGCAGACGCACGCTGACCGTACCGCTCGGTTGCGTGAAACCGGGTTGACCGAACAGCAACTCGCCCGGCTGCGGGCGCCGATCGGCCTTCACCTCGGTGCGATCACGCCCGAGGAGACGGCCGTGTCGATCGCTGCGGAGATCATCGCGGATCGCCGGGGCGGGTCCGGCTGCCGCCTGACCGGGACTGCCGCGGCCATTCACCCGTCGGCAGGACCGTCGCACAATGCCCTGCCGGGCCACCCGGGTGAACATGGTGCTGTGCTACCGCGCGAATATACGCAATCTGTATCCGACTTTGTCCTGGTCGATGCAATGGTGCTGTCCAATCCCTAGTGTCTATCGACATATCGATTCGTAGGTCAGAAGGACGGCATCATGAGTTTCGACGACGTATTGCGCTGGGACGGCGAATTGACGGTGACCCGTCACGACCCCGAAACCGGCACGTCCTTCGTCATCCGGGTGGACTCGACGCGGTTAGGCCAGGCCGCCGGCGGCACCCGCGCGGCGCAGTATCCGTCGCTCGCCGGCGCCCTGGATGACGCCGGGAAACTCGCCGGAGCAATGACACTGAAAATGGCGGTGAGCGGGCTTCCGATGGGCGGCGGCAAATCCGTGATCGCGCTTCCGGCGCCGCGCAAAGACATCGACCCGGCAACCTGGCAGCGGATCCTGCGGCTGCATGCCGAGAACATCGACCGGCTCAACGGCACCTACTGGACCGGGCCCGACGTCAACACCAACTCTGCCGACATGGATACCCTCAACGAGACCACCGAATTCGTGTTCGGCCGCTCAGCAGACCGCGGCGGCGCAGGGTCCAGCGCCGCCAACACCGCGCTCGGGGTGTTCGAAGCCATGAAGGCCACCGCCGCGCATGCCAGTCTCGGCGCCCTCGATGGACTCACCATTCTGATCCAGGGACTCGGTGCGGTCGGCGGCCGGCTGGCCCTGTTCGCCTCGGACGCCGGTGCCCGACTATTGGTTTCCGACACCGACCGTCAGCGGCTGGCCTGGGCTCGTGAATTCGGTTGCATCGTCGTAACTCCCGAAGAGGTGTCGACCACGCCGACCGACATCTTCGCCCCGTGCGCAATGGGCGGCGTCATCGACAGCGCAACCGCCACGCGGTTGCCGACCTCCGCGGTTGTGGGCGCGGCGAACAACATCCTCGCTGACGAGGGAGCCGGTGCGATTCTGCGCGAACGCGGCATCCTGTATGCGCCCGACTTCGTCACGAATGCCGGCGGCGCCTTCCACCTTGTCGGGCGCGAAGTGCTCGGGTGGGACGACGACACGGTTGCCCAGCACACCGGTCGAATCGGCGACACCCTGATCGAGGTCTACGCGATCAGCGCAGCCGAGGACATCACCACCGACGCCGCCGCGCAGCTGCTGGCCCGTCGCCGGGCTGACGAATCAAAACCAGTCGGCCGGTAGGCCGTTCCACTCCTCGAACACCAGCCAGGTCCGGGTCGACCGGATGCCCGCCATGCCGTGCAGTCGCTCCAGCACGACCGTGCGCAGTGTCGCATTGTCCGGGGCGCGCACCACCACGAGCACGTCGAAGTCGCCACCGACCAGGGTGAACCGCTCGACGAATTGCAGCGTCTTCAACTGTGCGGACAGGCCGCGCCAAGCGTCCTGTTGAATGGACAACGCGATCACCGCCGACGTCGCAAAGCCGGCTCTCTCCAGGTTGATTCGTGCGGTGAACCCTTCGATGATTCCCCGTTGTTCGAGCCGCTCGATCCGCGAGTACACGTGGGTGCGCGAGATGTGGGTGCGCTTGGCCAATTCCAGCATCGACACCCGGCCGTCCTTGACCAGTTCCCGGATCAGCCGCCGGTCCAGGTCATCCAGCTGGACCGGTGCTGTGGTGTCGTCGTCCATGTGTTCGCCGCCTCGCCCCATTCGATCGGTTCTGTGAACAGTATGCATGCAGAATCCCACGATCCAAGCCAATACATCGCCAAGAATCGGCGTGGTGGTGCATCGATGGCCCTAGATCCGCAGCATTAGGAGGGCAACTAGGCGAATCAGGAGGCAGTGGTGACGGTGGTCGAGCAGGTCGGCACGACCTACGCGAACTTTCTGCCGGCCGACGCTCCCGTGCAGTACCTCGACCCGGCAGGCCAGCCGACCGGCAGCCCCGCGAGATACCCTCGTCCGTCCGACCAGCGACTGGTCGGCATGTACCGAAACATGGTGCTGGGGCGTCGTTTTGACGAGCAGGCGACGGCGCTGACCAAGCAGGGCCGGCTGGCGGTGTATCCGTCCGCGCGAGGCCAGGAGGCCTGTCAGGTCGCTGCCGCAATGTCGCTGCGGGACGAGGATTGGCTGTTCCCGACCTACCGCGATTCGATGGCGTTGGTCACCCGGGGGGTGGATCCCGTCGAGATCCTCAGCATGCTGGCTGGTGACTGGCACTGCGGCTACGACCCGGCACGCCTCCGCACTGCGCCGCAGTGCACACCGCTGGCCACTCAGCTCCTGCACGCGACCGGGCTGGCGCACGGCCAGACCCGCAAAGGCACCGACGCCGTGGTGCTGGCGCTCTGCGGAGACGGCGCGACCAGCGAGGGCGATTTCCACGAAGCGCTGAACTTCGCGGCGGTCTTCGGTGCGCCGGTGATCTTCCTGGTACAGAACAACGGGTTCGCGATCAGTGTGCCTCTGGCGCGCCAGACGGTGGCACCGTCGTTGGCGCATAAGGGGATCGGATACGGAATCGGCAGTGAGCAGGTCGACGGCAACGATCCGGTCGCGATGCTCGCGGTGATGGACGAAGCGCGCAACTACGTGCTGGA
Source organism: Mycobacterium sp. NGS51 (assembly GCF_059812525.1). Lineage (NCBI taxonomy): Bacteria > Bacillati > Actinomycetota > Actinomycetes > Mycobacteriales > Mycobacteriaceae > Mycobacterium > Mycobacterium sp. NGS51. Next base: position 175,144 of record NZ_JCALCV010000005.1, read on the forward strand.
CGGCAACGGCCCCGTCATCGTCGAAGCGCACACCTACCGGGTCGAGGGGCACACCAATGCCGATGACCCGACCCGGTACCGGACCAACGACGAAGTGGCGCACTGGCGCACCAGGGACCCCATCGCCCGGCTCGACACCTACCTGCGCGCCGACGGCCTCATCGACGACGCGCACGTCAACGCCGTCGCCGCCGAGGCCGAAGAGCGCGCCGCGGCGCTACGAGCAGGGATGAACACCGAACGGCTCACCGACGCCGACGACCTCTTCCGGCACGTGTTCGCCGAACCGAGCAGTCAACTGCGCGAACAACAACGGCAGCTGCGAGCCGAATTGGCCGCCGAGGCCGGGGAGGGCTCACCGGCATGACCATGCTCACCATGGCGCAGGCCCTCAACACCGCCTTGCGTGATGCACTCGGCGACGACGAATCGGTGTTGGTCTTCGGCGAAGATGTCGGCGAGCTCGGCGGAGTGTTTCGGGTCACCGACGGCCTGGCCAAAGCATTCGGCAGGGATCGGTGCTTCGACACCCCGTTGGCCGAATCGGGGATCATCGGGTTCGCCATCGGCTTGGCGATGGCCGGTTTCCGGCCGGTGGTGGAGATGCAGTTCGACGCCTTCGCCTACCCGGCGTTCGAGCAGATCGTGTCCCATGTCGCCAAGCTCAGAAACCGCACCAGGGGAGCACTGTCGGCTCCGATGGTGATCCGGATACCGTTCGCCGGCGGTATCGGCGGGGTCGAGCACCACTGCGATTCCAGTGAGGCGTACTACGCGCACACCCCCGGGCTCAAAGTTGTTGCCCCGGCTTCGGTCGCAGACGCCTACAGCCTGTTGCGGCAGGCCATCGACGACCCCGATCCGGTGGTGTTCCTGGAACCGAAGCGACTGTACTTCTGCCGCGCCGACGTCGACCTCGAGCGCGGCGCCCCGATCGGACGAGCGCGAGTCCTCCGGGCGGGGCGCGACGCCACGATCGTCGCGTACGGCCCTGCGGTCGATCCGGCGCTGGCGGCCGCAGCCGCGGCCGCCGACGACGGGCGCGACATCGAAGTAATCGACTTGCGATCAATCGTTCCGTTCGACGACGAGACCGTCGCGGCATCGGTACGCAAGACCGGGCGATGCATCGTGGTGCACGAGTCCCAAGGATTCGCCGGCGTGGGAGCCGAGATTGTGGCCCGCGTGCAGGAACGCTGCTTCCACTACCTGGAGGCGCCGATGCTGCGCATCTGCGGATTCGACATCCCCTACCCGCCACCGAAACTCGAGCGATTTCACCTGCCCGGATGCGATCGGATTCTCGACGCGCTCGACCGTTTGCAGTGGGATGACCGCATCGAGATCGTCGCCTGAAGGAAAAGGAGTAAATCCGTGCTCACTGCAATCGGATCGTTAACGTTGATGCTAGTGCTCGTGCTGCTCCCGCTACTCATCCCAGCGCTCGTCACCATCGGACACGCCGTCGGCGCCGTACGGTTCCGCGAACCTCAAATCAGTCCCGCGGCGGAAACGGCGCCTTAGTGACCGACCAGACGTTTCTGCTTCCCGACCTCGGCGAGGGCTTGACGGACGCCGTCATCGCGGAGTGGCGAGTAAAGGTCGGCGACGCCGTGACGGTCGACCAGGTAATCGTCGAGGTCGAAACCGCCAAAGCGGCCGTCGAGGTACCGGTCCCGTTCGCGGGCACCGTGATTGAACTGCACGGCGAGGTCGGTTCGACTCTGGCCGTGGGCACTCCATTGATCACCGTGCGCGCCGAGGAGCGGGCCGGCTCGGGCAATGTACTAATCGGCTACGGGACCCACGAACCCGATCGTCCTCGTCGACGCCGCACGCCGGCGGTCGCGACGAAGGTGATCTCACCAGTGGTCCGTAAGTTAGCCCGCGACAACGGTGTTGACGTCACAAGCCTGCCAGGCACCGGCTTCGGCGGCGTCATCACTCGAGCAGACGTCGAACGCTCCCTCACCCAGCCCGAAACCAGCAGTCACGACGAACACCGCACCCCAATCACCGGCGTGCGCAAAGCCATTGCCGATAAACTCTCGACCAGCCGTCGGGAGATTCCCGATGCCACCACGTGGGTCGACGTCGATGCCACCGCGTTGCTGGACGCCAGACAGTGCATCCAGGACGCGGTGGCGCGCAAGGTCAGCCTGCTGGCCCTGCTGGCCCGGTTCGCCGTCGCGGCGCTGCGGCAGTTCCCCGAACTGAACTCATCGGTCGACACCGCGGCCACGGAAGTCGTTCGCTACCGGCACGTCAACCTCGGAATCGCGGCTCAAACCCCGCGTGGACTGATGGTGCCCGTTATCGAAAACGCCGACCAGCTTGACCTACTGAGGCTCTCGGATGTATTGACCGAAACAACGGCGATGGCCCGAGACGGCAAACTGCCACCCGCCCGGCTGACCGGGGGGACATTCACCCTGAACAATTACGGCGTCTTCGGAGTCGACGGATCCGCCCCGATCATCAACCATCCCGAAGCAGCACTCGTGGGTATCGGCCGGATCATCGACCGGCCGTGGGTGGTCGAGGGCGAAGTGACCGTGCGGAAAATGACGCAAGTGTCGCTGAGCTTCGATCACCGGGTTTGCGACGGCGGCACGGCCGGCGGATTCCTGCGGCTGTTCGCCGATTTCATCGAGAACCCGATCGCGGCGCTGGCGCGGTTGTGATGACTGATTCCGACGTGCTGATTCTCGGCGGCGGTTCCGCCGGCTACGCCTGCGCGTTACGGGCCAGCCAGCTGGGGCTCTCCGTGACCCTGATCGAGGCCGACCAGGTTGGTGGCACCTGTTTGCACCGCGGCTGCATTCCCACCAAAGCGCTGCTGCATACCGCTGAAGTCGCTGACGTGACCCGCGCCGCCGAATGTTTCGGTGTGCACGCAATTTTGGCCGGCATCGACATGGCGGCAGTGCACGACTACAAACAGTCGGTGGTCAACCGGCTACATACCGGACTGACCGGGCTGATCGATCGCCGCGGCATCACCGTCGTGCCCGGTATGGGCCGCTACGTCGGTAACCGCACCGTCGTCGTCGATGGCATTTCCTACACCGGGGGCGTGGTGGTGCTTGCCACCGGTTCGGCTCCCCGAGGCATCGCGAACATCCCGATCGGTGACCGGATCATCGACAGCGATCACGCCCTGCAGCTATCCGAAATCCCACGGACCGCGATCGTGCTCGGCGGGGGCGTGATTGGCGTCGAGTTCGCCAGCATGTGGGCGTCATTCGGCACAGCAGTGACGGTCCTTGAAACCATGCCTAGGTTGCTGCCGGGCGAGGATGAGTGGACCTCGAAGACGCTCGGACGGGCTTTGCACCGGCGGCGTATCACCGTCAAGACCGGCGCCACCGTCATCGGGGCAACGCAGAACGACGGTGGGGTAGCAGTGGAATTGGCTGATGGCGAGGTCATCGAGGCCGAGGTGCTGTTGGTCGCTGTCGGCCGTGAGCCCAGAGCGGCCGGGTTCGCCGAGGCCGGAATCGACATGGATCGCGGGTGTGTGACGGTCGATCATCGACTGGCGACCAACCATGCCGACGTTTACGCGGTCGGCGACCTGGTGGCCGGCCTGCAGTTGGCGCATCGCGGATTCGCGCACGGCATCTACGTCGCCGAGCAGATCGCCGGCCAAAACTCGGTGCTGACGCCGGATTATCTGATTCCGCGGGTGACCTACTCACACCCGCAGGTCGCCTCGGTTGGACTCACCGAGGCGACGGCGCGCGAGCAATACGGTGACGTCACCACACTTGTCTATGACCTCGGCGGCAACGGCAAGAGCCAGATCCTGCGAACGTCGGGCGGAGTCAAGGTGATTCGACGCGGCTCAGCTTCGGGCTGCGGGCCCGTGGTCGGGGTGCACATGGTGGGTGATCGCGTCGGCGAGCTGATCGGAGAGGCTCAGCTGATGGTTGGCTGGGAAGCATTGCCGACGGACGTTGCACCGCTTGTGCATGCCCATCCCACCCAGAACGAGGCGCTGGGCGAGGCGATGCTGGCATTGGCCGGCTCGCCGCTGCATGCCTAGCGCGTTGAGGCTCATTCGGCGAACAGCGCCATCGACGCGGTGAATGTATGCAACGAGTTGCCCCCCCTCAGCGTTGATTGGGTGTCGTGTTGCCGGATGTTCGTTTGGCGACCCGGGGGAGCGTCGGATTCTGTTGGCAGCGCCGCCCTACTGAGCTATCCCGGGCCCGTACGCATGCCCACCATCTGTGCAGCACGAAGCAGTTCGTCGTCGTACGCGACAAGGACATCCGCGCCGACGCGCATGGCGACCGTGAGGTGGATGGCATCAAGCGTGCGTAATCTGCCTGGCGCATTCGGAGCATCGTCGACGTCGGTCGAGTCCAATGCCACCAGGTTCACCAACGACAAGAAATCCTCTGCCGCGTCGATACCGATCTCTGGTTGGCGGTTGGCCTGGCAGAGGATTTCGGTCCGCAACAGAGCCGACGACACGATCGTGTGCCCCTGCTTCGCCAACCGATCGAGGTATTGCTGGGTATGCCGGGTCAGGGGCGCGATATCGGGATCTGGTGCAATTGTCAAGACCCGCAGCGCGGCCGAGGTATCCAGGTAGGCGATCACTCGCCCCGCATCTCAGACAGCACATCGAGCGCGTCGCGTTCTGACCGAGACGCGCGGATGTCGGAGAACCGCCTGGCCCTGCCCGGCCGCGCCACGCGCACCCTGCCGGCCGCGACCAGACGTTCATAGGGAGTCGCGGCGGGCGGGATCAGCACCGCCACAACTTCGCCATGGTTGGTCACCTCGATGACCTGGCCGTTCTTGACGTCATCGAGGATCTGTGACGAGTTGTTGCGGAGCTCGCGGTGCGCAATCCTTCGCACGACACACCTCCCTTCATCACGCGTAGCAATCGTAGCAGTCATCACCTTGGCTCGCGCTCAGTCAGGTAGCCCGCACCGCCGAGTGCCGCCGAACTCTGCTCGACCCGACCCGAACACGGTTGTCTGGGATGCTGAGCGAAGAGCGGAGCCACCGTTCGTCCCGCAATGCAGGGAGGCGCATGTACAGGTTTATCGCGATCGTCGCCCTCGGTGTTGTCGCCGTGCTCGCGGGCGTGGCCATGGAGGTCACCTCGTGGGCATGGTTGTGGTTGGCGCTACCGGCCGCGCTGTTGTTCGCCGTCGGCCTTTACGACCTGGTCCAGCCCTGGCATTCGGTGTTGCGCAACTACCCCGTCCTGGGGCACATGCGGTATCTGTTGGAGGCGCTTCGGCCCGAGTTGCAGCAGTACTTCATCGAACGCAACTTCGACGGGCGCCCCTATGACCGCGAGCGGCGATCGATCATCTATGAACGCGCCAAGGGCATCCACGGCGAGCAGGCCTACGGCACCGAGCGCGACATCGAGGAGGTGGGCTATGAGCACCTCGCGCACTCCGTGGCGCCGGTACCCGTGCCCGATGAGCCTCCTCGCGTGCTGGTGGGCGGGCCCGACTGCGGCCGCCCCTACTCGATGGCGTTGCTCAACGTCTCGGCGATGAGCTTCGGTGCGTTGTCGGCCAACGCCATTCGCGCGCTGAACAAGGGTGCGGCGCTGGGAGGGTTCGCGCACGACACCGGGGAGGGCGGCCTGACCCCCTACCATCTGGAAAACGGTGGAGACCTGGTGTGGGAGATCGGGTCGGGCTACTTCGGCGCCCGCACCCCCGATGGTCATTTCGATCCGCGGCAATTCGCCGACAAGGCCTCGCATCCGAACGTCAAGTGCGTGTCACTCAAACTCAGTCAGGGCGCCAAGCCCGGGGTGGGCGGTGTCTTGCCGGCCGCGAAAGTCAGCGACGAGATCGCCCGCTACCGCGGTGTTCCGGCCCACGAGAAGTGCGTCAGCCCCGCCTTCCACTCCGCCTTTTCCACGCCCCGCGAGCTGATCCGGTTCATCGCCCGCATGCGCGAGCTCGCCGATGGCAAACCGACGGGTTTCAAACTGTGTGTCGGCACCCGCATCGACATTCTGGCGATCTGCAAGGCGATGCTCGACGAGGGCACGACCCCGGATTTCATCATCGTCGACGGCGCCGAAGGTGGCACCGCGGCTGCGCCCCTGGAGTACGAAGACCACGTCGGCATGCCGCTCACCGATGGGCTGATGACTGTGCACAACGTGCTGGTCGGCACCGGTTTGCGAGACAGGATCAAGCTCGCCGCCAGCGGAAAGGTCGCCGGCGCCACCGACATCGTCAAACGACTCATTCAGGGTGCCGACTACACCAACGCTGCGCGCGCCATGATGATGGCCGCCGGCTGCATCCAGGCCCAGCGCTGTCATACCAACACCTGCCCGGTTGGCGTGGCGACCCAAGACCCCAAGCGGGCGCGGGCGCTGAACGTTGCGGACAAGAGCCTGCGCGTGCAGCGCTACCAGGAGGCGACGGTCAAGCAGGCGATGCAGATGATGGCCTCGCTGGGCGCCCACCAACCCGACGAACTCGCACCGCACATGCTGCGCAAGCGCATCGCTCCGTCCATCGTTCGGTCCTATGCAGAGTTGTACGAGTGGCTCGAACCCGGCCAGCTTCTCTCCGAGCCTCCCGAGTCGTGGGCCGCAGCCTGGTCGGCATCGAGTGCCGACACGTTCGTGCCCGCGGTGTCCACGTGACGCATAGGTCAACATGCTCGCACCGGTCGGTCTGACCCTTGATGTCCGACCAATCCAAGGTCCACGTGCCGCGGGCGACTAAGAAGGTCAAACGCGTTCCCATTCGGCGAACAGCGCCATCGACGCGGTGAAGGTGTGTAAGGCGTTGCGCCCGGCGATCGGGCCGATCTCCCCGCCGGCGAAGAACCCGGCCAGCGGAATCCCGCCCAGTAGGTCGGCGATCGTCGACGCATCGTGATCGGGGACGCCGAACATCCGCCGCCCGCGTCCGGTGCAGGTGAACAACAATCCGCCCACGGGACGCCCGGGGAGCTGCACCAGAGCCCGCTCGACGGTCTGGTGCAGGTCGTTATTGGCCCCTGCCGCGTCTCGGACCTGGAACTGCACAGTGGCGCCGACCTCGACCAGCTCGCCGACCTCGATCGCCCCGCTGGCCGGATCGGCGCCGAGCAGGCCGCGGATCAAAAAGTCACCCTGGCCGGGCGCCGCCAGGTGCTCGTCGCCGACGATCCCGATCCCCAGGCCGGTGCTGACCAGCTCTTGCTCGTCGCGCGGCAGCCCCTCGACGATCTCCTGCAACCGCTGCAGCGGCGTCCGGCCGCCCAGCTCGGTGATCACGTCGTCTTGGGCGGCGGTGACGATGTAGGGGTGACCGATCGGCCGGCAGCCCTGCGACACGACCGGGACCGCCAGCGCGCCGGGTAGCCGCACGCCGACCAGCCCGGCGGTCAGCACGTCGCGGTCGCGGAACAGGCGGGTCTCGCCGGGTCCCCGCCCGCCGCTGACCACTCCGCCCACGACGGAAGTGCCCGGCAGGTCGGCATTGAGGTGCTCGATGAGCAGATCTGCCGGGAACGTGTAGGGGTCGGGCAGCAGCAGATGCAAATCCGTTGCGGACCGGTCGAATTGGTAACCGGCGAGCAGCGCACCCGAGCCGGTGCGCACGAAGTCCAGCTCGAACGTTTCGGCGGGCAGCTCAGACGCCAGCCACACCACTACCGCGGGCTGGTCCTCCATCTCGTGGCGGCCGGCGACCACCGTCTGGGCCACGCACCCGATCAGCGCGGGCGGCGCCAGCGTCTCCTGCACCGCGGCCAAGACATCAGCGGCCTTGTCGGTGTGGGATCGCGAGGCGAGTAGCACGGCCAGCGACGGCGCCGCACCACCTAGCTCGTCGCGTGCCTGTGCCGCGGCTCGCACCGCGGCCTGCCGCGCGTCGGGCACGATGGAAACCCCGACTCCGATTCGCATCCCCCCATGATGCGCCGTCCGCGGCTAAGCGGTGGTCATGGTCGGTTCGGGGACGACAATGATGAGAGTGTTCTCAGCACAACGGGAGTTCATGGCGTACGGCCCGTCGTATTGGGCCGTCATCGCTGTGTTCGCGCTCGGCGCAGCGCTACTTGTCTGGGTCGGGCGCTCGCAGACCGAATCGCAAGCCCGGCGTCTGGGCCGCATCCTTGCGGCGGTGACGGCCGCGATATACGGCGCAATGCTGGTCTATTCACTGCTGCCGCCCACCATCAGCGAGTCGGTACCACTTCGCCTGACCGATCTCGCGACCATCGCGGCGGTCTGCGCGTTGTGGTCGCAGCGAGATTGGGCCTACGCACTCACCTACTACTGGGGCCTCACCTTGAGCACACAGGCGTTGATCTCACCGGTGCTGAAGAGTCCGGACTTCCCCAACTACGAGTTTCTCGCTTTTTGGGCGATTCACCTGCTTGTCGTCTGGGCGGCCATCTATCTCACGTGGGGCCGGAGAAAGCGGCCCACGTGGCGCAGCTACCGCTTTGTAGTGGTCGTCACGGTTGTTTGGGCAGCAGCTACCTTCACCTTCAACAGCATCGCGGGAACCAATTACGGCTTCCTGAACGGAAAACCGCACACCGCGTCCCTATTGGACGTATTGGGCCCGTGGCCGGTGTATGTGTTGAGTGCAGCGCTGCTCATACTCGTCGTGTGGGCTCTGATGACCTGGCCCTGGGAACGAACACAACGCTTGGTTCAGCTCCCGAGCGGTCGCTTCGCACGGTGGCGTAACCGCCTTACGTGAAGTGTGGTCGCGTGGTCGCGACTACCTGTCGGGGTCAGGCGCTTAAATGCATTCATGGTCTTTGCGGTTGTAATACAGGTGTATCTCGCCTGGCGTTTATATCCCTACTGATATAACATGGACATCGATCTGAAGCCCATCAGATGGCTCGGTACAACTCGTGATGACCTCCGCCAGCAACGTCCGTCCATCCGGTACGAGTTCGGCCAGCAGCGCCGTCGGTCCCGGTACGTACGAGATACGAGTGCAGGATGCCGACGGCATTGCGCGGCTTATGTACGTCGCCAAGTTCCACAACACGATTTGCATCCTTCACGTCTTCACGAAGAAGTCGCAGAAGACACCGAAGACGGATATCGACCTCGCCAGGAAGCGCTATCGAGAGGCAAGAGATGGCTGACAGCGTGTTCTACGATCTCGCTGAGACCCCAGAGGAGGCGGCCAACCTCACCGCGCGCGGCATGCTCATGATCGCGCTCGAGCAGCGGATCAGGGAAGAAGGTTGGACGCAGACCGACGCTGCCGCGCGTCTTCATGTGACCCAGCCCCGAGTTTCGGACCTCCTCAACGGGAAGATCAGCAAGTTCAGCCTCGACGCGCTGGTCAACATGCTCCAACCAGTTGGCCTGACACTCGATGTCCGACCGGTTGAACGTCCACCGGTACGGGCAGCGAAGAAAGCCAAAGGCCTCCCTGCGAATCGTCCAACCCGGACCGTGTCGAGCAAGCGCAAAGCGCTCAGCGCGCACTGACCAATGGCCGTAACCCCGACGCAGACGGTGGCATTGAAAAGTCGCTCATAGGCGGGCATTTCGCATAGTGGTCCGGCAACGTAACTAGTGTGACAGACGTGACCAAAATCAACCCGTGAGTGCGTCTATGCGGTAGCGGCTAACAGTCCACGGCGGAGTGTCGCGGATGGGCGTGATGGTGACCGTGATGCGGTCCTTGCCGGCCGTGAGCGACTCAGGTGCCAGGAACGTGTCCTCGAGCCAACGGTGCAAGGTGTTGCTGCGCGGCTGTAACCAGATCCCGGCGGGCATTCCGTCGATGGCAACGTCTGCTGCTTGATAGGCGGTTGCTTGGTCCGACGTGCGGCGCAGCAGGACACCGTGGTTGTCCGGACGGATTTGGGCGTCGAATGTGATCGGCGACAGTGTGGTTCGAACTAACCCGGCAACGGGGCGGGTGTCGTCGCTTCCCTCGTACGTGCTGACCAGCAATCGATCGGTGGCGCCGTCGTCGGTGTAGATGTGCAGGATTCGGCTCACCGGATCGCTGGGGTAGACATCGTCACTGAGCGTGGTGGTGTCGTTCGGGTGGGTGTAGAGGAATGCCGTTGAGCTGTAATTGGGTTGAACCATGTTGCGTTTGCCGTGCTCAATGCCGAATCGCAGTGCGGAGTGGTAGCCGATGGCGTCGGCGAACATGAGCCGATAAGCGGCGACACAGTAGCCGGCGCATCCGCCGGTGGCCGTGCGTTGATCGGGTTGGCCGGTGAATGGGGCGCTGAACCGCGTGCCGCCCTTGAAGTACCAGCCGCCCTCGTAGAAGTCCTCGGTGCCGGTGCCATACCACTGCGGAGACGCCGAACCGTCGGTGTACACGCGTTCGGCTCCTTCGAGAAAGTACGGGGCGTCAGCGCTGAACGCCGTTTGGATCCCCGAACCACTCATGGTCTGGCTGACGCCGACGAACTTGCCGTGACCCTGTTCATCGGCGAACACCCAATCCTGATCGGGCAGCGTCGCACCGGCATGCGAGCGTGCGGTGAAGTAGCCGGCGCGTCCGCGCTCGAGCGCGGGTGCCCATTGCGGGTCGGGTGTGGTCACGACGTCGCTGTCGATCCCCGACACGGGGTCGCCGGTCGTGTTGACCAGCCTGATGTGGGCGGTGCGGGCGAACGGCATGGGCCACCACTCCGACAACGACAACGACCCCGTGGGTTGTGGGACCGCGGCAAACATCAGCGATTGCACGGTCGTGACGCCCAGTCCGGCGCCGAAGAATTCGCCAACTGGCGAGTCGACCATGGTTTGGCCGTCGAACTCGATCTGAAGCCGCACGCCGGCCAGATCCGTCGACTCCGACAGTTGCAGCCGCAGCGCCGAAATCGTGCCCGGCCCAGTGGATTCCGCGATCATCGATGCGGCATTGGCGGGGAGCTCGATGAGCCGATTGGTATGTGTTGCGGTAGCTGGTGCTGGTTTGGGGTCGAGGGTGCCCGCGGCCCGGAGGGTCGCAAGCACATCGAGCGCGGGATCGGCAGCCGAGAAAGTGGTGACATCGTCGGCGGTGGAAAACCGGCGATAGTCGACGTGGTAGTACTCCAAATTCGATGCGACGCTGATCCGCATCGACTTTCGGTACGGCATCGGCACCTTGATGTACACGCCGCCCGGCGACTGCGCAGCGTTTGCCACCAGCGGCCACACGAATGGCGCACCCAGCGCGCCATCGACCACCGATTGCAGTGGCGCGTCGATTACCGTCTGCCCATCCAGCTCGATGCGCAGCGTGCCGATCGCGCGCACATCGCCGCCGTCGCGGGTGAACCAGATCGAATCCACCTCTCCGGCACCGCGATCCTCGGCGATGACGCAGCCGGCACCACCGGATGCCAAACATCCGCCGGTGCCGTTTCGGTTACCGGTGGAAATATCGAAATCGCCGCCGCTTCGGTCGAAGCTCGACACCTGCAGTGTCTGTGTGTCGTCGCTGAGGTACGGCAACCGATCCAGTCGGCGATAGGTGTCCCAGCCCACCAGCCTTTCGCTGGGTGTTGCGATAACCGGCTCGGCAGGCGCTGGGGCTGCGGCAACAACACCGGTCACCCCGAGCAGCAGTAATGCGACGATCGCAGACAACGCCCGACCAGCCACCGGCACAGCACCAAAGGCTACGGATCCGGGGGATTATCTGTCTGCGATTCCCGCCGCGGAGGGCTTCGGCAGACTGGTCCTCATGCAGATCCCATTCGCCGATGCGGTGCTCAACCGGTTGGGCCGCCGCGAGGCCGGGCTCGAAGTCATCGAGGAGATCGAGGACGAGGCCGTCGACACCCCCGATGCCGCTGACCTGCTGTCGGCCGAGCCGGCGCTGCTGCTGCAACGGATGGAAAACCGGCTCATCCGCCACCACCTGGCCAACCCGGAGGTGTTGAGTATCGAGGAGCTGCGCCGGCTGCGCTACATCCTCAACTTCGCCCGGCTCGCCGATTTCGAACCGGGAGCCGCAGGCCCGGGCGGCAGCCGCGGGCGCGGCGACGTCTCGGTGGGCGCCGAAGTCGGGCCGTGGCTGTCTCGGGTCGCCGACACGCTGTACGGGCCGCTGCGCGAGGAGCCGGATCCGATCACCGCGCTGCAGACGGCGCGCGAGGCGCTGGCGGCGCTGGCCGCGGACCAGGACGATCAGCGCTGCGTGCTGATCGAGCGGCACGGCAATGACTTCTCCGCCGCGGAATTGGACGCCGAGGTCGGCTACAAGAAACTCGTCACGGTTCTCGGCGGCGGCGGAGGTTCGGGTTTCGTCTACATCGGCGGCATGGAGCGGCTGCTGGAGGCCGGCCAGGTGCCCGATTACATGATCGGCGCGTCGTTTGGCTCGATCTTGGCCAGCCTGGTGAGCCGGGAGCTGCCAGTGCCGGTCGAGGAGTACATCGCGTGGGGCAAAACAGTGTCCTACCGTGCCATCCTCGGACCGGAGCGGCTGCGCCGCCGCCACGGCCTGGCCGGCATGTTCGCACTGCGCTTCGACCATTTCGCCCACGCCATGCTCACCCGCGAGGACGGTGAACGGATGCGCATGTCGGACTTGGCAATTCCGTTCGACGCCGTGATCGCCGGGGTGCGCCGCCAGCCGTATTCGGCGCTGCCGGCACGGTTTCGCCGTCCCGAATTGGCCGCACTGCAGTTGCGGTCGCTGCCGTTTCGCCCGATCGGTATCGGCGCGCAGGTGGCTGCCCGGATGTGGCAGGTGGCCGCCTTCATCGACTTGCGCGTCGTCAAGCCGATCATCATCGGCGCCGACGAGCCGGAGCGCGACTTCGACGTCCTCGACGCGGCGTCGTTCTCGTCGGCCATTCCCGGTGTGCTGCACCACGAAACCAGCAACCCGCGGATGATCCCGATCCTCGACGCCCTCTGCGAAGAAAAGGACGTCGCGGCTCTGGTCGACGGCGGCACGGCCAGCAATGTCCCGATCGAACTGGCGTGGAAGCGGGTGCGCGACGGACGACTGGGCACCCGTAATGCGTGCTACTTGGCGTTCGATTGTTTTCACCCGCAATGGGATCCGCGACACCTGTGGCTGGTGCCGATCACTCAGGCGATCCAGTTGCAGATGGTGCGCACTGTGCCGTACGCCGATCACCTCGTTCGTTTCTCGCCGACGCTGTCGCCGGCGAACCTGGCGCCCTCTGCCGCGGCCATCGACCGAGCGTGCCGGTGGGGACGCAACAGTGTCGAGGAGGCGATCCCGGTGACGACGGCGCTGTTGGAGCCGACGTGGTGGGAGGGCGACGGCCCGCCCGCTGCTGGGACCGCGACGCGTGCCAGGTCGGTGGCGTCGCCGATGAGCGCGGTCATGGCTGCGATTCAGGCTCCTTCCAGCCGCTTCGCGCGCTGGCGAGACCGCCTGACGTGACCATGATGGCCCCACCAGGCTGGACGCTTCCTGGTAGCGCTACCGTTCTTCCCACAACGCCGGCAGGCTTCCGCGAAATGTCAACGCAGCGCGTGCGGGAAGGACGCATGTACCGGTTCATCACGTTCGCCGTTCTCGGTATCGTCGCAGCGCTCGCCGGTGTGGCCACGGCGCTCATCTCGTGGGCGTGGTTGGCGTTGGCGCTGCCCGCGGCACTGTTGTTCGCTGTCGGGGTTTACGACCTGATCCAGCCGTGGCATTCGGTTTTGCGCAACTACCCGGTGCTGGGGCACATGCGCTATCTGCTGGAGGCACTTCGGCCCGAATTGCAGCAGTACTTCATCGAGCGCAACTTCGACGGCCGCCCCTATGACCGCGAACGGCGCTCGATCATCTACGAACGCGCCAAGGGCACCCACGGCGAGCAGGCATTCGGCACCGAACGCGACATCGAGGAAGTGGGCTATGAGCACCTCGCGCATTCGGTGGCGCCGGCGCCGCTGCCCGACGAGCCCCCGCGCGTGCGGGTCGGCGGCCCGGACTGCAGCCGCCCCTACTCGATGGCGCTGCTCAACGTCTCGGCAATGAGCTTCGGCGCGTTGTCGGCCAACGCGATTCGCGCGTTGAACAAAGGGGCCGCGCTGGGCGGGTTCGCCCACGACACCGGGGAGGGTGGTCTGACTCCCTATCACCTGGAAAACGGTGGGGATCTGGTCTGGGAGATCGGCTCGGGATATTTCGGGGCCCGCACCGCTGACGGCCATTTCGATCCGCAGCAGTTCGCCGACAAGGCCGCCCACCCCCACGTCAAATGCGTGTCCCTCAAACTCAGTCAGGGCGCCAAGCCCGGGATCGGCGGTGTGTTGCCGGCGCCGAAGGTCAGCGACGAGATCGCCGCCTACCGCGGTGTTCCGGCGCACCAGAAGTGCGTCAGCCCCGCCTTCCACTCGGCGTTTTCCACTCCCCGTGAGCTGATTCGGTTTATCGCCCGCATGCGTGAGCTCGCCGACGGCAAACCGACGGGTTTCAAACTGTGCGTGGGCACCCGCACTGACATCCTGGCGCTCTGTAAGGCGATGCTCGCCGAGGGAACAGCCCCGGATTTCATCATCGTCGACGGCGCCGAGGGCGGCACCGCGGCCGCGCCCCTGGAATACGAAGACCACGTCGGGTTGCCGCTCACCGACGGGTTGATGACGGTGCATAACGCGTTGGTGGGCACCGGCTTGCGCGACAAGATCAAGCTGGGCGCCAGCGGAAAAGTCGCCGGTGCCACCGACGTTGTCAAACGGCTCATCCAGGGCGCCGACTACACCAATGCTGCGCGCGCCATGATGATGGCCGTCGGCTGCATCCAGGCGCAGCGCTGTCACACCAACACCTGCCCCGTCGGCGTGGCGACCCAAGATCCCAAGCGGGCGCGGGCGCTGAATGTGGCCGACAAGAGCGTGCGCGCGCAGCGCTATCAGCAGGCGACCGTGCATCAGGCGATGCAGATGATCGCCTCCCTCGGCGCCCACGGGCCCGACGAACTCGCACCGCACATGCTGCGCAAGCGAATCGCCCCGTCCATCGTGCGCTCCTACGCCGAACTCTATGAGTGGCTCGAACCCGGCCAGCTGCTTTCCGAGCCCCCCGAAACGTGGGCCGCGGCCTGGTCGGCGGCCAGTGCCGACACGTTCGTGCCGACCGTGCGCAGTTGACGCAGGTTCGGGGTTGTTCATAACAGACCTGTTATGATAAAGGGGTGAGTTCCTACGGTGGGGATCTGATCCGCGAGGCGCGTCGGCGGGCCGGGCTGACCCAAGCCGAGTTGGCGACGCGGGCCGAGACGTCCCAGCCGGGAATTGCGCGTTGGGAGTCCGGCCGCACGGCGGTAAGCCTCGATGACGTGCTTCGCCTGGTGCGGCTGTGCGGCTTCGACCTCGAGGTCATGCTGGTGGCGCGCGACGACAGCGACATGGCTCAGGCGGCGCGGCTCGCCGACCTCACTGGCCAGCAACGCCTGGATCGGCACACGCGATTAGCGCGGCAGCTGAGGGCAGTGCGCGGCTGACATGGAACTCGATCTGGCCCGGCTGTTGGAGGTACTCGACCGACACCACGTGGTCTACGTGCTAATCGGGGGGCTCGCGGCGGTCTACCACGGCTCTCCGTTTCCGACAGAGGATATGGACATTGCGCCGGACACCGATCGGGCGAACTTGTCCCGACTGATTTCCGCACTCGCTGAGCTCGGTGCACGAGTGCGCACGGAGTCTGTGCCGGCGGGTCTGCCGTTCTCCGTCGATGTCGATTCATTGGCGGCCGTGCAGATGTGGAATCTCACGACCACTGCCGGTGATCTCGATCTGTCGTTCACACCGGCAGGGACTGATGGTTATGCAGATCTGCGAAAGGACGCGATCGTGGTGGAGCTGTACGGGGTGTCGGTTCCGGTCGCCTCGCTGGCCGACGTCGTTCGGTCGAAACAAGCGGCGAACCGTCCTAAGGATCAGCGTGTGCTTCCCACGCTCCGCAAGCTCCTTGCCCGGCGGGCCTAATCGGCGTACAGATCAAGCTCGTTACAGTCCGAGCGCGGCGCGCAGCCGACCGACGTCCATGCTGCCGCGGCTCGCCGCACCGGCCGGAAAACTGTCGAGCAGCTTGATCAGGTCGCCGCGCCGGGTCGGGTCGTCGGCGGCCTGCCGCGGGGTGTGGCCGCTGAGCGCGGGGATGGGCTGATCGAGCCACTTGGTCTCGTAGTCGCGGATGTATTCGTCGAGGGCGGCTGCTACCTGAGGATCGTCAGGATCAAGTCCGTCCTCATCGGTATCTGGCAACAGCTTGGCCAGATCAAGCTCCCGGGTGTCGTCGAGCACCGACATCGCCGGGTCGAGACGTGCCAGCGTGGCCAGCACGCGGTCCATCCGCTTCTCACTGTTGGTCTCGACCCGCAGTGCGTCGCCGTCGAGCAACAACGTAGCCCGAATCCGTTGTGTCCCATGAGTAGTGATGTGCTCGAACCACCGCAGTTCGTCACGATCGGCCCTGTCGTAGGTGTCGTCGAGCGTGGCCTCGATCCCGGCGGGGTCGCCGATGCGCACGGTGGCCTCGCACAGCGCCAGCGGATCGCCCTCGGTGTTGGTCAGCGTCGGTGGCGCGAACCGCCGGCTCAACTGCGCCACCAGCTCTACCGGGTCGGGCTCGCTGTCGAGTAGCTCGATCAGTGCGTCGCGCTCATGCAGCGCAACGGGTTCCAGCCCGCCGAAGATTTGCATGCTGTCTCCGGCTGGCACCACCCGCATGCATACCAGCTGCCCTGGTTTCAGCTGGCGGCTGGCCGTCCGCTCCCGCACCTCGTGGGTGTCGCCGGTACGCACGTCGCGCACGGTGAGGCCCTGCCCCGGGTGCACCTGCTCGATCTCGAAGACAGACCGTTCCGCCAGCAGCCATTGCTCGGCCAGCGCCCGCTCGTCGTCGGGCAGCAGTGACCCGCGCAACTCCAGGAACTCCGCGAACGCGCCGCCCTCGAAGAGCACGGCGTCGAGCACCAGCGGATCGCCCAGTATGTCCGGGTCGTCGTCGTATCGGAAGCGTTCATAGCTCACCTCGACCAGCAGGTCGTCCCAGCCGCAGAGCAGCGCGTGCTGGATGGCTTTGGCGTATAACCAGCTGGCGCGCTCGACCAGTGGCAGCTCTTCGTGTCCGAGATGGCATTTCTTGTACTTGCGGCCAGAACCGCACCAGCACAGTTCGTTTCGACCAAGATCGCGGCGGGACTCAGCGCGGTAGCGCTGTAGCAGTTCCACCAGCGGGTGGTCCGGCTCGGCGCCGGCTCGGCGCAGCAACGCCAACCCGCGCTCGGCGTCGCCGCGATCGGAGGCAATGCGTGCCAGATCGAGCAACGGCAACGGCCACTCGACATCCATCGACTCGGCGGCCAACAGCTCGCGTTCGGCAGCGTCGATGTCGCCGAGCCGCTCCAGCGCCACCGCGCGCAGCCAGCGCCACGCCACCCGCGCCGCGGGCGGCACCTTAGGTTCCAGCAACTCCGCGAACACGCCCAGCGCCGCTGCCCGGTCGCGGCTGTTCCCGACCGTCTCGTCCAGCAGCACCTCCGCCAGCTCCGGGTCGACAAGTACGCTTCCGAGCTCACCCACCAGACCGGCGGCCCGGTCGAGTTCTGGGCCCGCCACGCTTTCCCGAGCTGCGGTCAGCGCGCCCTCCAGCGGCTCGCCCTCGCTGGCGGTAACCACCAGCAACAGCGACACCTCGCTGTACAGCTTGATCAGCGTGTACAACGCGAATGCGTCGTCGGGGTCGAGTTCGTGTCGCTCAGCGAGCCGCGCACTCCCGCGTTCGAAATCCCAACGCCTGAAATCGAATCCACCGGGCGCGAGCCACTCGCCGCGAAGCGCTAGACCGTGGTCGTCGATGATCTCGCTCAGCGGCGGCGACGGCTCGGTGAACAGCACCGGATCCGCAACGCACGCCGTCCACACCGCCATGTCGACGAACGTGGGCTCGTCAGCGTCCAGCGTTGCCGCCAATGCCGGGCCGGCCGCGGTCGGCCCGACCGCCGTGAGTCGCTCGAGCGCAAGACCCTCTGCGGTCAGCCGCACCCCGACCAGGTCTCCGTCGGCCGCCCCCAGCGCCGCCAGCGTGCCCGCCTCCAGCAGCAGCACCGGAGACGCGTCGGCCACCTCGACCGGGATATCGCGCTGCTCGAGCAACTCATCGTCGTAATCGGCCACCACCAGCTGTGCTGTCGACCCGTCGACGAACCTCCGGTACTGCGTGTAGTCGCACAATTCGGTAATCGCGCCCAGGTCCGGGGTCACCGTGAGTATGTCGTAGGCGGTCTCGTCGGCGCCGAGCCGGTGGGTAAAGACTCGCCCGGCGAGCACCGTCGGCAGCCATACCCAGCGATCATCGACCAACTGCTTTGTCGGCCACTGCATTTCCATGTAAGCCGGCTTCGGTAGGTCCGGCTCGGCCACGCCGGCTTCCCGCAGCCGTTGCGCAAGCTCGTCGGTGTGCAAGGGACCGTGCTCGACCAGAATTCGTTCCAGGCCCGGGACCGGGTCGACCGTCTCCGTCACGGCGACCACCCTATGCCGTGCTGACCGGGTCGCGCACTCCATCGCCGGGCACGCACAGTGGGTGACTGGATCGTGTCGGCACCTAGGCCACAGACTCTGCCTAGTCGACGCGAAATCTCCCGACCGCGTCGCAAGGGTTCAGGGGAACGGCGTGGGTAATAGGGCGAACGTCATCATCGTCAACGATCAGGATTGGCAGCTTTATTACTCGCACTGGGCGGGCTGCCGCATGTTGGACGCGCTGGTCGCCGGGCCGGCGTTCGCGGTGCGGTATGCGCAGTCGCTACGGCGCTGCCCCAAGAATGAGTGTGCTCGCCGCGGTATGGCGCGACTATGCGATCGGTTGGGCCTACGACGGAAGCGCTGAACTGGCTGGATATGTCGGAGCCGATCTGCCGCGGCAGGCGCGGGACGGGCTACCCGAGCTGCGACTCGCCCGCGACCGAAATGCACTGTGTCATCTGGTTTCCCTAGTGGATGCGGATGGCAGACTTCGGCTTTGGCCGCTGTGGTGGCATCTCAGTCAGGCATGGCATGGGCCCGCTCTGATAGAGAGGCTGCCCGGCTGCGGCGTGGATCCGCGACCGGGTGTTTCAGAGCTTCTCGGACAGTCCGGCAGGGCAGGTTCTCAAACTCGCCGAACTGTTGGCCCCTGTCAAACCCGGTCTGGTGGTCAGCGACGACGCTGTGTCCGATTGCGCGGTTCGTCCGCGGACGGCCGAGTGGGCGCGCTTCGTCGAGGCGTGCCGTTCGTTGCGAAGCGGTCGCGCTGAGTCGGCCTGAAACCGGTGCAACGGGATCGAGCATCTCCGCATCATGATGCAGAGATGCTAGGATTTGGCGTGCGCACCACTATTGACCTCCCAGCGGACCTGCACAAACAGGCGCTCGCGATTGCGCGGGACACCCGCCGTAGCCTGAGTGAAACGGTCGCCGACCTCATCCGACGCGGCCTCAAAGCCGGCAGCACCACCGCGACCGCCACAGACCCCAGGACCGGGTTGCCTCTGGTGAGCGTCGGGACCGTGGTGACTTCCGAGGACGTGCGCTCCTTGGAGGATGAAGAGTGACTGCGCTGCTCGACGCGAACGTGCTCATCGCACTGGTCGTCAACGAGCACGTGCATCACGACCCGGCCGCGGAATGGTTATCGGCATCCGGCACAGGATTTGCGACGTGCCCGATCACACAAGGAAGCCTGGTCCGATTCCTGCTGCGCAATGGGCAATCCGCAGCAGCCGCGCGAGATGTCGTCAGCGCAGTCGAGAGTGCGGACCGTCACGAATTTTGGCCTGACAATATTTCTTTCGGCGACGTCGAGTTCGGTGGCGTGGTCGGCCACCGGCAGGTCACCGATGCTTACCTGGCTCAGCTCGCACGAAGTTGGGAAGGGCAACTGGCCACTCTCGATAGCGGGCTGGCACACCTGCACAGCGATGTCGCGGTACTTATCCCCACCGCGTTTTGATGCCCAGTTTGCCGCTGAAAGTCGCGTGGTCGCCGATGCGTCAGT
The DNA here is from genome assembly GCF_059812525.1 of Mycobacterium sp. NGS51. Lineage (NCBI taxonomy): Bacteria > Bacillati > Actinomycetota > Actinomycetes > Mycobacteriales > Mycobacteriaceae > Mycobacterium > Mycobacterium sp. NGS51. Next base: position 195,090 of record NZ_JCALCV010000005.1, read on the forward strand.
ACGTGCCACCGTCGGCGCCGCGCCCGGCGTGCTCACGCCACTTGCGCCAGCCACGCTGCGCAGCGAACGCGCCGACGACGGCGGTCACGCACCACACCGCTATCGCCGCATAGGCCAACGGCGCTGACCGATCCGCAATCGAGGCCCCCAGCGCGGTGTAGACGAACGCCCGCGGCACCGAGCCGATAAACGCCCCGACGGCCATCTGCCACAACGGAACTCCGAACGCCCCGAATGCATAGGAGGCGAGCGCGTCCGAGATCCCGGGGATGAAGCGCTGGCCGACGACGGCCCACAATCCGCGTCGTTCGATCAGCGCGTCGACGCGGTCGGCGCGTGTCGTTCCCAGCAGAGCCCGTGCGCTTTCTCGTCCAGCCCGGCGACCAACCAGGCTCGCGACGATCGCGGTCCCGACCGTCGCGCCCAGCGTCACGAACACACCGGCCACCGGACCGAACAGCACCCCGCTGCCCGCGGCCAGCACCGGGCCGGGCACGAACAACGCGCCAAGGACCGCCGATGCCAGCACATAGGTTAGCGGCGCCGCCGGCCCCGTCGCCGAGACCGCGCGCCGCATCTCCTCCACATCGATGACTCGCTTGACCGCTACGAGGTAGAACAGCACCAGGAGGAAGACCGCGAACACGGCGAGACGCACGATGTGGGGTCGCCGCGATGTCAGGGCGGAGGTGTCGTCCATGGTGACCGTGATTCTTCCGCATCGACGTCGGCGAGCGCGCAAAGCCGTCGCAACTGTCCTGCTTACCCTCGCCACGGCGTCCTCAGGCTGTACCGCGCACCCAACGGTAAGCGGCACGGACGCCACGCAGGCGCCGAACACCGCTCCCACTCACGACTTCCCGACAGTCGCCAAGCTGATCAACGATGCGATTGCGGCTGAGCGGCTGCCCGGTGGGGTGGTGGTGATCGGACACGCCGGCAACGTCGTCTTCCATCGGGCTTTTGGCTCACGCAAGCTTGCCGGCGAACCGGGGCTGGACGGATCGCCCGCACCTGCCGAGCCGATGACCGAGGACACAATCTTCGACCTCGCATCGCTGACCAAGCCGCTGGCAACGGCGACTGCGGTCATGCAGCTGCACGAACAAGGCAAGGTCGCGTTCGACGATCCCGTGCAGAAGTATTTGCCTGACTTCAACACGGCGAACGATCCGCGGCGCGCACAGGTGACGCTTCGCATGTTGCTGACCCACACATCGGGCGAACCGATCGACGTCAATCTCACAGACCCATGGGGATTGGATCGAGCGGATAGGCCAGAGGGCATTCATCGTGCGCTCACCACGCCGCTGCAGTCGGTTCCGGGTGAGGCCTTCGGTTACTCGGACATCAACTTCATTCTGCTGGGCGCGCTGCTCGAGAAACTCACCGGTGAGCCGGAAGATGTTTACGTTCAACGCCACGTATTTGGGCCGCTGGGCATGGCAGACACCCGCTATCGTCCACCCGCCGACCTGTTGCCGCGCATCGCGCCGACTGCGATGGACGACGGCCATCTGCTTCGGGGTACCGTGCATGACCCGACGGCGCGCCGCATGGGCGGAGTGGCCGGCAACGCCGGAGTTTTCTCGACGGCCCACGATGTCAGCGTCTACGCGCAGGCGCTGCTGGATCGGCTTGCGAACCGCCCCAGCGCTTTCCCGCTGACACAGGCGACTCTGGAGTTGATGACGACTCCGCAGCAGCCCGGGCACACGACCCGACAAGTCGACGCAGCCAACGCTGCTTTCCGGCAAGCCCGGAACTATCCAGCGATCAAGGGGCAGAACCTGTTCGGCCTCGGCTGGGATATCGACACGCCCTACTCCATGCCGCGCGGCACGATCTTTCCCATCGGCAGCTTTGGCAATACCGGCTTTACCGGAACCTCGCTGTGGATCGATCCAGGCTCAGACACCTACGTGGTCCTGCTCTCGAACGCAATCCATCTGCGCGGCAGTACACCGATCTCGGATCTACGCGGCGAGGTGGCGACGGCGGCAGCCCAGGCCCTCGGCCTGACGTAGGGTCGGAGCGTGGCGAGAACCGATAACGACACCTGGGAGATCACTGAGAGCGTGGGCGCGACGGCGCTGGGCGTGGCGGCGGCGCGCGCGGCGGAAACCGAGAGCGACGACCCGCTGATCAGTGATCCGTTTGCGCGGGTTTTCCTGGATACCGTCGGCGACGGGGTGTGGAATTGGTATTCCGCGCCGGAGTTGCCAGCCGAGGTCGTGGAAGCCGAACCCGAGTTGCCGCTGCGGCAGCAGGGCTTGGTCAACTATTTCGCTTCGCGGACCAAGTTTTTCGACACGTTCTTCCTCGAAGCCACTAGTGCGGGCATTCGCCAAGTGGTGATCCTGGCCGCCGGTTTGGACTCGCGGGCCTGGCGGTTGCCGTGGCCGGACGGCACGACCGTCTACGAGCTCGACCAGCCCAGGGTGCTGGACTTCAAATCGTCGACGCTGGCCCAGCACGGCGCGCAGCCGACCTGCAGTCGGGTCGGTGTCCCGGTGGACCTGCGCCACGATTGGCCAACCGCGTTGCAGCAGGCCGGTTTCGAGGCATCGGCGCCGAGCGCCTGGTCGGTTGAGGGGCTTTTGATGTACTTGCCGGCCGCGGCGCAAGACCTGCTATTTGCCCGCGTTCAAGAGCTCACGGCCGTAGGCAGCCGGATCGGCGTCGAAGCGCTCGCACCCAACTTCGCCGACCCCGACGCGATTGCGCAACGACGTGAGCGGATGGAGCGCGTCCAGGCGTTGATGGCCAAGGCGGATCCGCAGCGTGAGGTTCCGCGCAGCGACAAGCTGTGGTACTTCGAGGAACGCGAAGACGTTGGCGACTGGTTGCGCAGCCACGGCTGGGAAGCGACCGTGACGCCGACCGAAGAGTTGCTGGCCGGCTATGGCCGCGAACCTGCCAAGGACCTCGAGCAGGCCGCTCCGTGGAACTTGTTCGTGTCTGCGCAGCGGGCCTCGTGAACGACGGTGCGCCCACACGCCTCGGCACTACGGCCGCTGAGGCGATGGCCCTGCTCATCGAGGCGGTGGAGCAAATCCCTTCGGAGAGTTGGGATCAGCCGTCCAATCTCGATGGCTGGAGTATCCGGGACTTGGTGGGTCACGTCACTGGCAGTGCAGCCAAGATCGTGACGCTGGTCGAGGGCGAGGAGGTGTGGCAGTCGCCCTCCCAGCCGGATGACTGGACTTTAGAGGACCCGGCAGCGCGGCTTCGCGAGCTGGCTGGCCGGTTGCAGGACATCTTGCCAGGCGCGGACCTGGAGGCGACGCGGCCGTCGCCGCAGGGCGAGGTGCCGCTGCACCGCGCGCTGGCTTTCCCCGTAGCCGACCTGGCGATGCATAGCTGGGATGTGTACCGCTCACAGGGACGACTGATCGAGCTGCCGGACGGAGTGTTGGGGTTCTGCCGCCAATTGGTGGACTCGGTGCCCGACGAGATGATGCGACTTCCGGGCAGGTTCGGGCCGGCCCAACCCGCGCCCGAGGATGCGACACCGACTACCCGGCTGATGGCTTTTCTCGGGCGCTCGGTCGATCTCGGCTGACAAGTGGCGCTACCGCTTAACAGGTCTCGGTCCTCCGGCACCGCGAAATCGGTACCCACGGCGACCGACCCTGGCGATCGTGGTGTTACACGATCAGCACGCGCAGGTCGCGCGGCGCGGAGCCAGAATCTTGTCCGAGAATGTGGAACGCCGTCCGCATCGCGGCGTCGCCCTGACTGATATAGCGCGCCGCTCGCGCCAAGCCTGGGCCATCGTGGGTTTGCGTTGCCGAGATGCAGTACGGAAGCCCGAGATCGTAGTTAACAGCTGCCCGTTGCAGCGCGTTGGTCAGCACCGGCTCCGGGCTCGGCAGCTGTCGATGCAGATTCGCGACGGCGCCCACGGCGTTTTGGCAGGCCGCGCCGGTCCCGGGGATGTCGTGTTCAGCTGCGGCCGCGGCGATGTTGTTTCGAGCGGTGACCAGATCGTTGATCGACCGCTCGGATTCGGCGAGCCATGCGCCCATCGTCACGCGAACCGGCGGAGCCGATGCGCTCGACAGCGGGGTCGCAGCGCTTTCCGTTGAAACCGGTTGCCCAGTCGACCATCTGTACAGCATCCACGCCGACACCGCGACGGTGACGATCAACAACACGACGCTTCCCGTCGTCGCGATCTGTTGATCGCGTTGATACCTACTCGTGGCGTGAAGACTGGCTGTGGCCATGGCTGGCTTCCCTAGCTTTTTCGGCACGGTTGATCGCGGGGCGAAGACCTGCCCTCCTGCCGGGGTTCGACCGGCCAGGATCTACGACCGCGTGCTGTGCGTACCCACTCCTTCGGCGGCTAATCCTCGTATGTTCAATAAGCGGCTGGTCACATCAATCACAGGCGTACCTAGAAGTTGAGGTGTCCGTTATGCCCGCCTTTGAGCGACAAAGCGTTGCCGGCCTTCGTTTGTCGCTGATAGCCGGGCCCTCTCAAACAGCGTCATTTGCCATAACCGGTGTGGCTGGTAAGACGCCAGTGTCACGAGTGTCAGAAGTGTCAGCTTCGCCACTCGTCCGACCACGTGCGACGCCGGTTTGTCGCTGCGAGGCGGGCGCTTCGCCGATACCAACCCACGCGGTGACCTGTGTGACAGATGTTACGTTTGCAACCGTTTTCGCAAACCCGTTGCGCGGATCGCTCGCCGCTCGATTGCAGCGCGTACCGAAGCCTCGGTCCCGACCACGCGCACCTTTCGTTTCGCGCGAGTCAGCGCGGTGTAGAAAAGCTCCCGAGTCAACAACCGCGACTCCTCCGAGGGCATCAGAACTGTCACCTCGTCGGCCTGGCTGCCTTGGGATTTGTGGATGGTCATCGCGTGCATGGTCTCGACGTCGGACAGTCGGCTGGTCGAAAAGTCCAGTGGCCCCGCGGCACTGGCGATGACGGCGCGCATGCCATCAGGGCTCGCGACCACCACACCAATTTCCCCGTTGTAGACCCGCAGCCCGTAGTCGTTGGCGGTCACCAGCAGCGGGCGTCCGGCGTACCACTCCGACCAGGGCGGCAGGCCGGTCTCCTCCGACAGCCACTTTTCCACCTGACGGTTCCACTGCGACACGCCATACGGTCCGTGGCGATGCGCGCACAGCAATCGATGCTCATCGAGCGTGCCCAGCGCAACTTCCGAGGCGCCCAACAGGGCGGCCTCTCGCGTTCGCAGCGCATACGGGACGAGCACGTCGCGCAACAGCGCGGTCGGGTCCTCGGACTCGATCCACTCGACGTGCTCGCCGCCCGCCCGCAGCAGCTCGATCACCCGATCTGTGTCACCATCACGGGTTGCGGCGGCCAACGCGCCGATCGACTCACCGAATCGGTGTGACGTCTGCAACGAGGCCACCTGCACGTCGGCGCGCGCCGACAGACCGTCCACCAGGTCAGCCAGCACAGCCCCGGCCTCCACCGACGCCAACTGGTCGGCGTCGCCGACCAGAACCAGCCGGGTGCCCGGCCGCACCGCCTCCAGTAGTCGCGCCATCATGGTCAGCGACACCATAGACGTCTCGTCGACCACAATCACATCGTGCGGCAACCGATTTCCGCGATCATGCTTGAACCTCGACGACGTGTCGGGTCGGCTGCCCAACAGACGATGCAGAGTCATCGCCCGCAGTTCGCCCAGCCGTACCCGGTCCGCCTCGTCCAGCTTGGCCACCTCATGCGCGACGGCTTCCTGCAGTCGCGCAGCGGCCTTACCCGTCGGCGCTGCCAAGGCGATCCGCGGCCGCGAGGCGTCGCCGGCCTCAGACTGCTCGGCCGCCAGCGCCAGCAATCGGGCAACGGTGGTCGTCTTCCCAGTGCCCGGACCGCCGGTCAGCACCGTGATGGCTTGCGCCAGTGCGATGCGCGCCGCCGCGCGCTGCTCCTCGAAACCCGCGGGGAAAAGCCGCTCGAAGGAGGGCACTGTGGCCGTCGGCGTGGACTGCAGCAACGCGAGCAGGTCGTCGCATACCTGCTTTTCCTCGAGCCAGTACCGATCCAGGTAGAGCAGATCGCCGAGCAGTCGTAGCACTGCCGGCTCACCACAGAGCGGCGACGCGCGCACCGCCGTCATCCAGTCTTCGGCGTCGGGCCACGGTAGGTCAGCGATACCGACCTGCGCTTCCACATCGCGCAGATCCACGCACACCGAACCGCCCCGCACTGCGCGCACCACCACCGCGACCGCCAGCGTCACCTGCTCGTCAGTTTCGCCGGCGAGCGTGGTGAGGCGTTGCGCCACATGAATATCCGCAGCTGCGAAGACGCCGGACTCGTTGAAGATCCGCAGCAATCCGGCCGCCGCCACTGCCTCCACTGTCACGCGGCGGGCCTCCCCGCATCGAGCAGATCCGACAGCGCCACCACCAGCTCGGTGGGCGGTCGCCAACTGAACACCCCGCCGCCCGGAGTGTCGGCACCGCACATGCCGCGCACGAACAAATACAGCACGCCGCCGAGATGCACAGCCGGGTCGTAGCCCGGCTGCCGCCACCGCAGAAACCGGTGCAGCGCAGCCACGTACAACAATGCCTGCAGTGGATAGTCCGAGTGCAGCATGGCATCGGCCAAGCGGCGAGGCGTGTAGTCGGACGCGGCGTCGCCCAGATAATTGGTCTTGTAGTCGACCACCAGGTACCGGTCGGCAACACGTAACACCACGTCAACCGAGCCGGTCAGGTATCCACGCAACGACTGGTCAGCAAGCGGGGGTCCCGTCAACCGGTCGGCATAGGGCGCCAGCGGATCATCGGCCGACAGGTGCTCGCGCAGCAATGTTCCGATATCCGCCAACCGAATATCGGGCGCACCCGATCGCAGGTCCCCACCGGCCAGCGGGAACTCGAAGTCCAATTCCCGCAGGCGATCCCGCAGTCCGATCTGTCGCAGCGTCAAACCGTTGGCCAGCGGCCCCAACGGTGTGTCGTGCATCGGCACCATCGCCGTGGCCAGCACGTCCGGAGCCGCATCGACCGGCCACCATACCGAATGGCGCCGGATCTGCGACTCCAACTCGGCGGCAAGGTCCGCCGCGAACGGGTCAGCCGTCTCCAACACCGCATGTACCAGCGTGCCGAACTTTGCACCCCTTGGCAGATCTGCCATCGGCGACGGTATGTCGGGCCCGGATGCGGCCTCGCCCAACGGAATATCGCCGGTCTCGTCGTCGAGCTCAGTGACCTCCGGTTCGCTGCTGACTCCGGTGGTTTCGGCCACTCGGATCAGGCCCGAGTAGGAGGTACGCCGCCATGTGGTGTCGATACGGCGGTGGAAGTGGCGGTTGTCGAGGTCCGACGGTATCGGCTCGGGCCGCATCGAGGGTGCCCGGGCCACTACCGACTGCTCGATCACCGGACCGCCGGCGGCCTCCCACTCGCGCAGCCGGGCCATGGCATCGTCGTCGGAGATTTTCGCGGGCTCACACCGGTCGGGTACTAACGACTCACCCGGCCGGCGACCACGCAGCAGCCGCGACAGGCCGCCGTTGGGCTCGTGCCAAGCCGGTGACCACCATGCCACCACCTGCGACTGCGCGCGGGTCATCGCAACGTAGGTCAGTCGGCTGTCGTCGCTGGCGTCTTCCCGGCGGCCGAGTTTCTCGACCGTGTGGAAGTCCGGGCTGTCCTTGCCGCCGATGTGCAGGCAACGCACGCCCTCGTCGTGAAACAACACCACATCGCGGTCCTGAGTGCTGCGGTTGAACGCGAAGGGCAGATACACGATCGGGTATTGCAGGCCCTTGGCCGCGAACACTGTCATGATTTGTACAGCGGCGGCGTCGCTGTCGAGTCTCCGGTTGCGTTCGGTTGCGCCGCTGCGTTCTTCGCGTTGGGTGCGCAGCCAGTCGCGCAGACCCGGCAAGCCCAACCGCTCGCGATGCGCGACGTCCTGCAGTAACTGCGTCATGTGGGCCAGGTCGGTCATGTGGCGCTCGCCGCCTTGCCAGGACAGGATGCGATCACCCATGCCCTGCAATTGCGCGGCCTCGAAGATGGCCGCGACCCCGCGCTCCCGGGCATGCCCGGCCCATTCCCGCAGCGAATCGGCGACCCGATCGGTCAGTGCATCACCCCCGGCGGTCAACGATTCCGCGGTTTCGCCGAAGAACATCGTCGCGGCGGCCGCTCGCACCATTCCGGGGCGATGTGGTTGGTCGAATGCCTCCAGTAGGCAGAGCCAATCCTCGGCGGCATCGGACTTGAACACGTCGGAGTCGCCGGTGTAGACCGCCGGGACGCCCGCATCGCACAGTGCCGCAAAACATGCAGCTGCATCCTTGTGCGTCTCGACGATCACGGCGATGTCGCCGGCACGCAGCGGCCTACCGTCGAACGTCGCTCCGCTCGACAGCAGCGCGCCGATGTCGGCGGCCAGGTCGGCGCCGATATGTCGACGCAGGTCGTCGATCGCCAGATTCTGGATGCCGCTGCGGCCCAACGTCGCTCGTTGCACGACCCGTAATCGGAACGGGTCGCCCACCGGCGCACCCGCTAACCGGTGACCCTGGTGGTGGGCTTCGACATCCTCCACCACGATCGACTCGTGACCCAGTTGGGCACCGCGCAGCACCACCTGCAGCCGCTCGACGAGCGCCGCGTCGCTGCGCCAGTTGGTGCCCAGCGTCTTCTGCTCGCCCGCCGTCTCGGCAGCCCGAAGATACGTCACGATGTCGCCGCCGCGGAACGCATAGATGGCCTGCTTAGGATCACCGATGAGAATCACGGTGGAGCGCCCGCTGAACGCGCGGTCGATCACCTGCCATTGCACCAGATCGGTGTCCTGAAACTCGTCGACCATGACGATCGGCCAGCGTCGGTGCATGCGCAGCCGAGCGGGGGAGTCGTCGGTGGCCAGGGCCGAGGCCAACCGGATCAGCAGGTCGTCGTAGCCCAGGACAGGCCGACGCCGTTTGCGTGTTTCCAGCTCGGCCACAACGTCATTCGCGAAGCCGACGCAGACGGCCGCCCGCGAGCCGGGCTGCGGATCGCGTGGGCGCAACTCCGTCGACGGGTTGTTGACTACCTCGCGCGCCAGCCGCAGCGCGTGGCGATGCAGCAGCACCGGATCGTCGCGCTGTTGGCCGAAGTGCGCCAGGTACAGATCGTCGACGATCTCGGTGACCAGCTCGTCGAGGCTCTCCAACAGCGTGGCATTTGCCGCGGTGTCACCGGCCACGCCGAGCGACTTGAGCACCAGCTGGCAGAACTGGTGCGTGGTGGCGATCGTCGCTGCGTCGAAGCCGGCCAGCGCATCGCGAAGCCGCTGTTGGCGGACCGCGCGCTGATCGTCGGTCCCGTCCAGCAGATACGCCACCAACTGGTTGTCGCCGACGGTTGACGGATTGTCGAAAGCGGTAACGGCATCGGCGATTTGGCCGCGAACCCGCTCACGCAGCTCTTGGCTGGCCGCCCGGCTGAACGTGATGAGCAACATCTGGTCCAGCGTCGCCAGGCCCTCGGCGAGGTAACGGGTCACCAGACCGGCCAGCGCGAAGGTCTTGCCGGTTCCCGCGCTGGCCTGCAGCACCGTGGTGGACCGTTCAGCGGGCAGTGGGCCGCGCAGGTCGAAGCGCTCCATCACGATGGCTTCCTCTCGGCGCGCAGCATCGGCAGCCACAGCCGGGCGGCATACGCGCCGAGCCGGTTGTCTTCGCCGTCGTACTCCTCGCCCGGCCGCAGCGGTTGCATCAGATCGGCCAGCCGCGCGTTTTTGCCCCACGCCCGCACGTGGGCGGGTGCTTGGTCTTCGGCGGGATATCGGTTGGATTTCCACCGGTATTGCGCCTGGTCTACCGGATCGTCACCACAGTGCCGGGCGACCGCCCACGCATAGGAAGTCTTGATCGGCAACGGAATCGGCTCCCGTCGTCCCGCGTCATAGATCGCCACGAGTTCACGCAGTACCTCGACGGCGTCCTCGGGCGGCCAGCCCAGGCCCTCCACCCGCGGAGTGGTGCCCCGCTTGGGGCGCCCGATGCACACTGCCGACCAGTCACGGCTTGGGTCATGAGCGATCAACGCCAGCAACGGAATCCACGACTCGAGCAGATGTTTGCCGTCCAGCTTGGAATAGGTCACCGACACCAGGCGCTCGCCGTACACCGGTGACACCGTGCCGGTGAGCCGTCGCCCCGCGACAAGTTCGATGTCGACGTCGTAGGCCTGCGGGTTGATCTGACGGCGTTCCTGCGCCGCGGTCGCCAGCAGACCGGCCTGATCGCGAATCTCTTTGGCCTTGCGCCAACCCAACTGACCCGGCGGCAGCGTGCCGCGGCGCCACTCAGCCGCCCGTGCCTCATCCGGAGTCATCCCGCGCAGGATGTCGCCCAACATCCGGTCGCCGACCGTCCACTCCTCGAGGCTGTCGATATCCACCGGCATGGCGTCCTGCACACCGTCGACGTCGCGCGGCAGGGTGAATTCCAGCGCTCGGAAAAAGCCCTTCACCGGGTCTTTGAAGAAGCTGACGAGATCGGCGAGGATGACGTCAGCGGCAGGCGGTGGCGGTAGCGGTCCGGAAATGAACTTCGGCTGTTCGCTGCGCTCGCCGGTGGCCACACGCGCCGCCCGCAGCACGGTCGGGTCGAAGGTGAATGGGACGTCCGGCACCAGCTCACCGGGCATCACGTTGCGAACGTCGAAGGGCTGCAACGGATGTTCGACGACGATGCGGTCACGGACCTTGGCCGTCGTGGTCCTGTCGAGGGTGTCGAGCAGTTCAGCCAGCGGCACCGCGGGCGGGCGCGGCTGACCCGAGTATTCGTTGGCCCCGGTGTAGGTGATCACAAGCTTCTCGGTGGCCGCACCGATCGCGTCGAGCAGCAATTGGCGGTCCTCGGAACGGATGTCGCGTTCACCGGTCATCGGGTTGCGCGCCAATGCGTCGTCACCGTCGACGCTGCCCAGACGTGGGAACGCCCCGTCGTCGAGGCCGACCAGGCACACCACCCGGTGTGGCACCGAGCGCATCGGCACCATGGTGCAGACGGTCAGCGTGCCGGTGCGGAAGTTGGCCCGCGTTGGCCGGCCGGCGAGGTGCCGATCGAGCAGCGCCCGGATATCGGGCAGTCGCAAGGCAGTGTCAGCACGAGAACCGGCCTGCTCCAACACCTCCGCGAACTCACGCTGCATCTGGCTGGTCTGCCAGACGTCCGCATCGTCGACATGTGTCAGCAGCGTGATGCCGTGGGTCAGGGCGGCCAGCCACTCGCGTAAGGGACGGGCGCCGGTCAGCGAGTCGACGGTGGACTGCAGCCGGGCGACGAATTCGGCGAACTGGCCGGCCAATTGGACGCGGTTGCTGCTGACGTCGTCGAGGGGCAGCGTGTTGTCGATCCAGGCACGTGAGTCCTCGGACATCGCCACCCCGGCCAATACCCGGTCGATGCCGAATTGCCACGTGTTGTGCACGAAGTCGACGTGGTAGGGCCGACGGTGCTCCTGGTCGAAGCCCCATCGAATGTTGGCCTGGCGAACCCAGCGGGTGACGTTCTCCAGATCGTCATCGGTGAACTCGAAGCCAGCCCTGATCGGCGAGGCTTGCGCGAGGTTAAGCACCTCACTGGCGGTGACCCGGCTACCGGCCAGCGTCAGCAACTGCGCAGCCACACCGAGCAGCGGGTTGGTCTGGAACAGCGAGCGGTCGGCGAGTTTGACCCGCAGGCGGTGCGCAGGATGCGCGCCGTGTACCACGTCGCCGAGCCCGAAGCCGGCAACGATCAGCGGCGCGTACGTCTCGATGTCCGGACACATCACCAAGATGTCGCGCGGCTCCAGCGTGCGGTCGTCTTGCAGGAGGCCGAGCAACACCTCCCGCAGCACGTCGACCTGACGGGCCGGGCCATGGCAGTTGTGCACCTGCACCGAACGGTCGCCGGATTCGAGTTTCCGGCTTCCGGGCCGGACCGCGTTGGCGGCGATATCGGACTGTAGCCAACCGAGCAGAGTATCGGGTTTGGTTGCGCCGGTAAGGTATTCGTCGGACTGCAGATCCGCCGGCAGGCCGCGTTGAAGTTCGCGCAGATCGCGTCCGAGCGTCGCGAGCAGCGGATGATGGGCGTGACGGTGGCTGGTGTCCTCATGACGCGGCACCGAGCCGTGCATACCGCTCAGCGCCTGCCACAACGCATCGCTGGGGTGCGGCAGCCACAGGTGCAGATCGTGGTGGGTGGCCAGCGCTTGCAGCAGCTCGATGTCGGTCGATGCCAGCCGGGTGTGCCCGAACAGCGACAGCCGTGGCGGCAGCTCGCTCGGCCCGTCCTGCAGCCGGGCCACCGTCTTCTGATGCCGCATATGCGGGGGATCGGCGTCGATCGTGGCCACCAGCGCCCGCCACAATTCCGGCTGCCACGCGAGGTCGGCGTCGAGGCCTGTTGCATCGCCGTTCAGCCAGCCGATCAGCAGCTGTGGACGCTGCCGGGCATAAGACGCGAACAAGCCGGCGAGCCGGCGCGCCACCGCATAGCGCCGGCCGCGGCGTAACTCTGCCTCGGCGTCGTCGACATCGAAGTGACCCAAATGCGTTGCCAACGTGCGACACCACGGCTCATCCAACGAGCAGTCGATGACCTCCAGCAGCGGCCAGGTCATCGCCTCCGGCGACCACGGGTCGTCGTCGACGGTGCCGATGATCTCAGCGATCAGCGAGCCCGGGCTGCGAAACTTCACCCCCGCACACACTCCGTCGCCGCCGCGGTCCGCGCCCAGCACGTGCGAGAGCCGCTGACTGAGCCAGCGCTCCACGCCGCGCGCCGGAACCAGCACCAGTTCCTCGGCGAAGGGGTCGGGCAGCGGGTCCGCCAACAGCGCACCGAGTCCGTCGGCCAGCAGGTCGGTGCGTTCGGCACGATGGAGATGTAGCGCCATTGCGGTGCCACCATAGACGGGTCTACCGACAGTCACGGCCAGATCAGCGATTTGTCGTACGCCTGTGCCAATAGTGAGGGGTCAAGATGGAAGCCTGGGACGCGATCTGCGCCCGACGCAATGTGCGGCAGTACACGCAGCAGCCGGTGTCCGACGACAACCTGAACCGCATCGTCGAGGCCGGCTGGCGGGCGCCGTCGGCGAAGAACCGCCAGCCGTAGGACTTCGTCGTCGTCACCGATCGGGCTCAGCTGCAGGACCTTTCCACGGTGTGGCAGGGCGCCGGACATATCGCCTCGGCCGCGGCGGCCATTGCCTTGGTGATACCGGTTCCGCCGAATGACCGCCGCACGGTGACCGATCAGTACGACGTGGGTCAGGCCACGATGGCGATGATGATCGCGGCCACCGACCTGGGCATCGGCACCGGCCATTCGTCGGTCGGGGACCAGGACAGGGCGCGCGCCATCCTCGGGGTGCCCGACGATCACCTGGTGGCCTACTTGCTGGGCGTCGGCTATCCCGCCGATCGCGCGATTCGGCCGATCCGCAAACCGAATCGGCGGCCGTTTTCTGAGGTGGTCCACCGCGGACGCTGGTGAATCTTGAACGGTGTATGAGGGACTCCTAAATCCTGGCTAACTGCCCACGCAGAGCCGCTACCCTCGCACGATGACTTTCGGGGGACCGCAACCTGGCTACGGAATGCCGGCTATCGGCCCGCGCCCGCCGGCGCCACGCCGATGGCGATGGCTGGTCGTTGCGGGGCTCGGGGTGCTCGTCGGCGTTGCTGTCGGGGCGATGATCCCGATAGTCAGCAGCCATCAAGCGCACGGCTACCGCGTGGGTGACTGCGTGGTGGTGGAGCCGACGTCCGGCGGCGAGCTGCACACCACCCGCACCGGCTGCGATACCGACCCCAGTTTCACCGTGGCCAAGTTGGCCGACCGGGCAGGCGACTGCGCTGCCAACGGATACGACCGGTTCCGCCCACCCATCGCCGACACAGCTACCGCCAAATTGTGCCTGGTGCCCAACCTGGTCGCGGGCCACTGCTACCGCCTCGGGACAGCGGTCGGCGTCTGGGACTTGAGCAATTGCGCTGACCGCGGACCGACGACGATCAAGGTGAGCAGCCGACTCGAAACCGACAACGCTCAAGCCTGTTCGTCGGACGGTTACCTGCCCGCGCGGACCTATCCATCTCCACCACGGACCTACTGCCTGGCCGGCATCACGTAACTCGGCCTATAGGCTGAGTGCGATGCACCAGCACAAGGGCGACTACGGCATCGACGGATCGTTCAAGACGGTATCGGCGCGCGGACAGGCGATCGGCGTCGGCGTCCAGGCCGCAGCGCTACTGGGATGGGCTGCGATCAACTGGCGGCGCGGTAAGCGGCTGACGGCAGCGTTGGCCGCGACGGGCGGTGCCGGAATCATCGCCAGCGCAGCGCTTTATCTCTACGCCACCCGGGCCGGCAAGTTTCAAGCCTGGGACCGGATCCTGGACGGCTTGCGGCTGCGCGGCGACGAGACGGTGCTGGACATGGGCTGCGGCCGCGGTGCAGTGTTACTGGCCACCGCCAAGCGACTGCCCCGCGGCCGGGCGATCGGCATCGACCTGTGGCGCGCCGACCAGACCGACAACTCGCCGTCGGCCACGCTGAAAAACGCCGACCTGGAGAACGTCGGCGACCGCATCGAAGTGCGTACCGCCGACATGACCGCATTGCCGTTCGACGACAACAGTTTCGACGTGATCGTGAGCAGCCTGGCGATTCACAACCTCCCCACCCGCGATGGCCGGCGACAGGCGCTGCGCGAGGCGACACGAGTGCTGCGGCCCGGCGGGCGTCTCGCGATCGCCGACCTCTGGGAAACCCGCCACCACGCCGCGCAGCTCCGCGACCTGGGCTGGCAGGAGGTGCAACACCGCAACGTGGGATGGCGGATGTGGTATGGCGGACCGTGGACGTCCACGCGCTTGGTGACGGCGACCAAGCCAGTCTCGATACCATAGGCACCATGCGCGTTCGGCGATTCGGTGAGCTCGAGGCCGCGGTCATGGACCGGGTGTGGAATCGCGGCCAGCAGAGCACGGTCCGCGAGATCTTCGATGACCTGGCGCGCGACCGCGAGATCGCCTACACCACCGTGATGTCGACCATGGACAACCTGCACCGCAAGGGCTGGCTGCAGCGGGAACGCGCGGGCAAGGCTTTCCGCTACTGGCCGACGATGACCCGCGAGGAACACTCGGCGGCACTGATGCGCGACGCGTTCGACACCGGCGGCGACTCCGACCTGGTGCTGGCCGCCTTCATCAACCAGATGGATGAGAAGGAGTCGACGCGGGTGCGTGCCGCGTTGCGTCGCCTCATCGACGAAGGCCAGCAATGAACGCGACCGCGGTGATCCTGCTGTATGCGGCCGCGTTGACCTGGCTGGGGCCGCCGATGCTGCGACGGGTCACCGCCGGCGGTATTCACCCTCGTCTCGGTGTGGCGGCGTGGCTGACGGCGGTGGTCGGCGCGGTTGCGGCGTGGTTCGCCGCGTTGGGCGTCCTACTCGTCGATGCGGTCGCCAGTATGTGGCACCACTCGGCATTGATGTTGTGTCTCAAAGTACTTGGCTTCGCCGGTCATATCGGGGTGCCGCAGCCGATCGGCTCGGCGTTGGCGTTGGGTCTGCTTGTCACGGGCCTGGTCGTCACGCCGGTCGTTGCCCTCAACGTGGTGCGCCGGCTGCGACGGATGCGCTCGCGCAGCCGCCGACACGCGCTGACCGCACGGATGATCGGCCGGAGAACCGACCTGCCGGGCGTGGTAGTCGTCCCGGGCGAGGAAGCCGCGGCCTATTGTGTGGCCGGCCGCCCGCCTGCCGTCGTCGTCACCACCGCTGCCCGCGACCGGCTCGACGAGCCGCAACTCGCGGCGGTCCTTGCCCACGAAGCCGCCCACCTCACTGGCCGGCACCACGACGTGCTGATGGTGTTGCGGGCACTGGCCGCCGCCCTGCCGCGGCTACCGCTGTTTCCCGCCGCCGCCGACGGTGTGGCCGGGCTGCTGGAAATGTGCGCCGACGACATCGCGGTTCGCCGGCACGGCGCACTGCCGCTGCTGGGCGGACTGCTGGCTCTGGTGGGGCAGCCGCCGGTGGCGTCGGCTGCGCTCGGCGCCGCCGATTCGGCGGTGGTGGCCCGCGCGGAACGCCTGGCGCTCCCGGCGCCTGGCCGCATCCGTTGGCGTGACCGGCTGATCCTGACGTCGGTCATCGGCCTGTGGGCCGCTGCGCCGATGACGGTGCTGCTCACCTGCCATCTGTGACCGGTTCGCGGCGCCGTGTGCGCCAGACCGTCGCCGCGATCCCGGCGGCCACCAGCGCGGCACCCACACCCAACAACGGCCACACGCCCAGCCCTTCGACCTGGTGGGCCAGCCAGCCCTGAACACCGGCGGCGGTGTTGATGATCGGGTCGTCCGGGCCGGCGTTGGTGAAGTACAACCGGATTTCGTAATAGCCGTAGTAGGCGACATAGAGGCCGGTCAGCAACACGATCACGCCGACGATGCGATTCACGTATGGCAGCACGCGGCGGAACGCCGCGGTGGCCGACGAGCCGGCCAGCGCCACCGTCAGCGCGGCAACGCCGACCGTGATGGTCATCCCGGCCGCGTATGCAACGAAGGCCAGCACCCCGGAGAGTATCGAGCCCTGTTTGAAGGTGGTGCTGATGACCGCGAGAAACGGTGCGACAGTGCAGGATAGCGAGGCGACGGCGTAGCCGAGGCCGTAGCCGTACATCGAACCCAGCCGGGCCGTCGGCGCCCCGCCCGCCAGCTTGGGCACCACCACGCTGATGTCTTTGCCGGCCAGCAACCAGACCGCCAGGCCGATCAGCAACACGCCGATCACCACGGTGCCAAACGGCAGATACTTTTCTGCCGAGGCGATCACCGGTGAGATCGCCAGGCCGAAGACCCCGAAGACGGTCAGGAATCCGGCGGACATCGCCACGGTGGCCAGCCCGGCCCGGGCCAGCGCCGCCGACCGAGAGGTCTCCTGGCTGCCGGCGATCACCAAGCCCAAATAGCCGGGCAGAAAGGCGAATCCGCACGGATTGAGAGCCGCCACCAGCCCGGCGGCCAACGCGAAACCCAGCGCCGCCGTGTCGATCATCGCTTGCTCAGCGCGCTAACGCGCTCGGACAGCTGAGATTCGGTCATCGTGCCCTTGACGACGTCGATGCTGCCGTCCGGCCGGACGAACGCGTATGCGGGTTGTTGCGTCACACCGAATTTGGTCCACACCGCCGAATTGGTATCGGCCAGTTGGGTGAACCCGTCGACGTGGTACTTGTCGACGAATTCCCGCATGGCGGATTCGTCGGCGCGCGCGGCCACTCCGACGAACGTCACAGTCGGATTCGCCGCGGCGACTTTGGCCACCGTCGGCGCCTCGCGCTGGCAGTTGGGACACCAGGGCGCCCAGAACCACAGCACCGCGGTCTTACCCAGCAGGGTTTCGCCGGAGAACTGCCGACCGTCGAGGGTGGTCGCGCTGAACTGCAGCTGATCCGGCACGCCGTGGGTTTCGCCGGATGTCGGCTTGGAACCGCACGCGCCCACGACGAGCATGGCAGCGATCAGCATGGCGATCAGGCGACGTGACATCGCGATTCCCTCCGGTCGAGTGCTATCCGTACTACCTACGTACGTAGATAGTAGATGATGGCTCGGGTGACCGGCGACTGCGGCATAAGGGCATGCTGGGGGACATGACCAGAAACGAGATCACCGAGCAGATCGTCGTCGCTCGCCTGGAGAAGGGCTTGACCTGGCAGGAGTTGGCTGACGCCATTGACCGGCCGGTGGCATGGACCACCTCGGCATTACTGGGTCAGCAGCCGATTCCCGCCGAGTCGGGCAAGGTTCTCGTTGAGATGCTGGGCCTGGACGAATCGGCGGTCGCGATGCTGGCTGCGCCGCCGATGCGCGGCGGGTTGCCGACGGCGGTGCCCACCGACCCGACCATCTACCGGTTCTACGAAGCCCTGCAGGTCTACGGGCCGGCGATCAAGGAACTGATTCACGAGCAGTTCGGCGACGGGATCATGAGCGCGATCAACTTCAGCGTCGACGTGCAGAAGAAAACGCATCCGTCCGGCGATCGGGTGGTGGTGACTTTTGATGGGAAATTCCTGCCCTACGACTGGGTTTCGGGCGAGGAGCGATGACCGACGCTCCGCTGAGGGCCGACCTGGTCCTGTCCGGTGGCGGTGTCAAGGGTATCGGGCTGGCCGGTGCCATCGTCGCGCTGATGGATGCCGGCTACCAGGTGCCGCGGGTGTCGGGGACGTCGGCCGGCTCGGTTGTCGGTGCGATCCTGGCCGCCGGTGCCGATCAACTGACTCCCGCCGACGTCAAGAACCTGGCGATGACGTTGCCCTACCGCAAGTTCCTGGATCCGGGCCCCATTGAAAAGATCCCGGTGCTCGGCCCAGCCTGGGGTCTGATCAGCGAAGAAGGAATCTACAAGGGCGATTTCGCCCACGACTGGATCCGCAGTCAGCTAAAGAGTCTGGGTGTCAACACGTTTGGCGATCTTGCCCTCGACGACGACACCTTGCCGCCTGAGCGGCGCTACCGGTTGGTGGTCACCGTCGCCGACGTCACCACCGGCCAGTTGGTGCGGCTGCCCTGGGACTATCGCCGGCTCTACGGGCTGGATCCCGACGAGCAACTGGTCGCCGATGCGGTCCGCGCCTCGATGTCGATTCCGTTCTTCTTCCACACCGTCAAACTCACCAGCGCGGAGGGTGTGACATCGACGCTCGTCGACGGGGGAGTGCTGTCGAACTTCCCGATCGACTCGTTCGACCGGCCGGACGGCAAGCCGCCACGTTGGCCCACCTTCGGGATCACCCTGCTGCCCAACCTGCCCCAGGACAACGCCAAGGTGATTCCCGCGTTGGCGCCGCTGCATTGGCTCGGCGGCGGCCCGACCCTGCTGGAAAGCCTGATCACCACGATGATCGTCGGCCGCGATCAGGCCTACCTCAACCAACCGTGGGTCAGCGCACGCGCCATTCGCGTGGACTCGACCGACGTCGGCTTCCTCGATTTCGACATTTCCGACACGCAGAAAGAAGAGCTTTACCAACGCGGTTACGACGCGGCAGCGGCATTTCTGTCCACCTGGAACTGGGCCGAATACCGCGAACGCTTCCGGCGATAAAGGAATCTCATGGCTGACGACCCGAAAAATGCGGATCTCATCCTCTCCGGCGGGGGTGTGAAATTCATCGGTCTGGTGGGCGCGATCGTCGCGCTGATGGACGCCGGATATTCGTTCCCCCGTGCGTCCGGCGTATCCGGCGGCTCGGTGGTCGCCGCGATCATTGCGGCTGCGTCCAAAGGCGATCAGCTGACCAGCGCGGAAGTCAAAGAGTTGGGACTGTCTGTGCCGCTGTCGAAATGGCGTGACGCGGCGCCGATCCCGTTCCTCGGGCCAGCCTGGGGCCTGGTACGTGACACCGGCCTGTACCGCGGCGACTTCGCTCATGACTGGATCCGCGGCGAGCTGAAGAACTTGGGCGTCAGCACGTTTGGCGATCTCGCCATCGACGACGACAATCTACTCGAGGAGCGGCGCTATCGGGCCGTGGTCACGGTCGCCGATCTGACGACCGGCCAGCTGGTGCGATTGCCCTGGGACTACAAGCGGGTCTACGGCCTGGATCCGGACGAACAGCCAGTCGCCGACGCGGTGCGCGCCTCGATGGCCATCCCGTTCTTCTACCGTCCGGTCGCCTTGACCAGCGCCACCGGGCTGACGTCCACTCTGGTCGACGGCGGCCTGCTGTCGACCTTCCCGATCGATTCGCTGGACCGCCCCGACGCCAAACGGCCGCGCTGGCCGACCTTCGGAATCACGGTGATTCCCAAGCTGTTCGAGGGCATCGAGAGTGCGATCCCCGCGCTCAGGCCGCTGCGGCGCCTGCTTGGACCGCCGTCGCTGCTGGAACATCTGATCACCACCATGCTGATCGGCCATGACCAAACCCACCTGAGCGAGCCGTGGGTCAGTGCCCGCACCATCCGGGTGGTCTCAACCGAGGTGAGCGCCTTGGACTTCGGCATCTCGCGAGGCCGCCTCGAACAGCAATACGATCGCGGCTACGCGGCAGTCCACGACTTCTTGTCGACCTGGGACTTTTCGGCCTACCTCGAGCGCTTCCGCCGATACCAAGGCGTTTAGCGCGTGCCAACGGACTACAGCCCGAACTCGGCTGCCATCCCGTCGATCCCGGCGCGAATGCCGGTCAGTGCATCCGCGCGAGTCCGCAACTTCGTCGCGGCGTGTGCTTTCTGATGCAACGTGGCGAACTCCCGGGCGGCCTCGACGGCGCGCTCAAGCACCACCTCCGGCAATACGATCTCGTCGACAAAGCCCGCCGCGACAGCGGTTTCGCCGAAGAACGTCTTGGCCAGCCCGGCGGCCTGTTGGTAGGCCGATGGCGTCAGGCGCAGCTTCATGATCTCCAACGCCGCATACGGAATCGTCATCCCGATCGCGACTTCGTTGGCCTGAATGTTGTACGCGGGGGCGGCCACTCGATGATCACCACTGGACAGCAGGAACGCGCCCATCGCGATGGCGTGGCCGGTGCAGGCCATCACCACCGGCTTGGGATAGGACAACAGCCGATGCGACAACTCGAAGCCGCCCTTGAGCATGTCGATCGCTGGCTGCGTCTCGCCCGACGTCAGGACTTTTAGATCGAAGCCGCCGCTGAACACCCGGTCGTTGCCGGCGATCACCACCGCGCCGACGTTGTCGCGGTCGGCGTTGTCGAGCGCCTCCTGCAGGGCTTGCTGCATGGCAGGCCCCAGCGCATTGACCTTGCCGTCGTCCATCGTGATGATCGCGATGGACTCGTCGTGGCGATAGCTGACTGGGCCGCTCATGGGAGTTGATTCAATCACGTCGCCCGTTAGCTCCGGTGCTTACCGGCCTCCGCTTTGGCCCGGTCCCACCGCAGATGCACGTCGGTGGGATCGTCGAGTTGGCGGGCCCGCCACCGGTCCCGGGTTTCCTCCGCCGCGCGATTGATGCGTTCGATCTCGCTGCGGAACACGTCGGGCCGAGGTTCGGTGCTGGCGTAGTGGAAGTACGTCAACAGCCCGCGCAGCAGTTCCAGCTTCTCCTTTTCCCGGCTGGCCAGGTCGTGCGTTGTCATCAGCTCGACCCGCCGCACCGGCGGCAGGGCATCCCAGTCGAGCACCACCTTGGTCTCGAACGGACGCCGCTTGCGCTGCCAGAACTTCCACGCCGGCCGCTCCTCGGGGCGGTCGTAGTAGGTCACCGTGCCCGCGAACCGCGGCTCGATGTCGTCGCCGAGTTTGGCCCGGTTGAGCACCGAGTCCCACACCACCCGCCATTCCTGATTCGGCGCCAGCGTCGCCAACTCCTCAGGCAGCTTCATCTCGACGACGTCGGTGTAGCCATCCGCGGTGTTCTCATAGGCGGCGACGGTGGGCGGGCGCGGAAACGCGAAGCGGATGTTGTAGGCCGCGGTCTTGCCGAAGTTACGGACGACAAGTTCGATCACATGCCAGTCGGCGCCGTGCGGCTCCATCGACATGCCGATGTGCGGCCGGGTCTGCTCGATCGACACCTCACGATTGCGCCGCACCTGCCGGTTGGCCCACAGCAGCGCGAACACCCCGACCGCCAGCACCGCCCAGCTGCCCAATGCCACCCAGGTGTTGGAGCCTGACCCGGTCACCTCATGCCAGCGGTCATGGAACCAGCCCATCGAAGACCTCCGCGTATGCCACCGTTGATCGGGGACCGAAAATTCGCTGATGCGATCTTAGAGTGCGCTCAGCCGCCCATCATCATTCGCCACTGGTCGAGATTGGCCGGGCGGTAGACGTAGTTGGAACGCTTGACTTCCGACAGCGACGCACTCGGTTCAGCCGAATACCAGTGGCCGGGAAACACCGTCGGGTCACCGGCGAGCCCGGCGAGCTGCCGCAGGCTGCGATACATCTCATCGGAGTCGCCGCCGGGGAAGTCGGTGCGCCCGCAGCCCTCCAGAAACAGCGTGTCCCCGGCGACCAGCCGGCCGTCGAGCAGAAAGCACTGGCTGCCCGGCGTGTGGCCGGGCGTGTGCAGCAACTCGATGTCGATATCGCCGACGCTGACCACATCGCCATGCTCATGCGCGGTCAGATCCGCCATGCTGATCCCGGTGACTCGCGAAACCCACTGCGCCTCATGGGTATTCACGTGTACGGGCACGCTGGTGCGCTCCAGCAACTCGGCGAGGCCCTTGAGTTCGAAACCCATCATCGAGCCGCCGACATGGTCGGGGTGGTGGTGGGTGACCAGCACCCCCGAGAGCCGCATGCCGTCGGCTTCGAGCGCGTCGAGCAGATCCCCGGCGGCGTAGGCCGGGTCGACGACTACCGCGTCGCCGCTTTGACGATCGCCGATCAGATAGGCGAAGTTGCGCATCTGCGTCGCGAACATGTCGCCGGCGGCGAAGTCGCGCCCGGAGAGCAGTTGGCGGAAATACAGCCGGTCCGTGTCAGGCACCCGTCCAGCCTACGGCGCGGCCCGCCGCGCCTCGGCGGGCCTGCCTGAATGTTTGCCAGGATTTTGATGGTTCACGTTTCGCCAAACGGGTATCGTTGGTTAATGACGTTCCGCACGATCGAGATCGAGGTCGACAAAGCCCTCGTCGACGAGGTCATACGCAGATTTCATATGCACAGCACGCGGGAGGCGGTCAACCTCGCGCTGCGGACTCTGGTCGCCGGTGCCGACGCCTCCGAATCTTCGCTAGACGACGACGAGGTCGACGAATTCGGCAACCTGGACGCGCTGCGGCTGCACCGCTCCAGCGAGTCTGTGTGATTTGACCGGGCTTGTTGGCCGGGGTCCTTCCGGGGTTCCTGCGCGCCCTGTATCGCTGCCGGGCGGGTTTGGTCGGCCTGCGGCCCAGGCTGTACCCTCTTTTAGGCCGGAGGCCGACCCGAATGGTCGCTTCGGGCAAGGCCCCCTTAGCTCAGTCGGCAGAGCGTTTCCATGGTAAGGAAAAGGTCAACGGTTCGATTCCGTTAGGGGGCTCGGCGGACGCCGAGCAGGCAGGCGGCGCGTACCGAGGCGATGTAGCTCAGTCGGTTAGAGCGAACGACTCATAATCGTTAGGTCGCCGGTTCGAGTCCGGCCATCGCTACAGGACAACAACAAGACATGAGAAAGAGAAGCGGACGTGGCCTCCAGTACCGATGTACGGCCGAAGATCACTTTGGCGTGCGAGGTGTGCAAGCACCGCAACTACATCACCAAGAAGAATCGTCGCAACGACCCTGATCGACTCGAACTGAAGAAGTTCTGCCCCAACTGCGGCAAGCATCAGGCACACCGCGAGACGCGCTAGGTAGGCAGCCGTGGCGTTGGGTAAAAGCGTCGTCGGTGCGCACTATCGGTACCCCGACTATTACATGGTCGAGCGGGAGAAGATCCGGGAGTACGCCGTCGCCGTCAAGAACGACGACCCGTCCTACTTCGAGGAGAAGGCCGCCGCCGAGCTGGGTTACGACGGCCTGCTGTCACCGCTGACATTCATGTCGGTGTTCGGCTACAAGGCCCAAACGGCGTTTTTCGCTGACGCCAACATTGCGATCCACGACGAGCAGATCGTCCAGGTCGACCAGGTGCTGAAGTACCTGAAGCCGATCCAAGCGGGCGACAAGCTCTATTGCGACGTCTACGTGGACTCAGTGCGACAGGCGCACGGCGCCGACATCATCGTCACCAAAAACGTCGTCACCAATGACACGGGAGAGCTGGTGATGGAGACCTACACCACCTTGGCAGGTCGCGCCGGCGAAGAGGGAGAAGAGGGTTTCAGCAATGCCACGACGTGAGTTCAGCTCGGTGAAAGTCGGTGACCAGCTGCCCGAGAAGGTCTATCCGTTGACCCGGCAGGACCTGGTGAACTATGCCGGCGTCTCGGGCGACCTGAACCCGATCCACTGGGACGACGAGATCGCCAAGATGGTCGGCCTGGACACCGCGATCGCGCACGGCATGCTGACCATGGGCCTCGGCGGCGGCTACGTCAGCTCCTGGGTCGGCGACCCGGGCGCGGTGACCGAGTACAACGTGCGATTCACCGCGGTGGTGCCGGTGCCCAACGACGGCAAAGGCGCTGAGATCGTATTTACCGGCCGGGTCAAGTCCGTTGACGAGGACAGCAAGTCGGTGACGATCGCGATTACGGCCACCGCCGGCGGCAAGAAAATCTTTGGCCGGGCCGTCGCCTCGGCGAAGTTGGCGTAAGCATGCCGCTCAATACAGACATCCGGGGGATGATCTGGCGTTACCCGGACACCTATGAGGTAGGCCGCGAGCAGATCCGAAGTTTTGCCAGGGCCGTCAAGTGCGACGATCCGGCGTCCTTCGACGAGAAAGCGGCCGCCGAGCTTGGTTACGACAGCATCGTTGCTCCGCTGACCTTCCCGACGATCTTCGCCAAGCTGGTCCAGAACGACTTCATGCGCAGCGTCGATACCGGCTACGAGACGATGCAGATTGTGCAGGTCGACCAGAAGTTCATCTTTCACAAGCCGATCGTTGCCGGCGACGTGCTGCACGCCGAGATGGAGGTTCAGTCCGTCCACGAGCGGTTCGGCGCCGACATCGTGGTCACCAGGAACATCTGCACCAACGCCGCCGGCGAGATCGTGCTGGAGGCCTACACCACGATGATGGGTCACGAGGGCAACGACTCGGTCCAACTCAAGTGGGACATGGAGTCCGGCCAGATTGTCCGAACCGCGTGATTAGTACCTGAGACCGGCGTCGATGTACACTCGGACCTCGGGGTTTTCCCGTCACAAGCGCGCTTTCCGGTAGTCGACCAAGCGGAGGGCGCGCGTTCATGTGAAGCCCCGTGCGCGCAGGTTGGCCTGCCAACCGGCATAGGGGCGTAGCTCAACTGGCAGAGCAGCGGTCTCCAAAACCGCAGGTTGCAGGTTCAAGTCCTGTCGCCCCTGCTGACCATCGGATTCAGCGATGGTGGACACTGGAAGGTGACCACCCGAAGAAGCAAACAGAGGAGCATGCGGTGAGCGACGAGCGCGACGGTGCCGACGCAGCCGACGGCCGCACGGCGGTAGCGACCCGACCGCAGCGCCCCAGCGGCAAGCGGTCCCGCCAGCGGGCGGGGGACGTCGAGTCGTCAGCGGTCGAGCTCGGCAAGGACAGCGCCGAGGTCAAGAAGAAGAAGGCCAAGAAGACCAAGAAGTCGCAAAGCCCCAACCCATTCGCGTACGTCTACAACTACCTCAAGCAGGTTGTCGCCGAACTGCGCAAGGTGATCTGGCCCAACCGCAAGCAGATGATCACCTACACCTCGGTGGTGCTGGCCTTCCTGGTGTTCATGGTGGCGCTGATCGGCCTGGCCGATCTGGGTCTGGCCAAGCTCGTGCTGCTGGTGTTCGGCTGACGGACGCCCAGCGGGTTATAGAGAGGAACTGAGAGAACCGTGACTACCTCCGACGGCGACCAGCCCGTGGGTGAGACGGTCGACATCGAAGAGGCCTTGCAGGAGGCCACCGCCGAGTCCGGTCCGGACGCGGCGGCCGAGGCCGTCGCCCCCGAAGAGCCGGCCGAAGAGGTCGACCCGGCCGTCGCGCTGAAGGCCGAGCTGCGCACCAAACCCGGCGACTGGTATGTCATCCACTCCTACGCCGGATACGAGAACAAGGTCAAAGCCAACCTCGAGACCCGCGTGCAGAACCTCGACGTCGGCGACTACATCTTCCAGGTGGAAGTGCCCACCGAAGAGGTCACCGAGATCAAGAACGGTCAGCGCAAGCAGGTCAATCGCAAGGTGCTGCCGGGCTACATCCTGGTCCGCATGGACTTGACCGACGACTCGTGGTCCGCGGTGCGCAACACCCCGGGTGTCACCGGGTTCGTCGGCGCGACGTCACGTCCGTCGGCGCTTTCGCTGGACGACGTGGTGAAGTTCCTGCTGCCGCAGGGGCCGGCGAAGAAGCCGGCCAAGGGTGCGGCCGCCACCGCCGCCGCCGCCAGCGAGGGCGGGCTGGAACGACCGGTGATCGAGGTCGACTACGAGGTCGGCGAATCGGTCACGGTGATGGACGGGCCGTTCGCCACGCTGCCCGCCTCCATCAGCGAGGTCAATGCCGAACAACAGAAGCTCAAGGTGCTGGTGTCCATCTTCGGTCGCGAAACACCTGTGGAATTGACCTTTAACCAGGTCTCGAAGATCTAGCGTTAGCGCACGACGCCCGGCGACGATGCGGGCCGTCCGACGGCCCGAGGAGAAGCCGGGCAAATAGAAAGGAAGACCAACACCTCATGGCCCCGAAGAAGAAAGTCGTCGGGCTGATCAAGCTTCAGATCGAAGCCGGCCAGGCCAACCCCGCGCCGCCGGTCGGCCCCGCACTCGGCCAGCACGGCGTCAACATCATGGAGTTCTGCAAGGCGTACAACGCCGCGACAGAAAACCAGCGCGGCAACGTCATTCCGGTGGAGATCACCGTCTACGAGGACCGCAGCTTCACCTTTGCGCTCAAGACACCGCCCGCCGCCAAGCTGCTGCTCAAGGCCGCCAGCGTGGGCAAGGGCTCGGCCGAGCCGCACAAGACCAAGGTCGCCAAGGTGACCTGGGACCAGGTCCGCGAGATCGCCGAAACCAAGAAGGCCGACCTCAACGCCAACGACATCGAGGCCGGCGCCAAGATCATCGCCGGCACAGCCCGATCGATGGGCATCACGGTCGAATAATTCGGCCGGTGGGAGGGCCAGCTCCGGCCCGCTTTTCAACCACAACCAGGAATGGATAACCAATGAGCAAGAACAGCAAGGCATATCGCGCCGCCGCCGAGAAGGTGGACCGTTCGCGGCTGCACACACCGCTGGAGGCAGCCAAGCTGGCCAAGGAAACCTCGTCGACCAAGCAGGACGCGACCGTTGAGGTGGCCATCCGCCTCGGCGTCGACCCGCGCAAAGCCGACCAGATGGTCCGCGGCACCGTCAACCTGCCGCACGGCACCGGCAAGACCGCCCGGGTCGCGGTGTTCGCGGTCGGCGATAAGGCTGACGAGGCCACCGCCGCAGGCGCCGACGTGGTCGGCAGCGACGACCTGATCGAGAAGATCCAGGGTGGGTTCTTGGATTTCGACGCCGCGATCGCCACGCCAGACCAGATGGCCAAGGTCGGTCGGATCGCGCGGATCCTCGGGCCGCGTGGTCTGATGCCCAACCCCAAAACCGGCACCGTCACGCCCGACATCACCAAAGCCGTGAACGACATCAAGGGCGGCAAGATCAACTTCCGGGTGGACAAGCAAGCCAACCTGCACTTCGTGATCGGCAAGGCCTCGTTCGACGAGAAGAACCTGGCGGAGAACTACGGCGCCGCGCTCGACGAGGTGCTGCGGCACAAGCCGTCGTCGTCGAAGGGCCGTTACCTGAAGAAGATCACGGTCTCGACGACCACCGGCCCCGGCATTCCGGTCGACCCGGCGATCACCCGCAACTTCGCCGCGGAATAGTTTCCCTGGCGCGAGCAGACGCAGAATCGCACAAATGCCGCTCGGGTAATGCGATTCTCTGTCTGCTCGCCGCGCTTAGGTACCCCCGCATTCGGCGATCCGGCGGCGCAGAAACGCCCGTGCCGGCTCGGAGCCGGTGAACTCCAGCGCCTGACGGTAAAACCGCAGCGCCTCGGCGGCCTGCCCGTCGCGGCGAAGCAAATCGGCGCGAATCGGGGCCACCAGGCGGGTTAGTCGCGGATCGTCCTGGACAGCATCCAGCGCGGCTAAGCCGGCGGCGTAGCCGTCCCGAAAGCCCACGGCCAGCGCGCGATTGGCCCGCGCTACCGGTGAATCGGTGATCGCAAGCAACCGGTCGTAGGCCGCGCAGATCGTCGCCCAATCGGTGTGCTGCCAACTCGGCGCCGTGGCGTGCACGGCGGCGATCACCGCCTGCGGCAGATACGGCCCGGTCGATCCCTGCGCCAGCCGCAGCCGGTCCAGGCCGCGGGTGACACGGCCGCGGTCCCACCGACCACGGTCTTGTTCGTCCAGCGGCACCAGCGCCCCGGCGGTGTCGACCCGGGTCGCCCGACGCGAATCATGCAGCAGCACAAGGGCTGCCAATGCGTGAGCTTCCCGCTCATCAGGCATCAGGCTGCACAGCTCGCCCGCGAGCCGGACACCCTCGTCGCACAGCTCGTCGCGGATCGCCGACGGCCCTGCCGTCGACCAGTAACCTTCGGTGAACACCGAGTAGACGCACCCCAGCACATGCGGGGTGCGTTCGGGCAGCAGCTCGGCGGGCGGCACCCGTAACGGGATGTTGGCGTGCCGGATTTTGTTCTTGGCTCTGGTGATTCGCTGACCGACCGCGGCCTCGGTCTGCAGCAGCGCACGGCTGATCTCCGTCACGGTCAGCCCGGACACCAGCCGCAGTGTCAACGCCAGCTGCGAGGTTCGGTCAAGGGCGGGATGGGCGCAGGTGAACATCATCCGCAACTCGTCGTCGCGTACCGGGTGGACGTCCACCCGGTCGGTGCGCGCCCTGATCTCCTCGACCACCGCTGCCAATTCCTTTCCGGGACGCGAAGATTCGCGCCGTAGCCGATCGCGGGCGCGGTTGCGCGCCACCGTCAGCACCCATGCGCCGGGGTTATCTGGCACGCCGTCGCGTCGCCACGCCCGCAGCGCCTCGGCGAACGCCTCCTGGACGGCGTCTTCGGCGACGGTCAGGTCACCCGACCAACGGGCCAGCGCGGCCACCGCCGGGCCCCATTCCTGCCGGAAGACGCCGTCCAGGTCGGCCATGCGCTACAGGTGGGAGAGGCCGGCCAACTGACGCAACTGCACGGCCGAGGCGGGAATCATCTCGGCCAGTTTGACCGCCTCGTCCCGGTCGGCGGCCGACAGCAGGTAGAACCCGGTGGCGATTTCCGCGCCCTCGACGTACGGGCCATCCGTCAGTAACACCTGCCCGTCGCGCACCCGCACGGTCGTCGCCGTCGCAGGATCATGCAGCGCGGCGCCGCCGACGATGTGATCCCCCGCAGTAGCGGCGAATTCGCCGTGCCGCGCCGCCTCCTGCTGCCACTCCGGTGTGCCCGGCGCCGACACAGATGCCGCCGGTTCCAGCAGTAGCGCCAGCCACTGGGCGTCAGTACGCGACCACTCGGGATCGAACGCGTGATAGAGAGGCCGGACCTCTATTGTCCCCACCTTGGCGACCGGGATGGCGCGGGCCAATGTCAATGCCTCGTCGAGGTTCTCCGCTTCAAACACGTAGTAGCCGCAGGCCACTTCGGCGGATTCGGCGAACGGGCCGTCGGTGACAACTGGAGCGTCCGGGCCGCCGGTAATCCGCACCGCGGCCGCCGCCGGCGTCAGCGCGTCGCCACCGCGGAGTGCGGAGGCGGCGCCGGCTTGGAAGCTTTCGAATTCCGCCATCAGCGCGGCCCGCTCGTCGGGCGTGCGGTCTCGCTCCTGGCTGGTCAACAGAGCCAAGTACTGCATTGTGATCACCTCCGGTAGTGAGCGAAACCCCGTGTTTCACTCTCTACCTATTCGACGAACGAGGCGAGGCGAATCCGACAAGCCGCGATCGCCGCTTAGGCCGCCGCCGGCTTGAGATAGGTGACCAGGCTGACGTCCAGCGACTCGTCGGTGAAGTAGTACTCACAACCGCGCAGGTACTTCATGTAGCGCTGGTAGACCTCTTCGGACTGAATCTCGACGGCCTTGTCGTGGTGGGCCTCCAGTGCGTCGCCCCAGATCCGCAACGTCTTGATGTAAGAAGGCCGCAGCGAAAGCGGCTCGGGCACAACGAAACCAGCCTTCTCGCCATGCTCAACCATCATGTTGGTGGTCGGCAGCCGGCCGCCGGGGAAGATCTCGGTGAGGATGAATTTGATGAACCGCGCGGTCTCGAAGGTCAGCTTCTTGCCGCGGGCATGCAAGTCGTACGGGTGGTAGCTGACGCTGCTCTGCACGGTCATCCGGCCGTCGTCGGGCGTGATGTTGAAACAGTTCTTGAAAAACCGGTCGTAATTCTCGTGGCCGAAGTGCTCGAACGCCTCGATGGACACAATCCGGTCGACGGGATCGCTGAAGTCCTCCCAGCCGCGCAGCAGCACCTGGCGTGTGCGATTGGTGTCGATGCTGTCCAGCACCTGCTGAGCGCGGGCGCGCTGGTTCTTGGACAGCGTCAGGCCGATGACGTTGACGTCGTAGCGCTCCACGGCGCGCTTCATCGTGGTGCCCCAACCACAGCCGATGTCGAGCAGCGTCATGCCCGGCTTGAGATCCAACTGATCGAGGTTCAGGTCGACCTTCGCGATCTGGGCTTCCTCGAGCGTCATGTCGTCACGCTCGAAATAGGCGCTGCTGTAAGTCCGAGTCGGGTCCTGGAACAGGCCGAAGAAGTCGTCGGAGAGGTCGTAGTGCGCCTGGATGTCTTCGGGACGCGTTCGTATCTCTATCGGAGCGGCTGGCTTGTCAGGCATTGATGCTTGTCGCCTTTCTGGTGAACTAATTCCCGCGCAACTCATCGACTGGTGAGAGCACCATACCTGTCCTTCACCAGTGCGGGGCGACGACTGGCCTACTTCTCCAGCGTGAACTGATTGACGTCGATATACCCGGTGCGGAACCCCTTCGCGCAGCCGGTTAAGTAGTGCATGTAGCGGTTGTAGACCTCTTCGGACTGGATCTCGATGGCCTTGTCCTTGTTGCCCTCCAGCGCCGCGGCCCAATGGTCGAGCGTCTTGGCGTAGTGCGGCTGCAGCGACTGCCGGCGGGTCAGCGTGAAGCCACCCTTCGACGACCGGTCCTCGACCATCTCGATCGACGGCAGCCGACCGCCCGGGAAGATCTCGGTCATGATGAATTTCAGAAAGCGGGCCAGCTCGAAGGTCAGCGGGATCCCGCGCTCGACCATCTGCGGCCCGGTCAGGCCGGTGATCGTGTGCAGCAGCATCACCCCGTCGTCGGGAAGCGCGCCGTAGGCCATCTTGAAGAAGTCGTCATAGCGGTCGTGGCCGAAGTGCTCGAACGCTCCGATCGAGACGATCCGGTCGACCGGCTCCTCCCATTGCTCCCAGCCCTCCAACAGAATCCGCTTGGTGCGCGGGCTGTCCATCTCGTCAAGCGTCTTCTGCACGTGGGCGGCCTGGTTTTTCGACAACGTCAGGCCGACGACGTTCACGTCGTACTTCTCAATCGCGCGCCGCATGGTGGCGCCCCAGCCGCAGCCGACGTCGAGCAGCGTCATCCCGGGCTGCAAACCCAGCTTGCCCAGCGCCAGGTCGATCTTGGCGATCTGCGCTTCTTCCAGCGTCATATCGTCACGCTCGAAGTAGGCGCAGCTGTAGGTCTGGGTCGGGTCGAGGAAAAGCCGGAAGAAGTCGTCGGACAGATCGTAATGAGCTTGTACATCCTCAAAATGAGGCTTCAGCTTTTGCGCCATGGTGTGCGCCTTCCTGGTTTTACGACGTCTCCGCCTCGACTGAGCGGGACTCCCCACCCGTACCCCCATATCCCCCCGAACATGCTAGTCGATCAGGGGTGGGGAACCGAATTGCGAAACGAGCGGGTATCAGCCTTCGGCGAATGTGGCCGTCAGCTCGCCGATCACCCGGTCCCACAGCTGCTCGGGCAACTCGTGGCCCATGCCGTCGAACGTCACCCAGCGCGCCCCGCGGATTGCCCGCGCCACCGCACGCCCACCGGAGGGCCGCATCAGCTTGTCGGCCCGACCGTGCAGCACCACGGTTGGCGCGGTGATCTGCCGGTCGTAGCCGACCAAGCTGCCGCTGGCCAGCACTGCGCTGAAATGACGGGGAATGCCCCACGGGTAAAAGCTGCGCTCGTAGCCCTCGATGGCCTCTTCGCGGATCTGCTGCTCGGGTGCCGGGTAGGCAGGGCTGCCGATGATCCGGGTGACCCGGACCGCGTTGTCGATGATGACGTCGCGCGGCGATCCTGGTGGCGGTCCGTTGAGCAGCGCCAGCAGCTGCCGCGGTCCGGGCGGCGGCAGGAATCGGCGGTTGTTGCTGGAAAAAATCACCGCCAGCGACCGCGTCCGATCGGCAAATCGCGCCGCCACGATCTGGGCGATCATGCCGCCCATCGAGGCGCCGACGACATGCGCCTGCCGGATCCCCAGATGGTCGAGCACCGCCGCGGCGTCGTCGGCCATCTGTTCCAGCGCGTAGGCCGATGTGCCGGGCAGCCCCAGCCAGAACCGAAGCATCCGCAAAACCAGCGGCCCACCGGAGCTTTGGCCCCGTTCGGTCTTGCTGGACAGGCCGACGTCGCGGTTGTCGTAGCGGATGACGCGCAGACCCTCGGCGACCAGCTTTTCGCAGAACGCGGTGCGCCACAGCAGCAGCTGTGCGCCCAGACCCATGATCAGCAGCACCGGCGGGTCGTCGGGGTCGCCCATGTCCTCGTAGTAAAGCTCGACATCACCCGATCGGGCAGTCCCGGAGCGGACCTGCACTACACCTCCACGTCGCTTTGGTGCTCGCGGCTGACCTCCACCATGAAGTTGGCGAAGTAGCCGGTGAGCTGCGGATCAGACATCATCTGCCAGCGCGGTGCCAGCAGCTTCATATACCGCTCCACGTAGAGGAACTGCTTGCCGATCAGTACCAGCTCGCGGGGCAGCTTGACGTCATAGGCATCGGCCAGCGTGGAGAGCTGCCGGCCGATGTCCGCGTAGGACATGTCGCCCAGCGACTGCATTGTCAGCGGGGTGGCGAACTTCTCCAAGTCCTTGGCTGCCTGAGCCTCGGGTTTCATGGTGCCGACCGCGCCCATCAACACCACGATCTTGCCCGCGGCGGCGTGGTCCTTTTTGACCAACAGCGCATAAACCAGCTCGCGCAGCAGCCAGCGGGTGCGCGGGTCGATGCGGCCCATGATCCCGAAGTCGAAGAACACGATGCGGCCCTGATCATCGACGTAGAGGTTGCCGGCGTGCAGGTCGCCGTGGAACAGGCCGTGCCGCAGTCCGCCCTCGAACAGGCTGAACAGCAGCGCCTTGACCAGTTCGGTGCCGTCGAACCCGGCTTTACGGATCTCGGCGGCGTTGTCGATGCGAATGCCGTGCACCCGTTCCATCGTCAGCACCCGATCGCTGGTGTAGTCCCAGTACACCTGCGGCACTCGGATGTTGCGGCCCAACGGCGAGGCGTGCAGGTGGGAGACCCACGCCTCCATCGACTGGGCCTCCAGGCGGAAGTTCAGCTCCTCGGCCAGGTTGTCGCTGAAATCGGCGACGACGTCCTGCGCGGAGAGCCGGCGGCCCAGCTTGGCCAGTTCGACGGCCTGGGCGAAACGTTTGAGGATCTGCAGGTCGGCGGCGACGCGGCGACGGATCCCCGGCCGTTGGATCTTGACGACGACCTCTTCGCCGCTTTTCAGCGTCGCGTAGTGCACCTGGGCGATAGAGGCCGATGCGAACGGCTTCTCGTCGAACCTGGCGAACAGCTGCGACGGTTCGGCGCCGAGCTCGTCGATGACGAGTTTCTGCACGTCGCCCTGATCGGCGGGCGGCACCTTGTCGAGCAGACCCCGAAATTCCCGGGAAAGCTGTTCTCCGAAGGCGCCTGGGCTGGACGCGATGATCTGGCCGAACTTGACGTAGGTGGGACCCAGGTCAGCGAAGGTCTGGGGCAGCTGCTTGATCACCTTCTGTTGCCAGGGGCCGCGGCCGGGCAGCTTGGTGACGATGCGGGCAGCAGTGCGGGTGAGCTGCCAACCGGTCACGCCCACGCGGGCCGCTTCGACCGGCAACGGCACCCGGTCAAGCTTCGCTAGCTCGCGATGATTGCTGGAACTCATCCGTGCAGTCTATGGGCGGGCGAGCGCGAAGTTCTCCGTCAGCGTCTCGACGATCGGACGCCACACCGGTTCGGGCAGGTCGTGGCCCATGCCGTCGACCACGACAAACCGCGCGCCGGGGATGGCCGCGGCGACCGCCTGCCCGTTACGTGGACGCAGCATCGGATCCGCCGACCCGTGCACCACCACCGTCGGCGCAGTGATCGCCTTGCTGTAGGCCAGCAGGCTGCCGGTGCCCAGCACCGCGTCGACATGGCGCCGCATGCCGGCCGGATAGCTGCCCCGCTCGGCCAGCTGCTGGACCCGCTTGCGCAGGTCTGCATTCGACGGCAGGAAGTTCGGGCCGTTGAGCGCCGCGATGTTGCGCACCTCAAATGCCAGCCGCTGCTCGTCGGATGCGTCTTTACCCGGGGCGTCGAAGACCAGCTTGATCACCGCCCAGGCCGGCGGCGCTGAGAAGAACCGCTTGCCGGTGGTCGACATGATGATGCCCAGCGACACCACCCGGTCCGGCTCGGTGGCCGCCAGAATCTGGGCGATCATGCCGCCCATTGACGCGCCGACGACGTGCGTGCGGCTGATTCCGAGGTGGTCGAGCAGCGCGACGGCGTCCTCGGACATGTCGCGCAGCGTGTAGGGCACCGTGCTGGTCTTACCGATCAAGTAACGCCAGGCACGCCGGTAGGCCGTGCCGTCGGCCCGATGCCCGTCCATCTTGGCCGACAGGCCGGTATCGCGGTTGTCGAACCGCACGACGCGGTAGCCCGCGTCGAGCAACTGCGCGCAAAAACCGTCGGGCCACATCGGCAGCTGGGCACCCAGACCCATGATCAGCAGCACCGGCGGATCGGCGGGGTCGCCGAGGTCCTCGTAGTAGATCTCGACGACGCCGTCCGGGGTTTCGCGGCGCGCGACGCCGCTACGGGTCAGCATGCGTGCGCCACGGCGTCACCCACGGACGTGGTTCCCACTTCTCCAGGCCGGCGATCAGCTCGTACATGGTGGCGCCGTCGATGCTTTCCCGGATGATGTCGGCGTGCCCGGCATGCCGGGCCAGCTCGTTGATCACATGCAGGATCACCCAGCGCACCGACCAGGCCTCGAGACCGTCGGGGAACCACGGAATATCCTCGGGAACCGGCACAGGGGCGTCGAGGTCGACGTTGTCGACGAGCCGCAGTGATTCCGCGTTCTGCGCCTTAAAACCGCCCAGCAGCCCGGCCAGTGTCTCGTCGGGCCGCATCACATGCTGATCGCCGAACTCCTTGGCAATCTCCTCGAACGGCCGAGGGTCTTTGGGCGGGGCAGCCGGGGCGGCAGCGACCCGTGTCATCCAGGTCCGCTGCAGACCGGTGGCGTGCTTGACCAGCCCGCCGATCGACAGGGCGCTCACCGACGGGGTGGCGCGAGCCTGCTCGTCGGTGAGTCCATAGGACACCGCGAAGTAGGCGCTTTGGTGATAGGCCAGATACTCGCGCAGCGCGCTGCGCTCGTCAGCGACCGGTGCGGCCAGAGCGGGCATGGGTAGTCCCTATCACGTCGTGATGCCCAGGCGATCCGCGAGGACCAGAAACGCGACCGCGAAGTCGTTGCCGACGGTGTCTGTGCGCAACCGGTCCCAGTCCAGCTGCTCGCGAACGGCGCGGACAGCCGGCAGCAGCGACGCGAAATCGCAATGGTGTTCGGTCAGCGCGCACAGCTTCTGGGTCATGACCTGCGTCGGTGACAACACCGGCATCCGGAGTGCCAACACGTCGCGGCTGGCCGCCGAATCGAGCAGGTCCGCGTCGACCGGCACGCCGTTGATCCGGTGCAGCACATCGACCAGCGCGCCGTCGAGGCAAGCCTTGAACAGCCAGTCTTCGGGGGTGCGGTCGATGGCGAACCCCGCTGTGGCCAGTGTCTGCGCGGCGGCGTCGGCGTCGGACTCGGCGACGGCGAAGTCGACGTCGTGCACGGGTTCCGGTGCGCCGTACACCCACAGCGCGTAGCTGCCGGCCAGCGCGAACCGGGGCCCGTGCGCCTTGAGCGCCGACGCCGCACGGCGCAGTGCCTCGCGCAACTGTTCATTGGATGCGAATGCGGTCATGTTGGGTAGGTACTACCCATGCGGATGGCCACGTTCAACATCCTGCACGGTCGCAGCGTCCACGACGGCGAAGTCGACGTGGGCCGGCTCGCCGACTGTGTGCGACGACTCGATGCCGACATCCTGGCCCTGCAGGAAGTCGATTGCGACCAGCCCCGCTCGGCGATGGCCGATCTGACCGCGGTGGCCGCCGAGGCCATGGGTGCGGTCAGTCATCGGTTCGTCGCGGCGATCTCCGGCACGCCCGGCGCGACGTGGATGGCCGCCACCGGCGACGAACAGCCGGGCACCGCGGCCTACGGCATCGCGCTGCTGTCCCGGTTTCCGGCGCTGAGTTGGCAGGTGCTGCGGCTGCCGCGGATCCCGGTGAAGTTTCCGATGTATCTGCCGGCGCCGCGGCGGGTGCAGGTGGTCGACGAAGAACCTCGGGCCGCGGTGATCGCCCGGCTCGACACCGACCTGGGCGAGCTGACCGTGGCCAATACGCACTTGTCGTTTGTGCCGGGCTGGAACCGGCTGCAGTTGCGGCGACTGATCCGCGATCTACGCGGCTTCGAGGGCCCGCGGGTGCTGATGGGTGACCTGAACATGAGCCCGGCCACACCGCAGCGTCGGACCCGGTTGCGTCCGCTCGCGTCGGTGCTGACGTTTCCCGTCGATGCCCCCGATCGCCAGCTCGACCACATCTTGACCGACGACAGCCAACTGGTTGCCGAGGCGTGCTCGACGCCCGCGCTGCCGATTTCGGATCATCGGCCGCTTGTTGTCGACGTCTCGCGCCACAACCGGCAATGATCGCGTCATGCTCACACTGTCCCTCGACGTCGGGGGTACGAAGATCGCCGCCGGCCTCGTCGACCCCGATGGCGCGCTGGTCCACGCGGACAGTCGGCCTACTCCGAATAACCAACGCGCAGAAGATGTTTGGGCTCTGGCTCAAACGCTGATCCGCGAGGCGCTGGATGTCGCCGGCGGCACCGTCGGGGCGGTCGGCATCGGATCGGCCGGTCCGATCGACCTGGCCGGCGGCACCGTGAGCCCGGTCAACATCGGCTGCTGGCGTGATTTTCCGCTGCGCGACCGGGTCGCCGCCGCGGTGCCGGGCGTCCCGGTGCGCCTGGCCGGCGACGGGCTGTGCATGGCACTCGGCGAGCACTGGCGAGGTGCCGGACGCGGCGCACGCTTCCTGCTCGGCATGGTGGTCTCCACCGGTGTGGGTGGGGGACTGGTACTCGACGGCGTCCCGTATCAGGGCCGCAGCGGCAACGCCGGACACGTCGGGCATGTGGTCGTCGACATCGGCGGTATGCCGTGCTCGTGCGGGGGCCGGGGCTGCGCAGAGACGATCGCGGCCGGTCCGTCGATGACGTGGTGGGCTCGCGCCAATGGCTGGGGCGGCAGCGATGCGATGGCACTGGCCGAGGCGGCCGCCGCCGGTGAGCCGGTGGCACAACGGGCGTTCGGCCGCGCCGCGGGCGCACTGGCCGCGATGATTGCCTCGGTGGCGGCGGTGTGCGACCTCGACCTCGTCGTGATCGGCGGGGGAGTCGCGAAGGCCGGGGAGGTGCTGTTCGGCCCGTTGGGCGTGGCGCTGGCTGACTACGCCGGCTTGGACTTCCTCGCTGGGCTGCGGGTGGTTCCCGCGGCGCTGGGTGGCGGGGCCGGGCTGGTAGGGGCGGCCCGGCTCGTCACACCTGTCACTTGAGTCACTGGCCAGAACCATGCGGCAGTTGTTACCGCTGCCGACGCTGACCATCGGCTGTTTTGGCTGATAGCCGATGGCCACGCTATTGTGGTGGCCGATCCACCCAAGACCGTTGGTCACCGAGCAATCGGTTGAAGGTCCGGGAACTCCCGGCGGCCCACGCAGGAGGACGAGGCAACCGTACGTCGGCGCGCGCCGACGCCATGTTCACGCCCCGACCGCATCCTGCGTCGGGGCGTTCGTGATTTCCGGGTCGCGACGATCGCAAGCGCGGCGAAGCCGGGCGCAGCGGGTCGTCGCGCGACAGGTAAGACCACCCCAAGGAGGCATGCATGGCCCGGGCTGACAAGGCCGCCGCCGTCACGGATATCGCCGAGCGTTTCAAGGCATCTACGGCCACCGTGATCACTGAGTATCGCGGTTTGACAGTGGCCCACCTGGCCGAGCTGCGGCGATCGCTGGGCGACTCCGCCAGTTATCGGGTGGCCAAGAACACGCTGGTCAAGCAGGCCGCGTCGGAGGCCGGTGTCGTAGGACTCGACGAGCTGTTTGTCGGGCCGACGGCGATCGCGTTCGTCACTGGCGAGGCCGTCGACGCCGCCAAGGCCATCAAGACCTTCGCCAAAGACCACAAGGCGCTGGTCATCAAGGGCGGCTACATGGACGGTCACCCGCTGACCGTCGCCGAAGTCGAGCGGATCGCCGACCTCGAATCCCGCGAGGTGCTGCTGGCCAAACTGGCTGGCGCGATGAAGGCCAACATGGCCAAGGCCGCCGGCCTGTTCAACGCGCCGGCGTCGCAGGTGGCCCGGCTCGCTGCCGCCCTGCAGGAGAAGAAGGCCGCCGAGGCCCCCGCCGCCGAAACCACCGAAACCACCGAATAAGCCCCGTACCCACACCAAGGAAGGACACCACTATGGCCAAGCTCTCAACCGATGAACTGCTCGACGCGTTCAAAGACCTGACGTTGCTGGAGCTCTCGGAGTTCGTGAAGAAGTTCGAGGAGACCTTCGAGGTCACCGCCGCTGCTCCGGTCGCCGTCGCGGCCGCGCCCGGCGCAGCCCCGGCTGCCGGCGCCGAAGCCGCCGAGGAGCAGTCGGAGTTCGACGTCATCCTCGAGGCCGCCGGCGACAAGAAGATCGGCGTCATCAAGGTCGTGCGCGAGATCGTCTCGGGCCTGGGCCTCAAGGAGGCTAAGGACCTGGTCGACGGCGCGCCCAAGCCGCTGCTGGAGAAGGTCGCCAAGGAGGCCGCCGACGAGGCCAAGACCAAGCTCGAAGCTGCCGGCGCCACCGTCACCGTCAAGTAATTCGATTCGCAACAGCCCCCGGAGCGCTTACGCTCCGGGGGCTTCGCGTATTGCCGAGCGCTGCGACTGCTCGACCCGTTCGGGTAGATCACCCAGCGCGACAAGAAGATTTTTCGTCATCGCGGCCAGCACCGGCCCGACGGCCGCGCCGTCGCCGCCGTAGTAGCCGGCCAGCTCGAGCATCACGAACCCGTGGATGGCCGCCCAGAACTGGGCGGCCACCGCCACCACGGCGGCGTCGTCGTCGGCCGAGCCGGCTGAACCCCCGGCGATCCGGCCCGCCTGCATCGCGCGGTGCACCGGTCCCACCACCCGCGCGAAGCTGGGATAGCGGTCGCTGATCTCGGCCACCGACAAGGCGACCACGTTGTGTGCCGGTGCGTTGATCCCGTGCGCGCTGGTGCTACCGAACATCAGCCGATACATATGCGGGCGTTGGATCGCGTAACGCCGGTAGGCGATGCCGGTAGCCATCAGGTCAGCGACCGGATCGTCGGTCGACGGCACTGCCAGCGCATCGGCGAACTGCCGCAGACCCTCCTCGGCCACCGCGGCGATCAACGCCTGCATCCCGCCGAAATGGGTGTACACCGCCATGGTCGAGGTGCCGGCCCCGCCGGCGACCTTGCGCGTCTGCAACGCGTCGGGCCCATGCTCGTCGAGCAGGCTCACCGCCGCATGCACCAACCCCGCACGCGCAGTCGGCTCGGTCTGGGAAGTCATCATTGCCATCTTGGCACAGCAGGCGTACGGTCCATAACATCGAAATAACATCGTTATAGGAGCTGAGATGACCGCTAACGCCAGCACCAAGACCCGCAACCCGTACCTCGAGGGCTACCTGGCGCCGGTGGCCACCGAGGTCACCGCGACCGACCTGCCGGTGACCGGTCATATCCCCGAGCACCTCGACGGGCGCTACCTGCGCAACGGCCCCAACCCGGCCGCCGAGGTCGACCCCGCCCTCTATCACTGGTTCTCCGGCGACGCGATGGTGCACGGCGTCGCCCTGCGCGACGGGCAGGCCTGCTGGTATCGCAACCGCTGGGTGCGGACCCCGGCGGTGTGCGCCGCGCTCGGCGAACCCGAACCCACCGGCCTCGACCCGCGCGCCGGGATGCTTTCCGTCGGCCCCAACACCAACGTGCTGACCCACGCCGGACAAACGCTTGCGCTGGTCGAAGGCGGCGGCGCCAACTACCGGCTCACCGATGAGCTCGACACGATAGCGCCCTGCGACTTCGACGGCACCCTGGCCGGCGGCTACACCGCCCACCCGCACCGCGACCCGGCCACCGGCGAACTGCACGCGGTGTCCTACTCCTTCGCGCGCGGGCGAACCGTGCAGTACTCGGTCATCGACACCCAGGGACGCGCCCGCCGGACCGTGGACATCGCGGTGACCGGATCGCCGATGATGCACGACTTCTCGCTGACCGACAAATATGTGGTGATCTACGACCTGCCGGTGACCTTCGACCCGGCGTCGGTGTTGCCGGCGACGGTCCCGCGCTGGCTGAGCGCGCCGGCCCGGCTGGTGGCGCAGGCGGTGCTCGGACGGGTCCGGATGCCCAGCCCGATCACCGCGATGGTCAACCGCGATAGCCGGCCCATCCACACGATGCCCTACAGCTGGGATTCCGACTATCCGGCGCGCATCGGCGTCATGCCCCGCGAGGGCGGCAACCGCGACATCAAATGGTTCGACGTCGAACCGTGCTACGTCTACCACCCGCTCAACGCCTACTCGGAAACCCGCGAAGGCGCCGAGGTGCTGGTGCTCGACGTGGTGCGCTACACCCGGATGTTCGACCGCGACCGGCGCGGTCCCGGCGACAGCCGGCCCACTCTCGACCGCTGGACCATCAACCTGGCGTCGGGAGCGGTGACCACCGAACGCCGCGACGACCGGCCGCAGGAGTTTCCCCGCATCAACGAGAGCCTGTTGGGCGGCAAGCACCGATTCGGCTACACCGTCGGCGTCGACGGCGGCTTCCTGGACGACGGCGACACCGACATGTCCAGCGCGCTGTACAAGCACGACTACCTGACTGGGTCGGCCACCGCAGCCGCGCTCGACCCCGACCTGCTGCTCGGCGAGATGTCGTTCGTGCCCAATCCGGTGGCCGCCGCCGCCGAGGACGACGGCATCCTGCTCGGGTATGGCTATCACCGCGGCCGCGACGAAGGCCAACTGCTCTTGGTCGATGCGCAAACCCTCGAGTCGGTGGCAACGGTTCATCTGCCGCAGCGGGTGCCGATGGGTTTTCACGGCAACTGGGCGCCGCGGTATTAGACGTACGTGTCATTGCTGGCAGGCCGCCGCGACCGCGGACGATAGTCGTGTCGCTGGTCGCGTGCATGCGCTAAAGTGACTGAAACCACAGGCCACACCAGCAACGTCATCGAGAGGATTTCGCATGGGTATCGGCATCCAGGTCGAAGGACTGACCAAGTCCTTCGGATCCCAGCGAATCTGGGAAGACGTCACCATGGACATCCCGGAGGGCGAGGTCAGTGTGCTGCTGGGCCCCTCAGGTACCGGCAAATCAGTGTTCTTGAAGTCGTTGATCGGCCTGCTGCGCCCCGAGCGCGGATCGATCATCGTCGACGGCACCGACGTCACCGAGTGCTCGGCCAAAGAGCTTTATGACATCCGCACCCTGTTCGGTGTGATGTTCCAGGACGGCGCACTGTTCGGCTCGATGAACCTCTACGACAACACCGCGTTCCCGCTGCGCGAGCACACCAAGAAGAAGGAAAGCGAGATCCGTGACATCGTCATGGAGAAGCTGACCCTGGTCGGTCTGGGCGGCGACGAGAAGAAGTTCCCCGGCGAGATTTCCGGCGGTATGCGCAAGCGCGCCGGCTTGGCCCGCTCGCTGGTGCTCGACCCGAAGATCATCCTCTGCGACGAGCCCGACTCGGGTCTGGACCCGGTCCGTACCGCCTATCTGAGCCAGTTGCTCATCGACATCAACGCCCAGATCGACGCCACGATTCTGATCGTCACGCACAACATCAACATCGCCCGCACGGTGCCCGACAACATGGGCATGCTGTTCCGTCGCAAGCTGGTGATGTTCGGTCCGCGCGAGGTGTTGCTGACCAGCGACGAGCCGGTGGTCCGCCAGTTCCTCAACGGCCGCCGGATCGGGCCGATCGGGATGTCGGAGGAAAAGGACGAGGCCACCATGGCCGAAGAGCAGGCGCACTTGGACGCCGGCCACCATGACGGCGGCGTCGAGGAGATCGAGGGTGTGCCGCCGCAGATCACTGTCACGCCGGGAATGCCCGAACGCAAAGCGGTCGCCCGGCGCCAGGCCCGGGTCCGGGAGAACCTGCACACTCTGCCCAAGGGTGCCCAGCAGGCGATCCTCGACTCCCTCGAGGGCACCAATGAGTACTCAGCCAGCGAGTTCGGCGACGAGGGTGACCGTGGCCGCCATCGCGACTACGACGCACCCACCGAGACGATCCGTACTCAGTAAGCGACAACGGCGCGCAATATGTGGAAGGAGTTCTGCTGACAAGTTGGCGCGTCAACCCTTGACGGGAGGGCCTGAAGGGGCCAATCTGTTGGGCAGCATGTGTGCACGGGAAGGCGAAGACGGCGGCCAGCGCCAGATCGCCGGTACCCCCGGAGCGCGGTAGTTGAGGAATGCGCCGTCCTGCGCTATTGTTGGACGTTGCGCTGGCTGCCTCCTGCCCACCTCACCCGCCACTTGACACCGTGGTCCTAGCCTGAGCCCGTTCCGGCTCAGCGATCTAGCTGCGTGCGTGAGTTTCGGACAGTTCGTTCGCCAGCCGAACCGACACAGTTATCGCGGCGAACAGGTCCGGTGCCCGCCGGCTTTCGTTAGTCGCACGAGGTGCTGGAAGGATGCATCTTGGCAGTCTCGCGCCAGAGCAAGAAGAACCCCTCAGGTACTCAGATTTCGTCAAATGGCTCCGTTCCCGGAGCGCCTAACCGAATTTCTTTCGCCAAACTGCGTGAACCGCTCGAGGTTCCCGGTCTTCTCGACGTGCAGACCGATTCCTTCGAGTGGCTGATCGGCGCGCCCCACTGGCGCGAAGCGGCCGCTGCCCGCCCTGATGGCAGGACCACCGGCGGCTTGGAAGAGGTGCTCGAAGAGCTGTCGCCGATCGAGGACTTCTCCGGCTCGATGTCGCTGTCCTTCTCCGACCCGCGGTTCGACGAGGTCAAGGCACCCGTCGACGAGTGCAAAGACAAGGACATGACGTACGCGGCCCCGCTGTTCGTCACGGCCGAGTTCATCAACAACAACACCGGCGAAATCAAGAGCCAGACGGTGTTCATGGGCGACTTCCCGATGATGACCGAGAAGGGCACGTTCATCATCAACGGCACCGAGCGGGTGGTGGTCAGCCAGCTGGTCCGCTCGCCCGGCGTGTACTTCGACGAGACCATCGACAAGTCGACCGAGAAGACGCTGCATTCGGTCAAGGTGATCCCGAGCCGCGGCGCGTGGCTGGAGTTCGACGTCGACAAGCGCGACACCGTCGGGGTGCGCATCGACCGCAAACGTCGTCAGCCGGTGACCGTGCTGCTCAAGGCGCTGGGCTGGACCAGCGAGCAGATCACCGAGCGGTTCGGCTTCTCCGAGATCATGATGTCGACGCTGGAGAAGGACAACACCGCGGGCACCGACGAGGCCCTGCTGGACATCTACCGCAAGCTGCGCCCGGGCGAGCCGCCGACCAAGGAATCGGCGCAGACCCTGCTGGAGAACCTGTTCTTCAAGGAGAAGCGCTACGACCTGGCCCGCGTCGGCCGCTACAAGGTCAACAAGAAGCTCGGCGTCAGCGGCGCTTCGACGACCACCCTGACCGAAGAGGACGTCGTCGCCACCATCGAGTACCTGGTGCGCTTGCACGAGGGGCAGCCCACGATGACCGCCCCGGGCGGCGTCGAGGTGCCGGTGGAAACCGACGACATCGACCACTTCGGCAACCGGCGGCTGCGCACGGTCGGTGAGCTGATCCAGAACCAGATCCGGGTCGGCATGTCCCGGATGGAGCGGGTGGTCCGCGAGCGGATGACCACTCAGGACGT
This sequence comes from Mycobacterium sp. NGS51, assembly GCF_059812525.1. Lineage (NCBI taxonomy): Bacteria > Bacillati > Actinomycetota > Actinomycetes > Mycobacteriales > Mycobacteriaceae > Mycobacterium > Mycobacterium sp. NGS51. The sequence continues at coordinate 239,103 of NZ_JCALCV010000005.1, forward strand.
CGAGGCGATCACGCCGCAGACCCTGATCAACATCCGCCCGGTGGTTGCTGCGATCAAGGAGTTCTTCGGCACCAGCCAGCTCTCCCAGTTCATGGACCAGAACAACCCGCTGTCGGGTCTGACCCACAAGCGTCGCCTCTCGGCGCTGGGCCCCGGCGGTCTGTCCCGTGAGCGTGCCGGCCTGGAGGTCCGCGACGTGCACTCCAGCCACTACGGCCGGATGTGCCCGATCGAGACGCCGGAGGGTCCGAACATCGGTCTGATCGGATCGTTGGCGACCTACGCGCGGGTGAACCCCTTCGGCTTCATCGAGACGCCGTACCGCAAGGTGGTCGACGGTGTAATTACCGACGAGATCCACTACCTGACCGCCGACGAGGAAGACCGCCACGTGGTGGCGCAGGCCAACTCGCCGATCGACGACGACGGCCGGTTCACCGAGGCCCGGGTCCTGGTGCGCCGCAAGGGCGGCGAGGTCGAGTACGTGTCCTCGGCCGAAGTGGACTACATGGACGTCTCGCCGCGCCAGATGGTCTCGGTCGCGACCGCGATGATCCCGTTCCTCGAGCACGACGACGCCAACCGCGCCCTGATGGGTGCCAACATGCAGCGCCAGGCGGTTCCGCTGGTGCGCAGCGAGGCGCCGCTGGTGGGCACCGGGATGGAGTTGCGCGCCGCGATCGACGCCGGCGACGTCGTCGTCGCCGACAAGAGCGGCGTCATCGAGGAGGTGTCGGCCGACTACATCACCGTGATGGCCGACGACGGCACCCGGCAGACCTACCGGATGCGCAAGTTCGCCCGGTCCAACCACGGCACCTGCGCCAACCAGCGTCCGATGGTCGACGCCGGCCAGCGGGTGGAGGCCGGCCAGGTGGTCGCCGACGGGCCGTGTACCGACAACGGCGAGATGGCGCTGGGCAAGAACCTGCTGGTGGCGATCATGCCGTGGGAGGGTCACAACTACGAGGACGCGATCATCCTGTCCAACCGCCTCGTCGAGGAGGATGTGCTGACCTCGATTCACATCGAGGAGCACGAAATCGACGCCCGCGACACCAAGCTGGGCGCCGAGGAGATCACCCGGGACATCCCGAACGTCTCCGATGAGGTGCTGGCCGACCTCGACGAGCGCGGCATCGTGCGCATCGGCGCCGAGGTTCGCGACGGCGACATCCTGGTCGGCAAGGTCACCCCGAAGGGAGAGACCGAGCTGACCCCGGAGGAGCGACTGCTGCGGGCGATCTTCGGTGAGAAGGCCCGCGAAGTCCGCGACACCTCGCTAAAGGTGCCGCACGGCGAGTCCGGCAAGGTGATCGGCATCCGGGTGTTCTCCCGCGAGGACGACGACGAGCTGCCGGCCGGGGTCAACGAACTGGTCCGCGTCTACGTCGCCCAGAAGCGCAAGATCTCCGACGGTGACAAGCTGGCCGGCCGGCACGGCAACAAGGGCGTGATCGGCAAGATCCTGCCCGTCGAGGACATGCCGTTCCTGCCGGACGGCACCCCGGTGGACATCATCTTGAACACCCACGGGGTGCCGCGACGGATGAACATCGGCCAGATCTTGGAAACCCACCTGGGCTGGTGCGCACACAGCGGCTGGAAGGTCGACGGCGCGCCGGACTGGGCGGCAAGGCTGCCTGAGGAACTGCTGGAGGCCGAGCCGAACAACATCGTGGCCACGCCGGTGTTCGACGGCGCCCAGGAAGCTGAGCTGCAAGGCCTGCTGTCCTCGACGCTGCCCAACCGGGACGGCGAGGTGCTGGTCAACGGCGACGGCAAGGCGGTGCTGTTCGACGGCCGCTCCGGTGAGCCGTTCCCGTACCCGGTGACCGTTGGCTTCATGTACATCATGAAGCTGCACCACCTGGTGGACGACAAGATCCACGCCCGCTCCACCGGCCCGTACTCGATGATCACCCAGCAGCCGCTGGGCGGTAAGGCGCAGTTCGGTGGCCAGCGGTTCGGTGAGATGGAGTGCTGGGCCATGCAGGCCTACGGCGCGGCCTACACCCTGCAGGAGCTGTTGACCATCAAATCCGATGACACCGTCGGCCGGGTCAAGGTGTACGAGGCGATCGTCAAGGGCGAGAACATCCCCGAGCCGGGCATCCCCGAGTCGTTCAAGGTGCTGCTCAAAGAGCTGCAGTCGTTGTGCCTCAACGTCGAGGTGCTCTCCAGCGACGGTGCCGCCATCGAGATGCGCGACGGTGACGACGAGGACCTGGAACGCGCTGCGGCGAACCTGGGAATCAACCTGTCCCGCAACGAATCTGCCTCTGTAGAAGATTTGGCTTAATTATTTCCTTGTTACTACACCCGCAAAGGGGAAAGGGAGTTACGTGTTAGACGTCAACTTCTTCGATGAACTCCGCATCGGCCTGGCCACCGCGGAGGACATCCGCAACTGGTCTTTCGGCGAGGTCAAAAAGCCGGAGACCATCAACTACCGCACGCTCAAGCCGGAGAAGGATGGCTTGTTCTGCGAGAAGATCTTCGGACCGACTCGCGACTGGGAGTGCTACTGCGGCAAGTACAAGCGCGTGCGCTTCAAGGGCATCATCTGTGAGCGCTGTGGCGTTGAGGTGACCCGGGCCAAGGTGCGCCGCGAGCGGATGGGCCACATCGAGCTGGCCGCACCGGTGACCCACATCTGGTACTTCAAGGGTGTGCCGAGCCGGTTGGGCTACCTGCTGGACCTGGCGCCCAAGGATCTCGAGAAGATCATTTACTTCGCCGCCTACGTCATCACCGGCGTCGACGACGAGTTGCGGCACAACGAGTTGTCCACTCTCGAGGCCGAGATGGTGGTCGAGAAGAAGGCCATCGAGGACCAGCGCGACGCGGACCTGGAGGCCCGCGCCCAGAAGCTGGAAGCCGACCTGGCCGAGTTGGAGGCCGAAGGCGCGAAAGCCGATGCGCGGCGCAAGGTTCGCGACGGCGGTGAGCGCGAGATGCGTCAGCTGCGCGACCGCGCGCAGCGCGAGCTGGACCGGCTGGACGAGATCTGGACGACCTTCACCAAGCTGGCCACCAAGCAGCTGATCGTCGATGAGAACCTCTACCGCGAGCTCGTCGACCGCTACGGCGAGTACTTCACCGGCGCGATGGGCGCGGAGTCGATCCAGAAGCTGATCGAGAACTTCGACATCGACGCCGAGGCCGAGTCGCTGCGCGACACCATCAAGAACGGCAAGGGGCAGAAGAAGCTTCGCGCCCTCAAGCGGCTCAAGGTGGTCGCGGCGTTCCAGCAGTCGGGCAACTCGCCGATGGGCATGGTGCTCGACGCGGTGCCGGTGATCCCGCCGGAGCTGCGCCCGATGGTGCAGCTCGACGGTGGCCGGTTCGCCACGTCCGACCTCAACGACCTCTACCGCCGGGTGATCAACCGCAACAACCGACTCAAGAGGCTGATCGATCTGGGTGCGCCCGAGATCATCGTCAACAACGAGAAGCGGATGCTGCAGGAGTCGGTGGACGCGCTGTTCGACAACGGCCGTCGTGGCCGGCCGGTCACCGGGCCGGGTAACCGCCCGCTGAAGTCACTGTCGGATCTGCTCAAGGGTAAGCAGGGCCGGTTCCGGCAGAACCTGCTCGGTAAGCGGGTGGACTACTCCGGCCGTTCGGTCATCGTGGTGGGCCCGCAGCTCAAGCTGCACCAGTGCGGTCTGCCCAAGCTGATGGCGCTGGAGCTGTTCAAGCCGTTCGTGATGAAGCGGCTGGTCGACCTCAACCACGCGCAGAACATCAAGAGCGCCAAGCGGATGGTGGAGCGTCAGCGTCCGCAGGTGTGGGACGTCCTCGAAGAGGTCATCGCCGAGCACCCGGTACTGCTGAACCGCGCACCGACTCTGCACCGGTTGGGTATTCAGGCCTTCGAGCCGATGCTGGTGGAGGGCAAGGCCATTCAGCTGCACCCGCTGGTGTGTGAGGCGTTCAACGCCGACTTCGACGGCGACCAGATGGCGGTGCACCTGCCGTTGAGCGCCGAGGCGCAGGCCGAGGCCCGCATCCTGATGCTGTCGTCGAACAACATCCTGTCGCCGGCGTCGGGTCGCCCGCTGGCCATGCCGCGACTGGACATGGTGACCGGGCTGTACTACCTGACCACCGAAGTCGACGGCGACACCGGCGAATACGTGGCCGCTGCCAAAGACCGCGCCGAGACGGGCGTGTACGCATCGCCGGCTGAGGCGATCATGGCCGCCGACCGCGGCGTGTTGAGCGTGCGGGCCAAGATCAAGGTGCGGCTGGAGCAGCTGCGTCCGCCCGCCGAGGTCGAGGCCGAGTTGTTCGGCGCACATGGTTGGCAGCCGGGGGATTCCTGGATCGCCGAGACCACGCTGGGCCGGGTGATGTTCAACGAGCTGCTGCCCACGGGCTACCCGTTCGTGAACAAGCAGATGCACAAGAAGGTGCAGGCTGCGATCATCAACGATCTGGCCGAGCGTTACCCGATGATCGTCGTCGCCCAAACCGTCGACAAGCTCAAGGACGCCGGTTTCTACTGGGCCACCCGCTCGGGTGTCACCGTCTCCATGGCCGACGTGTTGGTTCCACCGCGTAAGCAGGAGATCCTCGACTCGTACGAGGAGCGCGCCGACAAGGTCGAAAAGCAGTTCCAGCGTGGTGCTTTGAACCACGACGAGCGCAACGAGGCGCTGGTGGAGATCTGGAAGGAAGCCACCGACGAGGTCGGTCAGGCGCTGCGCGAGCACTACCCCGACGACAACCCGATCATCACGATCGTCGACTCCGGTGCCACGGGTAACTTCACCCAGACCCGGACGCTGGCCGGCATGAAGGGTTTGGTGACCAACCCGAAGGGTGAGTTCATTCCGCGGCCGATCAAGTCGTCGTTCCGTGAGGGCCTGACGGTGTTGGAGTACTTCATCAACACCCACGGCGCGCGAAAGGGCTTGGCCGACACCGCGTTGCGTACCGCCGACTCGGGCTATCTGACCCGCCGTCTGGTCGACGTGAGCCAGGACGTCATCGTGCGCGAGGCGGACTGCGGCACCGAGCGCGGTATCACCGTCGAGATCGCCGAGCGTCAGCCCGACGGCGCGTTGATCCGCGACCCGTTCATCGAAACGTCGGCCTATGCCCGCACTTTGGGCACCGACGCGGTTGATGAGAAGGGCAAGGTCGTGGTTGCTCGCGGTCACGATCTGGGCGACCCCGAGATCGACGCGCTGCTGGCGGCCGGCATCACGCACGTGAAGGTGCGGTCGGTGCTGACCTGCGCGACCGGCACCGGCGTGTGCGCGACGTGTTACGGGCGCTCGATGGCGACCGGCAAGCTGGTCGACATCGGTGAGGCCGTCGGTATCGTCGCGGCCCAGTCCATCGGCGAGCCCGGCACCCAGCTGACCATGCGCACCTTCCACCAGGGTGGTGTCGGTGAGGACATCACCGGTGGTCTGCCCCGGGTGCAGGAGCTCTTCGAAGCCCGCATCCCACGCGGTAAGGCGCCGATCGCCGACGTCACCGGACGGGTCCGCCTCGAGGAGGGTGAGCGCTTCTACAAGATCACCATCGTCCCGGACGACGGTGGCGAGGAAGTGGTCTACGACAAGCTCTCCAAGCGTCAGCGGCTGCGGGTGTTCAAGCACGAGGACGGCACCGAGCGGCTGCTGGCCGACGGCGACCACGTCGAGGTCGGCCAGCAGTTGATGGAAGGCTCCGCCGACCCGCACGAGGTGCTGCGCGTGCAGGGCCCGCGCGAGGTGCAGATCCACCTGACCAAGGAGGTCCAGGAGGTCTACCGGGCGCAGGGTGTGTCGATCCACGACAAGCACATCGAGGTGATCGTCCGGCAGATGCTGCGCCGGGTGACCATCATCGACTCGGGCTCAACGGAATTCCTGCCCGGCTCGCTGATCGACCGCGCGGAGTTCGAGGCCGAGAACCGTCGGGTGGTGGCCGAGGGCGGCGAGCCCGCCGCCGGTCGCCCGGTGCTGATGGGTATCACGAAGGCGTCGCTGGCCACCGATTCGTGGCTGTCCGCGGCGTCGTTCCAGGAGACCACTCGAGTGCTGACCGATGCGGCGATCAACTGCCGCAGCGACCGGCTCAACGGTCTGAAGGAGAACGTGATCATCGGCAAGCTGATCCCGGCCGGTACCGGGATCAACCGCTACCGCAACATCCAGGTGCAGCCGACCGAGGAGGCCCGGGCCGCCGCGTACACGATCCCGTCCTACGAGGATCAGTACTACAGCCCGGATTTCGGTGCCGCCACCGGGGCCGCGGTCCCGCTGGACGACTACGGCTACAGCGACTACCGGTAACAAGCACGAGAAAGCCCCGGGTCCCATGCCCCGGGGCTTTCTCTTTGCCCCTCGCGAGCAGACGCTCCCTCGCGAGCAGACGCAGAATCGCACGGCGCAGGCACCGTGCGTACGATTCTGCGTCTTGTCGGCGCCGTTATCGCCAGGGTGGCTAGCCAATCCTGGCTAACGCCCACATGCTTCGGGTGTGCATGCCGGTGCCTTAGCCCTTCTCGACGCGGCCGGTGGATTCGCGACGACAGCCCAGTTGCTCACCGTGATGACCCGCCAGGAACTCGACGTCCAAGTGAAGAACGGTGACCTCACTAGGGTGTGGTACGGCATTTACGCGGGCGTTGAACCAGACCTATTAGGCCGCCTGCGGGCACTCGATCTGTTCACGGGGCGTCATGCGGTGGCATGTATGGGAACCGCCGCAAAGTTGTACGGCTTCGATGTCCAAAACACCACCGCTATACACGTCTTGGATCCTGGGGTGCGGATGCGGCCTACGACTGACCTAATGGTCCATCAACGCACCGGTGCCGAATTGCGGCATGTCGCAGGTCGTCTCGCCACGGCGCCGGCATGGACGGCTGTGGAGCTTGCGCGAGAACTCCAACGGCCGCGAGCACTCGCAACCCTCGACGCTGCCCTCCACTCCACGTGGTGCACGCGTAACGAACTTGAAAGAGCAGTGCTGCAGCAGCGAGGCCGGCGCGGCATCGTCGCCGTGCGTGAGCTACTTCCTCATGCCGACGCGAGGGCCGAGTCGGCAATGGAGAGCGAAGCGCGACTCGTGATGATCGACTACGGTCTACCTCCTCCGGAGCTTCAGTACGAGATCCGCGGCGGTCGTGGCGAGGTATGGCGCGTCGACTTCGCATGGCCGCACGCTCGTGTGGCGGCAGAGTACGAGAGCGTTGAGTGGCACGCAGGCCGGCTTGAGATGCTCAGGGATAAAGCGCGCTTCGCAAGTGTGCAAGAGCTTGGCTGGACTGTTATTCCAATCGTGGTCGACGACGTCAGACGCTACCCGGGTCGCCTAGCGGAACGCATCGACGGTCACTTGGCCCGTTCCCAAGCTGTGAGTTGAGAGTTGACGCGAGCAGACGCAGAATCGCACGACGCGGGCACCGCGCGTGCGATTCTGCGTCTGCTCGCCGGTAACCGTGACCGACTAGACTTGCCGCGTGCTCATCGGTTCGCATGTCAGCCCGCAGGATCCCCTTGCCGCCGCGGCAGCCGAAAACGCCGACGCGATACAGATCTTTCTCGGCAATCCGCAAAGCTGGAAGGCACCCAAACCACGCGACGACGCGGCTGAGCTGAAGGCATCGGCGGTCCCGATCTACGTGCATGCGCCATATCTGATCAACGTCGCCTCGGCGAACAACCGGGTGCGGATCCCGTCACGCAAGATTCTGCAGGACACCTGCAATGCCGCAGCGGACATCGGGGCTGCGGCAGTGATCGTGCACGGTGGCCATGTCGCCGACGACAGCGACCTGGACGCCGGTTTCGAACGGTGGCGCAAAGCGATGGACCGGCTGGAAACCGAAGTTCCGCTCTATCTGGAGAACACCGCCGGCGGCAATCACGCGATGGCCCGCCACTTCGACACCATTGCGCGACTCTGGGATCAGATTGGCGACACCGATATCGGCTTTTGTCTGGACACCTGTCACGCGTGGTCGGCGGGCGAGGCGCTGGTCGGCGCCGTCGATCGGATCAAGGCGATCACTGGACGCATCGACTTGGTGCACTGCAACGACTCGCGGGATGCGGCCGGCTCGGGCGCGGACCGGCACGCCAACATCGGTACCGGACAGATCGATCCGCAGCTACTGGTGGCCGTCGTCAAGGCCGCTGGCGCGCCGGTCATCTGCGAAACCGCCGACCAAGGCCGCAAGGACGACATTGCTTTTCTGCGCGACCACCTCAGCTAGCGGTGGCCGTCCCAGTCGAGGCTCATTACACCTCTTGAACAGTTGTCGGCAAAATGTAACACTGGACTCATGCCCGATACCCATGTCGTCACCAACCAGGTCCCGCCGCTGGAGGACTACAACCCGGCATCGTCACCGGTTCTGACCGAGGCGCTGATCCGCGAAGGCGGGCAGTGGGGCCTCGACGAGGTTACCGAGGTCGGCGCGATTTCCGGCAGCGCCGAAACCCAACGGTGGGGCGAGCTGGCCGACCGCAACCGGCCGATCCTGCAGACCCACGACCGCTACGGCCACCGTGTCGACGAGGTGGAGTACGACCCCGCCTACCACCAGCTGATGCGCACCGCGATTGCCCACGGCCTGCACGCCGCGCCGTGGGCGGATTCCCGGCCCGGTGCCCATGTTGTGCGAGCCGCCAAGACCGGCGTGTGGACCGCCGAGCCCGGTCACATGTGCCCGATCTCGATGACCTATGCCGTCGTGCCGGCGCTGCGGTGCAACCCTGAGCTCGCCGACATCTACGAACCGCTGCTGACCAGCCGCGAGTACGACCCGGACCTGACAGTGCCGACAACCAAAGCCGGTATCACCGCAGGCATGTCGATGACCGAAAAGCAGGGCGGCTCTGATGTGCGTGCCGGCACCACCCAGGCCACCCGCAACGCCGACGGCAGCTACCGCCTGACGGGTCACAAGTGGTTCACCTCGGCGCCGATGTGCGACATCTTCCTGGTGCTCGCACAGGCACCCGATGGCTTGTCGTGCTTCCTGCTGCCCCGGATGCTGCCCGACGGCACCCGCAACCGCATGTTCTTGCAGCGGCTCAAGGACAAACTCGGCAACCATGCCAACGCCTCCAGCGAGGTCGAGTACGACGGCGCCACCGCCTGGTTGGTCGGGGAAGAGGGCCGCGGGGTATCGACCATCATCGAGATGGTCAACCTGACTCGGCTGGACTGCGCGCTGGGCAGCGCCACCAGTATGCGCACCGGGCTGACCCGTGCCGTCTATCATGCCCAGCACCGCAAGGCTTTCGGCGCCTACCTGATCGATCAGCCGCTGATGCGTAATGTGTTGGCAGACTTGGCTGTCGAGGCCGAAGCAGCCACCATGGTGGCGATGCGGATGGCCGGCGCCACCGACAACGCGGTACGCGGTGACGAGAGCGAGACGCTGCTGCGCCGCATCGGACTGGCCGCGACCAAGTACTGGGTATGCAAGCGCGCCACCCCGCACGCCGCCGAGGCGATGGAATGCTTGGGCGGCAACGGCTATATCGAGGACTTCGGTATGCCCCGGTTGTACCGCGAAGCGCCGCTGATGGGCATCTGGGAGGGCTCCGGCAACGTCAGCGCCCTGGACACGTTGCGCGCCATGGGAACCCGCTCGGAATGCGTCGACGTGCTCTTCGCCGAGTTGGCCAACACCGCCGGCCACGATCCACGGCTGGACGCCCACGTCGACCGGCTCAAGCCACAGTTGGCGGATCTCGAGACCATCCAATACCGGGCCCGTAAGATCGCCGAGGACATCTGCCTGGCGCTGCAGGGTTCGCTGTTGGTGCGGCACGGTCATCCGGCTGTCGCCGAGGCATTTCTGGCCACCCGGCTCAGAGGACAGTGGGGCGGCGCCTACGGAACCATGCCCACTGGGTTGGATCTCGCGCCGATTCTCGAGCGTGCAATGGTCAAGGGATGACGCACGCGATCAGACCGGTCGACTTCGACAACTTGAAAACGATGACCTATGAGGTCACCGACCGGGTTGCCCGAATCACTTTCAACCGGCCCGAAAAGGGCAACGCGATCATCGCCGACACCCCGTTAGAGCTGTCAGCGCTGGTCGAGCGCGCGGACCTCGACCCCAACGTGCACGTGATCCTGGTGTCGGGTCGGGGCGAAGGATTCTGCGCCGGCTTCGATCTCAGCGCCTACGCCGAAGGCTCGTCCTCAGCCGGTGGCGGCAGCACCTACAAGGGGACCGTGCTCGACGGCAAAACCCAGGCCGTCAACCACCTGCCGAACCAGCCCTGGGACCCGATGATCGACTACCAGATGATGAGCCGGTTCGTGCGCGGGTTCTCCAGCCTGATGCACGCCGACAAGCCCACGGTGGTCAAGATCCACGGTTACTGCGTGGCCGGCGGCACCGACATCGCGCTGCACGCCGACCAGGTGATCGCCGCCTCCGACGCCAAAATCGGCTACCCGCCGACCCGGGTGTGGGGCGTGCCGGCCGCCGGACTGTGGGCGCACCGGCTCGGTGACCAGCGCGCCAAACGTCTTCTGCTGACCGGTGATTGCATCACCGGCGCCCAAGCCGCCGAATGGGGACTGGCGGTTGAGGCGCCCGACCCGAAAGATCTCGACGAACGCGCCGAGCGACTCGTCGAGCGCATCGCCGCAGTGCCGGTCAACCAGCTCATCATGGTCAAGCTCGCACTCAACACCGCGCTGTTGCAACAAGGTGTGGCGACCAGTCGGATGGTCAGCACCGTGTTCGACGGCGTGGCCCGGCACACGCCCGAAGGCCACGCGTTCGTCGCCGATGCGGTCGAGCACGGCTTCCGCGACGCGGTCCGGCACCGGGACGAGCCCTTCGGGGACTACGGCCGCAAAGCATCTGAGGTGTAGGCGATGCCCAGGACGCTGGCACGCATGACAGCCCGGTCGGTGGTGTTGTCCGTGCTGCTCGGCGCTCACCCGGCCTGGGCCAGCGCAGCCGAATTGATCAGGCTCACCAGCGATTTCGGTATCAAGGAAACCACGTTACGAGTGGCGCTGACTCGGATGGTCGGCGCCGGAGACCTGATCCGGTCGGCCGACGGCTACCGGCTCTCCGACCGGCTGTTGGCCCGCCAGCGCCGTCAGGACGAGGCGATCAGCCTGCGCGTGCGGCGCTGGCATGGCGACTGGACCATGGTGATCGTCACCAGCGTCGGCACCGACGCCCGCAGTCGCGCCGATCTACGAAACACTCTGCACGACAAAAGATTCGGTGAGCTACGCGAAGGGGTATGGATGCGCCCCGATAACCTCGACCTCGAACTGAAGCCAGACATCCGGGACCGGGTACGGATCGTGAAGGCTCGCGACGACGCGCCCGCCGAGCTGGCCGGCCAGCTGTGGGACATGCCGACGTGGGCACGGGCCGGTTATCGCATGCTCGACGAGATGTCATCTGCCACCGACGTTCCCGCCAGGTTCACGGTGGCCGCCGCGATGGTGCGCCATCTGCTGAGTGACCCTATGCTGCCGGCTGAACTGCTACCCGCGGATTGGCCGGGCGAGAGGTTGCGGGCAGCCTACAACGACTTTGCCGCCGAACTGACCGCGCGGCGCGACGGTATCCGATTAGTGGAGGCGACATGAGTGATCCGGTGCGTGCCGAGCGCAGTGGGCCGGTTACCACGGTGATTTTGAATCGGCCGGAGGCCCGCAACGCCGTCAATGGCCCGACAGCCGCCGCCCTGTTCTCCGCATTCGAAGAGTTCGACCGGGATGACGCCGCATCGGTGGCGGTGCTGTGGGGCGACCACGGAACATTCTGCGCGGGAGCGGATTTGAAGGCGTTTGGCACTACTGACGCCAACGCCGTGCACCGGAGCGGACCCGGTCCGATGGGGCCCACGCGGATGGTGTTGTCCAAACCGGTGATCGCCGCGGTCAGCGGCTATGCGGTAGCAGGTGGGCTGGAATTGGCGTTGTGGTGCGATCTGCGGGTCGCCGAGGAGGACGCGGTGTTCGGCGTGTTCTGCCGCCGTTGGGGAGTGCCGCTGATCGACGGCGGCACCATCCGACTGCCGCGTCTGATCGGGCACAGCCGGGCGATGGACATGATCCTGACCGGTCGCGGCGTCGATGCCACCGAAGCCCAGGCGATCGGCCTGGCCAACCGCGTCGTGCCCAAAGGACAGGCCCGTACAGCCGCCGAGGAGCTGGCAGCGCAGCTGGCCGCACTGCCGCAGCAGTGCATGCGATCAGATCGGTTGTCGGCGCTGCACCAGTGGGGGATGGTCGAATCAGACGCGCTGGACTATGAATTCGCCAGCATCTCCCGCGTCAAGGCCGAGGCGACGGCAGGAGCGGGCCGCTTCGCAGCCGGCGCCGGCCGGCATGGCGCGAGCAGCTAACCCTCGTTGACCTTGTTGCCCGAGCCGAGGTTCTCGACCGTCGGCTTGCCGTTTTTGTAGCTGATGGTGTTGTTGAAGCCGACGATATTGAGTTGCTTGTCGATCTTGTCGAAGGTGATTTTGTTGTCGGCGCCGCCGATGCTGACCGTCGAGCACGTGCCTTTGACGGTCAACTTGTTGTTGGAGCCGCCCACGTTGAGCGATTTCCCGTCACCGCAATCGAGATCCGTTGTGGTGCCGAACGATCCGTAGTTGATAACGTTCCCGAGCTCGAACTGTGCACCTGTGCTTTCGGTCGTGCTCGTCGTCGACGGTGTCGCGTTCTTGTCATTCGACCCGCAGCCGGCCAGCCCGAACGCGGCCAGCGCGGTGACGGCGAGCGCCCCGGCTACCGATGCCCGGGAGCGGCCCCCGGTGTACGCGTGCATTTCTCCTCGATTCGTCCGGGTGGTGGGTGAACGTCAATCAGCGTCCGCAGACTTTCACACTGCGGCGCGATTGATGCGGTTGGTCATGCCCAGTTCACGGCCGCGGTCCCAGATGACCGGGTCACCGTTGTGGAAGTACACCGTTTCGTCAGTGCCGTAGACGGTGATGTCGTTGATGACCGTGTCGGCGACGATGGTGTTGCTCGTACCCATCACCGTCACCGCCCAGCAGGTGCCCAGCGCGTTGACCGTGTTGAACGTCCCGTTGACGATCAGCGTCGCATTGTTGCAGTCCACCGTCGTCTCGACGCCTTCTCCGGTGATGTGGGTGTCGCCGTTTTTGGCGTGTGCGGCCGGCGCTCCGACCGCCAGTACGAGCGGGATGGTGATCGCGCAGGCGACCAATGTTCGGCCCAGGCTTATCGATTTCACCGCGGGGTCCTCTCGCCATGGCGCGTGATTGCTCGACTGAGCCTACGTGCCTTGTCCTAGGTGGTGGCCGGCTTCCTCCATTTGCCGATGGGTTTGATGGTCCGGAGTTGTTCTCGGGCCTACCTCCGACGGCCCGCGTCGTCGCCGGACTAGAGTTCTTCGCTGACCCTGGTGCATTGCAAAAGACGGGTCGACGTGAACCGAAGGGCGATCGCCGTGGCAGCTGAACCGGAACCACAGGTTGGTCGGTCGCGTGCCGCCGGCAAGTCTGCAGCCCGACCAACCAAACTCAGCCGCGAGATCATCATCAACGCCGCACTGACCTTCCTCGACCGGGAAGGCTGGGACGCGTTGACCATCAACGCGCTGGCCACCCAGTTGGGCACCAAGGGCCCGTCGCTGTACAACCATGTGCACAGCCTGGAAGATCTGCGCCGCACAGTGCGGACGCGGGTGATCGACGACATCATCACCATGCTGAATCGAGTCGGTGAGGGCCGCGCCCCCGACGACGCGGTCCTGGTCATGGCGGGCGCCTACCGCAGCTATGCCCATCACCACCCCGGTCGGTATTCGGCGTTCACCCGGATGCCACTCGGCGGCGATGACCCCGAGTACGCCGCAGCCACCAGGAGCGCCGCCGCCCCGGTGATCGCGGTGTTGTCGTCGTACGGCCTCGACGGCGAACAGGCCTTCTACGCGGCATTGGAGTTCTGGTCGGCGTTGCACGGTTTCGTGTTGCTGGAAATGACCGGCGTCATGGACGACATCGACACCGACGTGGTGTTTTCCGACATGGTGCTGCGGCTGGCGTCCGGAATGGAGCGCCGCAGCAGATAAGCGCGGCAGTAGGTAGGCCGGGCCAGGCGGCCCCTAGACTCGTGGAGAATCTGCACCCGATCCACGGAGCTGTTGTCACCATGCCCGAGGAGTTCCAGCTTGAATCCGCTACCCATCTCGCCGTCGTCTTGGCCTGGCTGGCCGGGGCCACCGTCGGTGCCTACCTGCTGGGCTGGGGGGTGTCTTGGCTGTTGCGCCGCATCGGCCGGCGCAGCGACTTGATCCAGGACGTCGACACCCTGACCCGCCGATCGTTTCGCGCCCTGCTCATGGTGATCGCCGCACACATCGCGGTGGACGCGACCATCGATGCGTCGGTGTCCTGGCGGGACAACGTCGATCACCTGCTGCGCATCGTGACGATCGCGGCCACCACCTGGCTGTTCGCCAGTCTGGTTCAGGTCGCGGAGCGGCGCACCATCGCACGCTTCGCCGGCGGTGACGCCGGTATCGCCGACGCCGACCGGCAGCGCCGACGGATCCGGACCCAGGCCATGACGCTGCGGCGGCTGGCGATCGCCATCCTGATCGTGCTCGGGGCCGCCGCGGCGCTGATGACTTTCCCCTCGTTCACCCAGGTCGGCAAGACGCTGTTCGCCTCGGCCGGGGTGCTATCGGTGGTGGCCGGTCTTGCCGCGCAGACCTCGCTTGGCGCGGTGTTCGCCGGGATGCAGATCTCGTTCTCGGATGCGATCCGGGTCGGCGACGTGGTGGTGCTGGAAGGCGAGTGGGGCCGCATCGAAGAGATCACCTTGACCTACGTGGTGGTCCAGATCTGGGATCAGCGCCGACTGGTGCTGCCCACCACGTACTTCACCACCAAACCCTTCGAGAACTGGACGCGTTACTCGACCGACCTGCTCGGCACGGTGGTCTTCGATGTGGACTTCACCGTCCCGGTGGACGAAATGCGTGCCGAGCTGCAACGCCTGCTCGCCGAGAACGAACTGTGGGACGACCGCTCGGGCTCGCTGGTGGTGCTCGACGCGGTCGGCGGCTTTCTGCGGGTGCGGGTCACGCTCAGCGCGTCGAACTCCGGTGATCTGTTCACCCTGCGATGCGCGGTGCGCGAAGGCCTGGTCGACTGGCTGCAACGCACCCACCCGGGCGCGCTGCCGCGCTGGCGGTTCGAAGGGCCGCACTCGGGCAGCGACGCCGAACTGGTGGGGGCCGGCAACGGCCGCGGCGGGGCGCAATAGCGTCGCCGCGGAGCACAATAACGTGGGCCCGGGCGGGCCGCAGCCGAGGCTGGTCGTCGCCGCTTTGACCTGCTCGACTAGCGGCGGGTATTGTGGATACTCGCGCCTGGCGGCGTAGGGCGCCTTGGGGACGTAAGGTGCGCACGCCGGGCCAATTCGCATGTCCATGACGCTACGGATTGAATCCGGGGCAGACGCGTGCGACACACCCGGCCGCGGGGTACTGCGGCAGGGCATAACAGCAGGACAGAGACGGAAAAACAGAAAGCCGGTAGATGCCAACCATTCAGCAGCTGGTCCGCAAAGGGCGCCGCGACAAGATCGGCAAGGTCAAGACCGCGGCCCTCAAGGGCAGCCCGCAGCGCCGTGGCGTGTGCACGCGCGTGTACACCACGACCCCGAAGAAGCCGAACTCGGCGCTTCGGAAGGTGGCGCGTGTCAAGCTGACCAGTCAGGTTGAGGTCACGGCCTACATCCCCGGCGAAGGCCACAATCTGCAGGAGCACTCGATGGTCCTGGTGCGCGGCGGCCGGGTGAAGGACCTGCCGGGCGTGCGCTACAAGATCATCCGCGGCTCGCTGGACACCCAGGGCGTCAAGAACCGCAAGCAGGCTCGCAGCCGTTACGGCGCCAAGAAGGAGAAGGGCTGATGCCGCGCAAGGGTCCCGCGCCGAAGCGCCCGCTGGTCAATGACCCGGTCTACGGGTCGCAGCTGGTTACTCAGCTGGTGAATAAAGTTCTCCTGCAAGGGAAGAAATCGCTGGCCGAACGCATTGTTTATGGTGCGCTCGAGCAAGCCCGGGACAAGACTGGCACCGATCCGGTGATCACTCTCAAGCGGGCTCTGGACAACGTCAAACCGGCCCTGGAGGTCCGCAGCCGTCGAGTCGGTGGCGCTACCTATCAGGTGCCTGTCGAGGTGCGGCCGGAGCGGTCGACCACGCTGGCGCTGCGCTGGCTGGTCAGCTTTTCCCGGCAACGCCGGGAAAAGACCATGGTCGAGCGGCTGGCAAACGAGATCCTGGATGCCAGCAATGGTCTTGGAGCCTCCGTCAAGCGGCGTGAGGACACCCACAAGATGGCCGAGGCCAACCGCGCCTTCGCGCATTATCGCTGGTAGGGAGCCGCAGCGGCGACCATCTGGCAGCGTCGCCGGAGGCGAGAACGACAGCTAACCAAGCAACCGAAAGAGTGGGAAGACTTCTGTGGCACAGAAGGACGTGCTGACTGACCTGAGCAAGGTCCGCAACATCGGCATCATGGCGCACATCGACGCCGGCAAGACGACGACCACCGAGCGGATCCTGTACTACACCGGCGTCAACTACAAGATCGGTGAAACGCACGACGGCGCCTCCACCACCGACTGGATGGAGCAGGAGCAGGAACGCGGCATCACCATCACCTCGGCGGCGGTGACCTGCTTCTGGAACGAGAACCAGATCAACATCATCGACACCCCGGGCCACGTCGACTTCACCGTCGAGGTGGAGCGCAGCCTGCGGGTGCTCGACGGTGCGGTCGCGGTGTTCGACGGCAAAGAGGGCGTGGAGCCGCAGTCCGAGCAAGTGTGGCGCCAGGCCGACAAGTACGACGTGCCGCGGATCTGCTTCGTCAACAAGATGGACAAGATCGGCGCCGACTTCTACTTCACGGTGCGCACCATCGAGGAGCGCCTGGGCGCCAAGCCGCTGGTCATCCAGCTGCCGATCGGCGCCGAGCACGAGTTCGAAGGCATCGTCGACCTGGTCGAGATGAACGCCAAGGTGTGGCGCGGCGAGACCAAGCTCGGCGAGACCTACGAGACCGTCGAGATCCCCGCCGACCTGGCCGACAAGGTCGAGGAGTACCGCACCGCGCTGCTGGAGATCGTCGCCGAGACCGACGAAGAGCTGCTGGAAAAGTACCTGGGCGGCGAGGAACTGTCCGTGGCCGAGATCAAAGCAGCGATTCGCAAGCTGACGGTGGCCTCCGAGCTCTACCCCGTGCTGTGCGGCAGCGCGTTCAAGAACAAGGGCGTGCAGCCGATGCTCGACGCGGTCATCGACTACCTGCCGTCGCCGCTGGACGTCGAATCGGTACAAGGCCATGTGCCCGGCGATGAGAGCGAGATCATCACCCGCAAGCCCAGCACTGACGAGCCGTTCTCCGCGCTGGCATTCAAGATCGCGGTGCACCCGTTCTTCGGCAAGCTGACCTACGTGCGGGTGTACTCCGGGAAGGTGGAGTCGGGCTCACAGGTCATCAACGCCACCAAAGGCAAGAAGGAGCGGCTGGGCAAGCTGTTCCAGATGCACGCCAACAAGGAGAACCCGGTCGACACCGCGTCGGCCGGCCACATCTACGCGGTGATCGGACTCAAGGACACCACCACCGGTGACACGTTGAGCGACGCCAACCAGCAGATCGTGCTGGAGTCGATGACGTTCCCCGACCCGGTCATCGAGGTGGCCATCGAGCCCAAGACCAAGAGCGACCAGGAAAAGCTGAGCCTCTCGATCCAGAAGCTGGCCGAAGAGGACCCGACGTTCAAGGTGCACCTGGACCAGGAGACCGGCCAGACGGTGATCGGCGGCATGGGCGAGCTGCACCTGGACATCCTGGTCGACCGGATGCGTCGCGAGTTCAAGGTCGAGGCCAACGTCGGCAAGCCGCAGGTGGCCTACAAAGAGACCATCCGCCGCAAAGTGGAGAGCGTCGAGTTCACCCACAAGAAGCAGACCGGCGGCTCGGGTCAGTTCGCGAAGGTCATCATCACGCTGGAGCCGCTCGTCGACGGCGAAGAGGGCGCGACCTACGAGTTCGAAAACAAGGTCACCGGTGGCCGCATCCCGCGGGAGTACATCCCGTCGGTGGACGCCGGCGCGCAGGACGCCATGCAGTACGGTGTGCTGGCCGGCTACCCGCTGGTCAACCTCAAGGTGACCCTGCTCGACGGCCAGTACCACGACGTGGACTCGTCGGAGATGGCGTTCAAGATCGCCGGCTCCCAGGCGCTGAAGAAGGCGGCCGGACAGGCGCAGCCGGTGATCCTGGAACCGATCATGGCCGTCGAGGTCACCACCCCTGAGGACTACATGGGCGACGTGATCGGCGACTTGAACTCCCGCCGTGGTCAGATCCAGGCCATGGACGAACGCAGCGGTGCGCGCGTGGTCAAGGCGCATGTGCCGCTGTCGGAGATGTTCGGCTACGTCGGCGACCTGCGGTCGAAGACACAGGGTCGGGCAAACTACTCCATGGTGTTCGACTCGTACGCCGAAGTACCGGCGAACGTGTCGAAGGAGATCATTGCGAAGGCGACGGGCGAGTGATTTCGCCCGGGGAGTAACCTTGCCCGGTCACTACCGCGGCACAAGTGAAGAAACCAACACTGCTTTAACAAGCACCAACAAGTCCAGGAGGACACAGAAGTGGCGAAGGCGAAGTTCGAGCGGACGAAGCCGCACGTCAACATCGGGACCATCGGTCACGTTGACCACGGCAAGACCACGCTGACCGCGGCTATCACCAAGGTCCTGCACGAGAAGTTTCCCGATTTGAACGAGTCGCGGGCATTCGACCAGATCGATAATGCGCCCGAGGAGCGTCAGCGCGGTATCACGATCAACATCTCTCACGTGGAGTACCAGACCGACAAGCGCCACTACGCGCACGTCGACGCCCCGGGCCACGCTGACTACATCAAGAACATGATCACCGGCGCCGCGCAGATGGACGGCGCGATCCTGGTGGTCGCCGCCACTGACGGTCCCATGCCGCAGACCCGTGAGCACGTGCTGCTGGCGCGTCAGGTCGGCGTGCCCTACATCCTGGTCGCGCTGAACAAGGCTGACATGGTCGACGACGAGGAGCTGCTCGAGCTCGTCGAGCTGGAGGTCCGTGAGCTGCTGGCTGCCCAGGAGTTCGATGAGGACGCCCCGGTCATCCGGGTGTCGGCGCTCAAGGCGCTCGAGGGCGACGAGAAGTGGGTCGAAGGCATCGTCGAGTTGATGAACGCCGTCGACGAGTCGATTCCGGACCCGGTCCGCGACACCGACAAGCCGTTCCTGATGCCCGTCGAGGACGTCTTCACGATCACCGGCCGTGGCACCGTCGTCACCGGCCGTGTCGAGCGCGGCGTGATCAACGTCAACGAAGAGGTCGAGATCGTCGGCATCAAGCCGACCAGCACCAAGACCACGGTCACCGGTGTGGAGATGTTCCGCAAGCTGCTCGACCAAGGTCAGGCCGGTGACAACGTCGGTCTGCTGCTGCGCGGTATCAAGCGTGAAGACGTCGAGCGCGGCCAGGTCGTCACCAAGCCCGGCACCACTACGCCGCACACCGAGTTCGAGGGCCAGGTCTACATCCTGTCCAAGGACGAGGGCGGCCGGCACACGCCGTTCTTCAACAACTACCGTCCGCAGTTCTACTTCCGTACCACCGACGTGACCGGTGTGGTGACGCTGCCGGAGGGCACCGAGATGGTGATGCCCGGTGACAACACCGACATCGCGGTGAAGCTGATCCAGCCCGTCGCCATGGACGAGGGTCTGCGCTTCGCGATCCGCGAGGGTGGCCGCACCGTCGGCGCCGGCCGGGTCACCAAGATCGTCAAGTAGTTTCGACCAAAAGCACAGAGCCGATCGCAAGCGCGGCGCAGCCGGGCGCAGCGGGTCGGCGACCAAAAGCACAAGCGGCGCTCATCCGAAAGGGTGGGCGCCGCTTTGCGCCATTCGACAGTGCCGACCGGGTCATCGCGAGCGTGACCCGGCTGGGCAACATCACCGCACGCAAGCTCGTCGTCTTAGTCGACCCCGCGACGCAGAGATTCCAAATCGACTGGGAGCGCAGCGCTTTGGTCAATGGTCTGGTTCCAGCGCAATTCACTGTGGCAGAAGACAACAAGACGTACGATTTGAGCGGGCAGGCCGGGCCGCTGATGGAGATCCTGCAGATCCTCAAAGCCAATAACATTCCGGTGAATCGGATGCTCGACGTGCGGTCCAATCCTGTGCTGCGGCAGCAGATTCGGGCGGTGGTGCGGCGGGCGGCAAGCCGGACCGCAGAAGACGCAGCCGTTGACGGCCCGTCGGCCGCGGGATCGCCGGCTGCGGTGATCGCACCGGTGCAGTCCATCGGGGAGCGGTTGCAGGAACTCGAGACGCTGCATGCTTCCGGCGCGCTAACCGATGCGGAGTACGCCAGCAAGCGCGCCGAGATCATCGCCGAGATCTGACCCTCAGCTGTTCCGGCTGGGCCTGTCTAGAACACGTTTCAGTTCCGCTGCTAGCCTCATCGGCAGTTGGTGAAAGGGGTGTCCGTGACTACAGCAGCGGGGTCTTTGCAAGGACGCGTCGCGTTCGTCACCGGCGCTGCCCGGGGACAGGGCCGCGCTCACGCGGTCCGATTGGCGCGCGAGGGCGCCGACGTCATCGCCCTGGACATCTGTGCGCCGGTATCCGAGAGCATCACCTACCCGGCAGCCACCCCTGAGGATCTCGCCGAGACAGTCCGCGCGGTGGAGGCCGAGGGGCGGAAGGTGCTGGCGCGTGAGGTGGACATCCGTGACAGCGCGGCGCTGCAGCAGTTGGTGGCCGACGGCGTCGAGCAGTTCGGCCGGCTCGACATTGTGGTGGCCAACGCGGGTGTGCTGAGCTGGGGCCGGGTTTGGGAAATCACCGAGGAGGAATGGGACACCATCATCGGTGTCAACCTCTCCGGTACCTGGCGCACCGTCCGCGCGGTGGTGCCGGCAATGATCGAGGCCGGTAACGGCGGGTCCATCGTGGTGGTCAGCTCGTCCGCCGGGCTGAAGGCCACTCCCGGCAATGCCCACTATTCGGCGTCCAAGCATGGCCTGGTCGGGCTGGCCAACGCCTTGGCCATCGAACTGGGCGAGTTCGGCATCCGCGTCAACACCATCCATCCGTATTCGGTCGACACCCCGATGATCGAGCCGGAGATGATGATGAAAATCTTCGCCGAGCACGGGCACTATGTGCACAGCTTCCCCCCGATGCCGGTGCAGCCCAAGGGGTTTATGACCGCAGACGAGGTCGCCGACGTCGTGGCCTGGCTGGCAGGCGACGGATCAGGGACATTGTCGGGAACGCAAATTCCGGTCGACAAGGGCGCCTTGAAGTACTAACGCAGGGCGGCCCACCATTCGTCGCCGCGATCGTGTATGAACTCCACGTGACTACTAGCGAGGGGGGCAAGGGCCCCGCAAACGGAATCGTGGTCGTCGGCGGGGGGCTCGCTGCGGCTCGGCTGGCTGAACAGCTTCGCCGGGCGGAGTACACTGGCCCGCTCACCATCGTCAGCGACGAAGCGCATTTGCCCTATGACCGGCCGCCGCTGTCAAAGGAGGTATTGCGCAGCGAGGTCGACGACGTGACGCTCAAACCGCGTGAGTTCTACGACGAACGCGAGATCACCCTGCGTCTGGGTTCGGGGGCCACCGGTCTGGACACCGCGGCACAAACCGTGACGCTGGACGACGGGACGGTGCTGGGCTACGACGAGCTCGTCATCGCGACCGGGCTGGTGCCGCGGCGCATTCCGGCGTTTCCCGATCTGGAAGGCATCCGTGTGTTGCGCTCATTCGACGAGTGTCTGGCGTTGCGCAGCCACGCGTCTGCCGCACACCGTGCCGTCGTCGTCGGTGCCGGATTCATCGGCTGTGAGGTCGCGGCAAGCCTGCGCGGTCTGGGGGTCGAGGTGGTGCTGGTGGAGCCGCAGCCGGCGCCGCTGGCGTCGGTGCTAGGCCGGCAGATCGGTGAGTTGGTGGCACGGCTGCACCGTGCGGAGGGTGTCGACGTGCGTACTGGCGTCGGGGTCGCGGAGGTTCGCGGTAGTGGCCACGTCGAAACGGTCGAGCTGACCGACGGCGCTGAGGTGGCGGCTGATCTGGTGGTGGTCGGGATCGGTTCCCGGCCGGCGACCGAGTGGCTGGAGGGCAGCGGCATCGAGGTCGACAACGGCGTGCTCTGCGACATGGCCGGGCGCACCAGCGTGCCCAACGTGTGGGCGCTCGGCGACGTCGCCTCGTGGCGCAGCCCGGCGGGACACCAAGTGCGAGTAGAACATTGGAGCAATGTCGCTGAGCAGGCTAGGGTCGTGGTGCCCTCGATGCTTGGCCGAGATGTCCCGTCGAACGTCGTGGTCCCGTACTTCTGGAGCGACCAATACGACGTCAAGATCCAGTGCCTGGGCGAGCCGCACGCCACCGACACCGTGCACCTCGTCGAGGACGACGGCCGCAAGTTCCTGGCCTATTACGAGCGCGACGGTGCGGTGGTCGGCGTCGTCGGTGGTGGCATGCCCGGCAAGGTGATGAAGACCAGGGCCAAAGTCGCTGCGAGTGCGCCGATCTCGGAAGTCCTGGGCTGATCCCCCCTGCGCGAGCGTGCGTGTCCCCGGCCGACACGCCGAACTAATCTCCGGGTTTACGCACGCTCGCGGGAGGGGCTGGAACGTCTATTGCCAGGTGACCGGCGGACCGTGCGGCGAGCAGTCGGCCAGTATCCGACCTTCACCACTGGGCCAGCTGCGGGCGCGCAACAGAAACTCCACCGGGCTGTCCGGTGTTCGCCGTTGCGGCTCCAGCGTGAGGTGGACAAACGGCGACTCGGCTCCGGCCTGGGCGGCCACCGCATCGATGCCGACGTCGACGGCTGCTTGCTCGTCGCGGGAGAGATACTGCCTCGTGATGGAGTGCCACAGCACCGTCGTCGTGCCCGGCGTCACGGTAAGACCGGCGACGGCCGCACCGGCCCGGCAGCTCGTCAGCGGAGCAGCGACGCGCCGAGCGACGCTGATCGCCCCGCGCAGCCGCTGCAGCCGGAGGGGCATATCGGGCCACACGTAGCTCAGCAACGTCAACTCGCCGTCGCGGCCGGTGGCGTCGACCGGCGCCAGGTCATAGCCGTGGCGTTCGACGATCTGCAACCTGCCCGGCGGAGGCGGTTGACCTCGCCACGCGTCGTCGATGGTCACCGGCGAGTCGCCGGGTCCCCATTGCCCGCCCGGGTAGCGATACCGGTAGTAGTCGGCCCGCAGGTTCAGCCCGGCGCTGCAGCCGATCTCGAAAAGCCGTACTGGTAAGCCGAATTGGCGAGTCAGGATCAGCAGCGCCCCGATCAGCGCGGCCGAGCGGCCCACCTCGTTGGTCTGCGGTGGCTGATCGAGCGCGGCGCGCAGCCCGTCGGCATGGTCGGCGGCGACCCGCACGATATCGGGCCAGGCCGCATCGGCATCCCAGTGGCCGCCGGTGCTGGGATACCAGCGCCGCAGCACCGGTGCGCGACCGTCGAGCACCAGTCGGTGCAGGCCGCCGAGCAGTCGTAGCGGCACGGCCAGCCGTGCGGGATCGTGTTCATGGCCGGAAAGGATGTCGGCAAAAATTCCCGCGGCGTTGACGTCGCCACCTACCCGACTGAGCAGGTCGCCGTACATCGGCGAGCCCAGTTCGGCACAGGCTTGGCCCTGCACCCGGAGCGACCGCAACAGCGGGGTGTCGCTGTTCACGGCTTCAGCCGGTCCAGTCCGGCGCGGACGACGTCGAATGCGCCGGCGAGCGCCTGGGGTAACGACACTGACTCGTCATCCAGCCATTGCTCATAGGCGCTCAGCGCCACCCCGAGCATCATCCATGCAATGGTCTGCGGCAACAGGTCAGACGGCTTGGCGCCGGACCTCCGCGCCACGAAGTCTGCAATGACTTCTCGCCAGCCGGCATACATCGTCATCGAATACGCTTGCAGCTCAGCAGTTTGCAGGATCACTCGCATACGCTGACGGTGCCGGACCGTCTCCGAGTCGTCGAAAGTGTTGAACGCCAACAAGGCTGTGCGCAGCGCTTCGCCCAGCGGCACGTCCGCATCGACGTGGTCGAGCAGTTCGCGCAGGTGCTGAAGGTGGGCATCGAAATCACCCCAGGGGATCGCGTTCTTCGAGGCGTAGTAGCGGAACAGTGTGCGCCGGGCGATGCCCGCCGCCTGCGCGACATCGTCGACGCTCACCTCGTCGAACCCGCGGGCTGCGAACAACCCCAGGGCCACGTCGGTGATGTGGTGCGGGGTCGTCGAGCGGCGCCGGCCCACCCGCGAGTGAGGCATCATGACATCACCTTCCTGGGGGCCCTCTTCCGTTCTGGCACTCGATGCCATATTCTGGCCAAGATTGTGACCGGGCTGACACCCACTTGTCGAGCCCCTGACAACGAAAGGCCACACCATGGAGCCGAACCAGACCGACGTCGACACCGAGCTCGTCACCGAGACCCTGGTGGAAGAGGTGTCCATCGACGGGATGTGCGGGGTCTACTGAGCGTGCCCGCGGGCGAATTCAGCCCGGACACCGGCTGGCGGTTGCACCCACAAGTCGCCGTGCGGCCCGAGCCGTTCGGTGCGCTGTTGTATCACTTCGGCACTCGCAAACTGTCGTTTTTGAAGAACCGCACAATCCTGGACGTCGTGCAGTCGCTGGACGACCACGCCGACGTGCGAACCGCCTGCCGTGCCGCAGGGATCGACGACGCGCAGCAGCGTCCGTATGTGAACGCACTGAGTGTGTTGGCGGCCTCGAACATGCTGGTGCCCAGGGATCCAAAGGAAGTGAGCCAATGACAGCGGTCGTACCCCGGCTCGTGGAGCAATTCGAGCGCGGCCTGGACGCTCCGATCTGCCTGACCTGGGAGCTGACCTACGCCTGCAATCTGGCGTGCGTGCACTGCCTGTCCTCGTCGGGTAAGCGCGATCCGCGTGAATTGTCCACGCGGGATTGCCAAAACATCATCGACGAGCTGGAACGCATGCAGGTGTTCTACGTCAACATCGGCGGCGGTGAGCCAACGGTGCGACCGGACTTCTGGGACCTGGTCGACTACGCCACCGAACACCACGTGGGTGTGAAATTCTCGACCAATGGGGTGCGGATCACCCCCGAGGTCGCGGCGCGACTGGCGGCCAGCGACTACGTCGATGTGCAGATCTCCCTGGACGGCGCGACCGCGGAGGTCAATGACGCCGTCCGCGGTGCCGGGTCCTACGCCATGGCGGTACGGGCTCTGGAGAATCTGGCCGCTGCGGGATTCTCCGACGCCAAGATTTCGGTGGTCGTGACTCGCCACAACGTGGGCCAGCTCGACGAATTCGCAGCGCTGGCAAGCCGTTACGGCGCCACCTTGCGGATCACCCGGTTGCGGCCGTCTGGCCGAGGCGCCGACGTCTGGGACGACCTACACCCAACGGCTGACCAACAGGTCCAGCTCTACGACTGGCTGGTCGCCAACGGCGAGCGGGTGCTCACCGGCGACTCGTTCTTCCACCTGTCGGCGCTGGGCGAACCCGGGGCGCTGGCCGGGCTGAACATGTGCGGGGCCGGCCGGGTGGTCTGCCTGATCGATCCGGTGGGCGACGTGTACGCCTGCCCATTCGCCATCCACGATCGCTTTCTGGCCGGAAATGTGTTGTCCGACGGTGGTTTCGACAATGTCTGGAAGAACGCTCCGCTGTTTCGCGAGTTGCGCGAACCGCAGTCGGCCGGGGCTTGCGGCAGCTGTAACCATTACGACAGCTGCCGGGGCGGTTGCATGGCAGCCAAGTTCTTCACCGGTCTGCCGCTGGACGGGCCGGACCCAGAATGTGTGCAGGGCTACGGCGCGCCGGCGCTGGCCCGCGAGCGCGACAAGCCGCGTCCGGCCGGTGACCACTCCCGCCGCAGCCGGCCGGTGCCGTTGACGCTGTCGACGCGCCCACCGCAGCGACTCTGCAACGAAAGCCCGGTCTAGCCGTGGCGCGCGATGCCTGGTTCGAGACCGTTGCGATCGCTCAGCAGCGGGCCAAGCGGCGGCTGCCCAAGTCGGTGTACGCCGCGCTGATCGCCGCCAGCGAGAAGGGCATCACGGTATCGGACAATGTCGAGGCGTTCGGCGAACTGGGCTTCGCGCCGCACGTCGTCGGTGCGATTGCCAAACGAGACTTGTCGACTACCGTTATGGGACAAGACATCTCGCTGCCGGTGATCATCTCGCCCACGGGTGTGCAGGCGGTGCACCCCGACGGTGAGGTGGCCGTCGCGCGAGCGGCCGCGGCGCGGGGCACCGCGATGGGGCTCTCCTCGTTCGCCAGTAAGCCCATCGAGGAAGTCATCGCGGCCAACGACAAGCTGTTCTTCCAGCTCTATTGGCTCGGCGACCGCACCGCGATCGCCGAGCGGGTCGAACGGGCCCGCGAGGCCGGCGCCGCCGGGCTGATCGTCACCACCGACTGGACCTTCTCGCACGGCCGGGATTGGGGCAGCCCCAAGATCCCCGAGCAGATGAACTTGCGCACCGCGGTTCGCATGATGCCGGAAGGCCTGACGCGGCCGGGCTGGCTGCTGCAGTGGGCGAAGACGATGCGGCCACCGAGCTTGCAGGTACCCAACCAAGCCCGGCGGGGCGAACCGGGACCGCCGTTCTTCGCTGCCTACGGCGAATGGATGGCCACCCCGCCGCCGACCTGGGAAGACATCGCCTGGCTGCGCGAGCTCTGGGGCGGGCCGTTCATGCTCAAGGGCGTGATCCGGGTGGACGACGCCAAAAGAGCTGTGGATGCCGGAGTTTCGGCGATTTCGGTGTCCAACCATGGCGGCAACAACTTGGACGGCACACCGGCGGCAATCCGCGCGCTACCCGCCGTCGTCGACGCGGTCGGTGACCAGATCGAGGTATTGCTGGACGGTGGTATCCGCCGGGGCAGCGACGTCGTGAAGGCGGTGGCGTTGGGGGCCCGTGCGGTGATGATCGGCCGCGCATATCTGTGGGGCCTGGCGGCCGGCGGACAAAGCGGAGTCGAGAATGTGCTCGACATCCTCCGTAGTGGCATCGACTGTGCGCTGACTGGGCTGGGCCAGGCTTCGGTGCATGACCTCAGCCCCGACGACGTCGTGGTGCCTCCCGGGTTTGCTCGCGCACTCGGCGTGCCCACCGGCGACCGCGGCTAGCCGGCCCGCGGCGAAACCAGCGGGAGTTCTGATACTCGCGTGGCAGGCGTGGCAGAGGTGGACGAGGGTGACAAAACCACCAGGATGGTGGAAAAAATTTCATCTGGACAACCAACAACCAATGCACGGCAGGTGAATTCGTCCTACCATCGGCGGGTGGCCGTCCTCGGCGAACTCAGCAGCTCGACGTCGGGCCAGCTACGCGGCGTGTCGTCGGCGGTACTGATCCCGGTGGGATCCACCGAGCAGCATGGCCCGCACCTCCCGCTGGACACCGACACGCGGATCGCGACTGCGGTCGCCACAGCGGTCGCCGCACGTCTGGCCGAGTTGCCGGGGCACGACGACCAGGCCCAGCACTGGCTGGTCGCGCCGGCCATCGGCTACGGCGACAGCGGCGAGCACCAAAGCTTTCCGGGAACCATTTCCATCGGCACCGACGCCCTGGCGATGCTGCTGGTTGAGTTCGGCAGGTCGGCGACCTGCTGGGCCCAGCGCCTGCTGTTCGTCAACGGTCACGGCGGCAATGTCGTCGCCCTGGACCGCGCGGTCCGCCTGCTGCGATCCGAAGGACGCGACGCGGCGTGGACTGCGTGCACGGCGCGTGATGCTGATGCCCACGCCGGCCACACCGAAACTTCCGTGTTGCTGCACATTTCACCCGCTGATGTGTTGACCGACCAGTGGTGTTCGGGTAATGGTGCCCCGCTGTCCGACCTGCTGCCAACGATGCGCCGCGGGGGAGTCGCGGCAGTCAGCGAGGTGGGCGTGCTAGGGGACCCGACGACGGCGACCGCGACCGAGGGGCAGCGAATCTTCACCGAGATGGTCGACGGCTGCGCGCGCGCAGTGCTGCGCTGGGCGCCGCGCGCCGACGGGATGCTGACATGACCCAGACCCGGCTGCCGGACGGGTTTGCTGTCCAGGTCGACCGACGCGTGCGGGTGCTCGGTCGCGGGTCGGCTCTGCTGGGCGGCTCACCCACCCGTTTGCTGCGGCTGGCGCCGGCCGCGCAGGACATGCTGGCCGACGGCCGGCTGAAGGTGCACGACGCACCCAGCGCCGAGTTGGCACGCACCCTGCTGGACGCGACGGTGGCGCATCCGCGGCCGGCTGGCGGCCCGTCACACCGGGACGTCACGGTGGTAATTCCGGTGCACGACAACGCATGTGGGCTACGCCGGTTGCTGGCCTCGTTGCGCGGACTTCGAGTGATCATCGTCGACGACGGTTCGTCGGAGCCGATCGAGCGCGACGACTTCGCGGGTGCGCACTGTGACGTCGAGGTACTGCACCACCACCGCAACAAGGGACCCGCGGCAGCCCGCAACACCGGACTGGGCGCGTGCAACACCGACTACGTCGCGTTTCTGGACTCCGACGTGGTTCCGCGCCGCGGCTGGCTGGAAGCTCTGCTCGGTCATTTCTGCGACCCCACCGTCGCCTTGGTGGCGCCCCGCATCATCGGTCTGACACAAAGCGACCACCTGGTGGCCCGCTACGAGGCGGTGCGTTCGTCGCTGGACCTCGGGCAGCACGAGGCCCCCGTCATTCCCTACACGAACGTCGCCTACGTCCCCAGCGCGGCCATCATCTGCCGTACTGCCATGCTGCGCGACGTCGGCGGGTTCGACGACACGCTGCAGGCCGGTGAAGATGTCGACCTGTGCTGGCGGCTCGTCGAAGCCGGTGCCCGGTTGCGCTACGAGCCGATCGCTTTGGTAGCGCACGATCACCGCACCGAACTGCGAGATTGGATTGCGCGCAAGGCGTTTTACGGTGGATCGGCGGCGCCGCTGTCGGCGCGCCACCCTGACAAGACGGCGCCGCTGGTGATCTCCGGCTGGGCGCTGGCAGCCTGGATTCTGATGGCGGTCGGCTCCGGGTTGGGATATCTGGCGTCGCTGCTGCTGGCCGCAGCGACTGGTCGTCGTATCGCCAAGTCCATGGAGGGGCCCGACACCCAGGTCTGGGATGTCGTGGCGGTGGCAGCCCGGGGCCTCTGGTCGGCGGCGCTGCAACTGGCGTCGGCGATCTGCCGGCACTATTGGCCGGTGGCGCTGCTGGCGGCGATGCTGTCCCGACACTGTCGGCGCGCCGTGGTGATCGCCGCTGTCGTCGACGGGGTAGTGGACTGGCTGCGTCGCCGGGGAGTTACCGACGACGAAGCCAGACCCATCGGGCTGGTGACATACCTGCTGCTGAAGCGCCTCGACGATCTGGCATACGGACTCGGATTGTGGTATGGCGTGGTACGGGAACGCAATATCCGACCACTCAAGCCGCAGATCCGGATCTGATCACCAGTTGAGCGCAGCCGCCCTGCACAGTGATGTGCTGATCATCGGCGCGGGAAGCGCTGGATCAGTTGTAGCTGAGCGGCTTTCCGCCGACCCGCAGTGTGCGGTGACGGTGCTGGAGGCCGGCCTCGGCCTCACCGACCCGCAGCTGCTGGCACAGACCGCCAACGGCCTGCAGCTGCCGATCGGGGCGGCCAGCCCGCTGGTGTTGCGTTATCAGGCCCAACTGACCGAGCAGCCGCCCCGGCACATGCTGATCATGCGCGGCGCGACCATTGGCGGTTCGGGCGCGGTCAACGGCGGCTATTTCTGCCGCGGGCTGCCCCGTGACTTCGACGGCTACCAGCTCCCCGGGTGGGCGTGGTCAGACGTGCTCGACCATTTTCGGGCCATCGAGACGGACCTGGATTTCGGTGGACCCGTACACGGCGACCGAGGGCCGATCCCAGTGCGCCGGACAGCCGAAATCGTCGGCAGCACTGCTGCTTTCATGTCTGCAGCGCAGCAGTCCGGCTTTGACTGGATCCCCGACTTGAACGACGCCGGTCACGAGATGCCGACCGGCGTGGGTGCCGTCCCCCTCAACATCGTCGACGGCATTCGCAACGGTTCGGGCAGAACGTATTTGGCGCCCGCACTGCAGCGGCCCAACCTGGCCCTGCTGGCGCAGACACGTGTGATGCGATTGCGCTTCGCAGGTGTGCGCGCAGTGGGCGTCGACGCGAGTGGCCCATGTGGGGCGATGACGTTGACCGCTGATCGAATTGTGCTGTGCGCCGGTGCAATCGAGTCGGCGCATCTGCTCATGCTGTCCGGTGTCGGCGACGAAGACATGTTGCGTGGTGCCGGTATCGACGTAGTGGTACCGCTACCGGTCGGAATGGCCTGCAGCGACCACCCGGAATGGGTACTGCCGACGAACTGGCCGATCGCCACCCGCCGGCCGGTAGTGGAAGTTGTGCTGAGCACGTCGGACAACCTCGAAATACGCCCGTACACAGGCGGGTTCGTCGCGATGGTCGGTGACGGCACCGCGGGCCATCCGGACTGGCCACACATCGGCATTGCTCTGATGCAGCCGCGCTCCCGCGGGCGGATCACACTGGTGTCCGGTGATCCCGCGGTGCCGCCGCGAATCGAGCACCGCTACGACACGGAGCCCGATGACATCGCCACCCTACAGCGAGGAGCCGAGCTGGCTCGCGAATTGGCTAGGGCGGCAACGTCGGTCGGTCCGCCCGCCTGGTCGACGTCGCAACACCTGTGCGGCAGCGCCCCGATGGGCGCCGACGCTGATTCGCTCGCGGTCGTCGACCCCCAGTGCCGGGTACGCGGTATCGAGGGATTATGGGTGATTGACGGGTCGGTACTACCGACGGTCACCAGCCGCGGCCCGCATGCCAGCATCGTCATGCTCGGTCACCGGGCCGCAGAGTTCGTCAGGTGAGTTGGACCGGCGGGACACGATTCGCCGGACCCAACGCAACTGTTGTCCGTCCCGACCCGGCGCCCACGCGGCAATGAGCAGCGCTGCTACGGCGATGATCACCCCGAGCACCAGAAACGACGACTGGGTGGCCTCCAGGAATGCGGTGCGGCTCAGGACAGCGAGCTGAACGCCTTGCGGCCCAAGCCTGTCGGAGATCTCCAACGCCTGGGCCAGTGAATGAGAGGCCGGTGCGCGCAACGGCTCGGGAAACGCTGCCAGGTGCGGTGTGATGACGTTGCCATACCGCGCCGCCAGGATGGATCCGGCCAGCGCGATTCCGAGGGCGGCCCCAACCTCGCGGGTGGTGTCGTTGACCGCCGAGGCAACGCCTTGCTTCTCGTCGGGCACTGCCGCCATGATCGCCGAAGTCGTTGGGGCCGTGCATAGTCCGATCCCCGTGCTGACCACCAGCAGCGGCCACATCATGTCCCAGTACGGCGAATTCACCTCGAGTGCGCGCATCCACAAAAAGCCGGCCGAGATCAGCAGCAAGCCGACGAAAATCACCAACCGCAGTCCCAATCGGGGCAGATACCACTGAGACAGGACCGAAAACGTCAGCATCGGCAGCATCAGCGGACTGAAGGCGATTGCCGTGCCCATCGGGCTGTAGCCCATCACCAATTGGACGAACTGCATCATGACGAAGAAGAACCCGAACATCGCCACGAAGAAGATCGTGATGGTGGCCGCGCCGGTGGCAAAATCCGGACGGCGGAACAACCGGACATCCAGCAGCGGATGGCGGCGTCGCAGCTCGACGAATCCGAACAGCGCGGCCAGCAGCACGCCCACCCCCAGCGGTCCATAGACCATCGGGTTGCTCCACCCTCGCTCGGGCGCCTCAACCACGCCGAAGACGAAAACCGCTACGGCGCCACCGATCAGCACCGCCCCCGCCCAATCCAGCGGGGTCGCCTCATCGTCGCGCGAAGACGACACCGTGCAGGCCAGCACGAAGATCAGTGCGGCGCCACCGGCAAAGGCCCAGAAAATCGACTCCCACGGCCAGAAGTACAGCAGCGCCCCCGACCCGAGCATCCCGATCACCCCGCCACAGCCGGCAACGCCCGCCCAGATGCCGACCGCCTTCATGCGTTCGTCCTGGCGATACGCGGCGGTCAACAGCGACAGCGTGGCAGGCATGATGAATGCGGCGCCGACGCCCGCCACGCCCCTGGCCACAATGATCTGCAGGGGACTGCTGAACACCGCCGCCGCCACCGAGGCGATCGCGAAAATCGCCAGGCCGATCAGCAGCGCGCCGCGCCGGCCATAGCGGTCGCCGATAGCCCCGGCGGGCAGCAGCAGGCAGGCCAGCACGACGGTGTAACCGTCGACCACCCAGGTCAATTGGGACTGCGTGGCCGAGGTTGCCACCGCAATGTCGCCCAGCGCGGTGTTCAACGCGACCATCGAGGCAATCACGAGCGACACGCCCATGCAGGCCACCATGACCGTCCAGATTCGTGCGCGATTGGACCCGAGCGCGGTGCCGACATCAGTACGCTGGTCAGGCCGGACGAGGGTTTCGGCCACAGCGGGTGCCCCCTTTCGGTGGCAAAGGTATTTTTGAGACTAACAGTCTCGTAGGTAGACCGATAGTCTCGGTTTTAAACGGAGGTGGTACTCATCACCGGCAGCAGTACCGATCCCCGGCCGGCGCGATCCCGGGCCCGGTTGCTCGAGGCCGCTACCGCGCTACTGCGCTCGGGAGGGCCCAGCGCGGTGACCGTCGACGCGGTCACTCGTGGCGCCAACGTAGCCCGGGCTACGTTGTACCGCCACTTCCCCAGCGGAAATGATTTGCTGGCAGCGGCTTTCAATAGTCTGATCCCGCCGGCGCCCATGCCTTCCGAAGACGGCAGCCTGCGTGATCGGCTCATTGCAGTGGTGCTGGGCTTCGGTCAATCGATCGCCGAGGCGCCCGGCATGCTGACCGCGATGTCGTGGCTGGCGCTGGGGCGCGACTTGGAACAGATGCCAGAGGCCCGGGGCGTTCATGCCGCCGACAGTGCTGCAATCAACACGCTGCGCGAGCACATCGCTGCGCAGTACGCGGCCCCGTTTGACGCGATTTTCGATAGCCCGGAGGCTGCGGAGTTGGGCGACATCGACCGGTCCCGTGCGATTGCCCTGTTGATCGGCCCGCTGGCATTGGGCCGACTGTCGACTTTGCCGGATTTCGACTACCGGGAATGCGCCCGAGCCGCTGTCGACGGTTTCCTGTATGTGCAGCGCGCGCAGCAAACGCCGCTCAGCGCAGCGAGTACCGAATCGGCAGGTGCTTGAGCCCGCCGACGAACACCGTCGCGATCAGCTCCGGGTTCCCGTTCAGCTCAATGGATTTCAGCCGGGGCAGTAATTCGGTGAAGAAGCTGTTCACCTCCATGCGCGCCAGCGCGGCCCCCAGGCAGAAGTGCACGCCGTAACCGAACGCCAGGTGCTTGTTCGGGTCGCGGCCGACGTCGAAGCGGAACGGATCGTCGAACACCTCCTCGTCCCGGTTGGCGGAGACATAGGACAGATACACCGATTCGCCTTCAGCGATCGGGATCCCGCGCACGCTGGTGGCCGCGGTGGCGGTGCGCATGAATTCCTTGACCGGAGTCACCCAGCGGATCATTTCCTCGGTGGCCAACGGCATCAGGTCCAGGTTGTCGGTCAGCCGCCGGCGTTGATCGGGGTTCTCGATCAGCGCCTGCAGGCCGCCGGCGATCGTTGCGCTGGTGGTGTCGTGGCCCGCGGTCGCGATGATCACGTAGTAGGACGCGGTGTCGAGATCGGAGAGCGGTTGCCCGTCGACGCGGGCGTTGGCGATCGCCGAGGCCAGGTCCTCGGTCGGTTGCTCGCGGCGTGACGCGGTGATGGCGTTGAAGTAACCGAAGAAGTCCAGCAGGATTTGGAGCTGTTCTTCAGGGGTGTTGCCGCGCTTGAACTCCTCGTCGTCGCCGCCGAAGAGTTCCTGGGTGAGTCTGAGCATGCGGGGAAAGTCCGATTCCGGCAGGCCCAGCAGCGA
Organism: Mycobacterium sp. NGS51; assembly: GCF_059812525.1. Lineage (NCBI taxonomy): Bacteria > Bacillati > Actinomycetota > Actinomycetes > Mycobacteriales > Mycobacteriaceae > Mycobacterium > Mycobacterium sp. NGS51. The sequence continues at coordinate 273,139 of NZ_JCALCV010000005.1, forward strand.
CATGATCACGTACAGCGGGTAATTCACGGCGACTTCTTGCACGAAGTCACATTCGGTTCCGGCGGCCATCATCTTGTCGACGTAGATCTTGGCCAGCTCGTCGACGCGGACCTTGAGCGCGCGCATCGCCTTGGGCCGGAACCAGTCGGCGCCGATCGCCCGCACCACCCGATGTTGCGGGTCGTCCATGTGGATCAGGGTGCGCAGCCCCATCCCGGAGTCCAGTTGTGCGCGCGCAAAGTCGTCCTGCTCGGCAGTCGCCAGCAGCGGGCGTGGCTCGTTGACCCACAGGTTGTTGTCCCGCTCGATGTCCATGATGTCGGCGTGTTTGGTGATCGCCCAGAACGGTCGGTACGGCGGGCAGTCGACGAGCGACACCGGCGCATGGGCGCGCAAATGGGTCAGCGCCGCATGCAGCCGCGGCTCGTCGGCGTAGGAGGTCGGGTCCGCGAAGACCTTGGCGGCCTCGTCAATGATCGGTGTGCTCATCGGCTTCCTCACCTGCTGGCGTGATTTCTCGACGGGTGCGCCCGGGCGGCCATGCAGGCCGCAAGCGGCCCGAAAAGCAGTCAGGCAACAAGATCCAGAATTTTTCAGTGTCCGTCATCCCAAAATCCGCGGGAGCGGTTTCGAGAGATCCGTAGGCTGAACCCTTGTGTCGATCCGATTGCTTCGCCGTGGCCGCGCCTGCGCCGCGCTGCTGGCGGCGGCGATAGTTGTGGCCGGCTGCGGCCACGGCGGTAGCGCGGTGCCGCACCGGCCGGCGCCCGCTTATGCCGGACCGTTGGATGCCGCTGTCGTGCGCACCCCGGTGGGATCGATGCGTGGCCTCGTCGCCGCGGATTACCGCCTATTCCAAGGCATTCCATATGCGGCACCGCCGGTCGGGGCGCTGCGGTGGCAGCCGCCGCGGCCGGCGGCGCGATGGGCGGGGACACTGAACGCCACTAAACCGGGGCCCCAATGCACTCAGGAGACCCGCTCGGGGAAGACCAGCGAGAACTGCCTGTCCCTCAACGTGTGGACGCCCACCCCGGGTCGAGCCGACAAGCGCCCGGTGATGGTATGGATTCACGGGGGCGGCTTCGTCAACGGTAGTGGCGACATCTACAACGCGCGGTGGTTGGCCGCCAAGGGCCACATCGTCGTCGTCACGCTCAACTACCGGCTGGGGGCACTCGGATTCCTCGCCCACCCGTCGCTCGGCGCGCCCGCTGACTTGGGCAACTACGGTCTGGCCGATCAGCAGGCCGCGCTGCGTTGGGTCCGAGACAACATCGCAGCCTTTGGCGGCGATCCGGCCAAAGTCACCATCGCCGGCGAGTCCGCGGGCGGCATGTCGGTGTGCGACCATTTGGCCGCACCCGCGTCGGCGGGGCTGTTCCGCGCGGCAATCATCCAGAGCGCGCCGTGTCAGGCACAGGCCGACCTGGCGACCGCCCAGCGCATCAGCCTGGATTACGCGGCGTCGGTGGGCTGCCCCGATCCCGCCGCCGCCGCGCAGTGCCTGGGAGCGTTGCCGGCGACGGCGCTGACCCAACCGCCCTGGTACACCAACATCGGCGACGCCAATGCGCTGACCGGGCCGGTCGTCGGCACCGGGTTGCTGCCGGTTGGTCCGATCGCGGCGTTCGGCGGCGGTCGGGCCGCCCGGGTCCCGGTGCTGATCGGCGTCAATCACGACGAATTCACGATGTTCGCTGCGCTGCGGTACGCGCGCAGGAATCACGGTGTCACCAGCGCCGAGTACCCCAATGTGTTGACGGACATCTTCGGCGCCGACGGTCGGAGCGTGCTGGCGCACTATCCACCGGAGCGCTATGGCGGGGACGTGTCGCTTGCCTACTCCGCAGCGGTCACCGACGGAGTCTTCTCGTGTGTCGCCGACCGGATGGCGGTCGCGTTGAGCCGTAACGCACCGGTGTATGCCTACGAGTTCGACGATCCACACGCGCCGGCGCCGGATTCGTTGCGGCACGCGCCTTTTCCGGTCAGTGCCAGCCATTCGTTAGAGCTGCGGTACCTGTTCAACGTCGGCGGCGCCCCGCCGCTGAATCCCGCCCAGCGCGCGCTGTCGGACCAAATGATCGCCTACTGGAGCCGATTCGTGAGCACTGGCACGTCCGAGGCCACCGGTCAACCCGATTGGCCCAAGCTGAGTGGTGATCACGCCCCGTGGATGTCGTTGCGTCCCGACGGCAGCAGAGTCACCACCACCTTCGAGGCCGACCACCAATGCGCGTTCTGGGCGACGCTGAAGGGCAGATCGTAGGGCCGGTCGATCTCGGCATGGGCCGCGTCAGCGCGCCGGTGTCACCCAGGTTGTGATGTCGGCGTGCACGACCTCGACGCCGGTACGGTCGGTGATGCTGACCGGCACCACGAGATCGACACCGTCGGTGATCTGTTCGAAGTCCGGCGGGTCCAGCCGCGCCACCGCCCGCAGCGACGTAGTGGCCTTCTCCAGGTACTGCACACTCATCGACTTGGGGATCCAGCGATGGCTGCGCGGCACGGTGGCTTCCATCAGCATCCCCATCGCGACCTCGGCCGCGTTGCAGCACGCAATCGCGTGCACGGTGTGCAGGTGGTTGTAGACGAAGAACCACTTGGGCACCCGCACCTCGGCCAGCCCCGGCTCCATCCGCACCACGTGCGGCAGCACCGAGACGAAGTACGGGACCCGCGCCATGGCGGCCGCCGAGAACAACCGGGTGCCGCCCGGACGCCCGGACAGTCGTTTCCACGCGGTATAAGTGCTGGTCCGACCGGTCATGCCGACAAACCTTACTCCGGAGTAAGGAGCCGGCGCCGCGGCCCATGGCGTCGCTGACTAGCCTGGGCGGTCACCGGGCCGCCGCAATTTGGCCGCTGCCACGATCTGGGGCATACTGTTCAGGTTGCCTTGGGCCGGGTTCGCGCCTGGCCGGGCATACGACCGGCGCCCAGACGGGCGCGTCCGGTCCCATCCTCGGAACGCGACCAATTTCGGCCGCGGACCAGGCTGCGTGCGGGCGACACACCCGACCGCGGGGGCCGGTGGACCACGACAGGTAAACAGCGGCGCAACATCCGGCGCGACGCCAGATCGATCCAGATCGATCGACGCGCTGCGGGACACCGGGTCCGGACATTGGAGAGTGAGGTAGGAGAAGCGTGGCGGGACAGAAGATCCGCATCAGGCTCAAGGCCTACGACCACGAGGCCATTGACGCCTCGGCGCGCAAAATCGTCGAGACGGTCGTCCGGACCGGCGCCAGCGTGGTGGGTCCGGTGCCGCTGCCGACCGAGAAGAACGTGTATTGCGTCATTCGCTCTCCGCATAAATACAAGGACTCGCGGGAGCACTTCGAAATGCGCACGCACAAGCGGTTGATCGACATCCTCGATCCGACGCCGAAGACCGTTGATGCGTTGATGCGTATCGATCTGCCGGCCAGCGTCGACGTCAACATCCAGTAGGAGATCCAGAGCAATGGCGAGAAGAGGCATTCTGGGCACCAAGCTGGGCATGACGCAGGTGTTCGACGACAACAACCGAGTTGTTCCGGTGACGGTGGTCAAGGCGGGACCCAACGTGGTGACTCGAATCCGCACACCGGAGCGTGACGGCTACAGCGCAGTGCAGTTGGCCTACGGCGAAATCAGTCCTCGGAAGGTCAACAAGCCGCTAACCGGTCAGTATGCTGCTGCCGGGGTCAACCCGCGTCGGCACCTGGCCGAGTTGCGGCTCGACGACGCCGACGCGACAGCGGAATACGAGGTCGGCCAGGAGTTGACCGCTGAAATCTTTTCCGCCGGCAGCTACGTCGACGTGACCGGCACCTCCAAGGGCAAGGGCTTTGCCGGGACCATGAAGCGGCACGGTTTCCACGGGCAGGGCGCCAGCCACGGCGCTCAGGCGGTGCACCGCCGGCCGGGTTCCATCGGCGGCTGCGCTACGCCGGCGCGGGTGTTCAAGGGCACCCGGATGGCCGGGCGGATGGGTAACGATCGGGTGACCACGCAGAACCTGTTGGTGCACAAGGTCGATGCCGAGAACGGCGTGCTGCTGATCAAAGGTGCGGTCCCTGGCCGCAATGGTGGACTCGTCGTGGTCCGCAGCGCGATCAAACGAGGTGAGAAGTAATGGCTGGCATCAAGATTGACGTCAAGACCCCGGACGGCAAGAACAGCGGCTCCGTCGAGTTGCCCGCTGACCTGTTCGATGCGCCGGCGAATATCGCGTTGATGCACCAGGTGGTCACCGCCCAGCGGGCGGCGGCGCGGCAGGGTACGCATTCGACCAAGACGCGCGGCGAAGTACGCGGTGGTGGTCGTAAGCCGTACCGGCAGAAGGGCACCGGGCGGGCCCGCCAGGGCTCGACACGGGCTCCGCAGTTCACCGGCGGTGGTGTCGTGCACGGCCCCAAGCCGCGCGACTACAGCCAGCGCACCCCGAAGAAGATGATCGTGGCCGCGCTGCGCGGCGCGTTGTCCGACCGGGCGCGCAACGACCGTATCCACGCGATCAGTGAGCTGGTGTCGGGGCAGACGCCGTCGACCAAGAGCGCCAAAGCTTTTCTGGCCACGCTGACCGACCGCAAGCAGGTGCTGCTGGTGATCGGACGCGCGGACGAGACCGGTGCGAAGAGCGTGCGCAACCTGCCGGGTGTGCACGTGCTGGCGCCCGACCAGCTCAACACCTACGACGTGCTACGCGCCGACGACGTGGTGTTTTCCGTGGAGGCACTCAACACCTACATCGCGGCCAACACTCCCGAGGAGGTTTCGGCCTGATGGCGACTGTCACTGATCCCCGCGACATCATCTTGGCGCCGGTCATCTCGGAGAAGTCCTACGGGCTGATCGACGACAACGTCTACACGTTTTTGGTGCACCCCGATTCGAACAAGACGCAAATCAAGATCGCGATCGAGAAGATCTTCTCGGTCAAGGTCGCTGCGGTGAACACCGCGAACCGGCAGGGTAAGCGCAAGCGCACCCGGACCGGATACGGCAAACGTAAGGACACCAAGCGCGCCATCGTCACGCTGGTGCCGGGCAGCAAGCCGATCGACCTATTCGGGGCACCGGCGTAGTCGAGGATAGAGAGACTTAACAGACATGGGAATTCGCAAGTACAAGCCGACGACTCCGGGTCGTCGCGGTGCCAGCGTGTCCGATTTCTCCGAGATCACTCGCTCGACTCCGGAGAAGTCGCTGGTGCGTCCGCTGCACGGTCGCGGCGGACGCAACGCGCACGGCCGGATCACCACCCGCCACAAGGGCGGCGGGCACAAACGTGCCTACCGGGTGATCGACTTTCGCCGCAACGACAAGGACGGCGTCAACGCGAAGGTCGCGCACATCGAGTACGACCCGAACCGCACCGCCCGGATTGCCTTGCTGCACTACCTTGACGGTGAGAAGCGTTATATCATTGCACCGCAGGGACTCTCGCAGGGTGATGTGGTGGAGTCGGGCGCCAATGCCGACATCAAGCCGGGCAATAACCTTCCGCTGCGCAACATTCCGGCCGGTACGCTGATCCACGCCGTGGAGCTGCGCCCGGGCGGGGGTGCCAAACTGGCCCGCTCGGCGGGATCGAGCATCCAGTTGCTCGGTAAAGAGGGCACCTACGCGTCGCTGCGGATGCCCAGCGGTGAGATCCGCCGCGTCGACGTGCGCTGCCGCGCCACCGTCGGCGAGGTGGGCAATGCCGAACAGGCAAACATCAACTGGGGTAAGGCCGGTCGGATGCGTTGGAAGGGCAAGCGCCCGTCGGTCCGCGGTGTGGTGATGAACCCCGTCGACCACCCGCACGGCGGTGGTGAGGGTAAGACGTCCGGTGGGCGTCACCCGGTCAGCCCGTGGGGCAAGCCCGAGGGACGTACCCGCAAGCCGCACAAGCCCAGTGACAAGCTCATCGTCCGACGCCGGCGCACCGGCAAGAAGCACCGCTAGGAGTAGCCGATGCCACGCAGCCTGAAGAAGGGTCCGTTCGTCGACGACCACCTGCTCAAGAAAGTCGACACGCAGAACGAGAAGAACACCAAGCAGGTCATCAAGACCTGGTCGCGGCGGTCGACCATCATCCCGGACTTCATCGGCCACACGTTCGCCGTGCACGACGGACGTAAGCACGTGCCGGTGTTCGTCACCGAAGCGATGGTGGGTCACAAACTCGGCGAGTTCGCACCGACGCGCACGTTCAAGGGACACATCAAAGACGACCGGAAAGCCAAGCGGCGATGACCAGCACCACTACCGAATTTCCTTCTGCGGTCGCCAAGGCGCGCTTCGTGCGTGTCTCACCGACCAAAGCACGCCGGGTGATCAACCTGGTGCGTGGCAAGTCCGTGTCCGAGGCGCTCGACATCCTGCGGTGGGCGCCGCAGGCGGCCAGCGCGCCGGTGGCCAAGGTCATCGCCAGCGCGGCGGCCAACGCCCAGAACAACAATGGGCTCGACCCGTCGACTCTGGTGGTGGCCAGCGTCTTCGCCGACGACGGCCCCACCGCCAAGCGGATCCGTCCGCGCGCTCAGGGCCGTGCCTTCCGGATCCGTCGGCGTACCAGCCACATCACCGTGGTGGTGGAGAGCCGGCCGGTGGCCGACGAGCGATCGCAGTCAGCGCGGGCGCGCCGCGCCCAGGCCAGCAAGGCAGCCGCCAAGAAGGCGCCGGCCAAGCAGGCGCCGGCCAAGAAAGCACCCGCCGACAAGGCGCCCGCAAAGAAGGCATCCGCCAAGAAGGCGCCAGCCAAGAAGTCCACGGAAACCTCCAAGAAGACTTCTGAGACTTCCGAAGCGAAGGGAGGCTCGCAGTAGTGGGCCAGAAGATCAATCCGCACGGCTTCCGGCTGGGTATCACCACCGACTGGAAGTCACGCTGGTACGCCGACAAGCAGTACGCCGACTACGTCAAGGAAGACGTGGCGATCCGCCGCCTGCTCTCCAGCGGGCTGGAGCGCGCCGGAATCGCCGACGTGGAGATCGAGCGCACCCGCGACCGGGTCCGGGTGGACATCCACACCGCCCGGCCGGGGATCGTCATCGGCCGCCGCGGCACCGAGGCCGACCGCATCCGCGCGGACCTGGAGAAGCTGACCGGCAAGCAGGTCCAGCTCAACATCCTCGAAGTGAAAAACCCTGAGTCCCAAGCACAGTTGGTGGCGCAGGGCGTAGCCGAACAGCTGAGCAACCGCGTCGCGTTCCGCCGCGCCATGCGTAAGGCGATCCAGTCGGCCATGCGTCAGCCCAATGTCAAAGGCATCCGGGTGCAGTGCTCCGGTCGCCTCGGCGGCGCTGAGATGAGCCGCTCGGAGTTCTACCGCGAAGGTCGAGTTCCGCTGCACACGCTGCGCGCCGACATCGACTACGGCTTGTACGAAGCCAAGACCACCTTCGGCCGCATCGGCGTCAAGGTATGGATTTACAAGGGCGACATCGTCGGTGGGAAACGGGAGCTGGCCGCTCCCACGGGTGGCGCCGACCGCCCGCGTCGTGAGCGGCCGTCGGGCACCCGTCCGCGCCGCAGCGGTGCCGCCGGCACGACGGCCACCAGCACCGATGCCGGACGCGCCGCCTCGGGTGCCGAAGAAGTCGCTGCGCCGGCTGCCGTCGCTGCGGAGCCGACCGCCGAAACGCAGAGCACGGAGAGCTGAATCATGTTGATTCCCCGTAAAGTCAAGCACCGCAAGCAACATCATCCCCGTCAGCGTGGCATCGCCAGCGGCGGCACCACGGTGAGCTTCGGCGACTACGGCATCCAGGCCCTCGAGCACGCCTACATCACCAACCGGCAGATCGAGTCCGCTCGTATCGCCATCAACCGGCACATCAAGCGTGGCGGCAAGGTGTGGATCAACATCTTCCCGGACCGCCCGTTGACCAAGAAGCCCGCCGAGACCCGGATGGGTTCGGGTAAGGGTTCGCCGGAATGGTGGATCGCCAACGTCAAGCCGGGGCGGGTGCTCTTCGAGCTCAGCTACCCGAACGAGTCGATCGCCCGGGCCGCGCTCACCCGGGCAATTCACAAGTTGCCGATCAAGGCACGCATCGTCACCCGAGAGGAGCAGTTCTGATGGCAGTGGGAGTTTCCGCTGGCGAACTGCGCGAGCTCACCGAAGAAGAGTTGATCGAGCGGCTGCGCGAATCCAAGGAAGAGCTGTTCAACCTGCGCTTCCAGATGGCGACCGGCCAGCTCAGCAATAACCGTCGACTCCGCACGGTGCGTCAGGAAATCGCGCGCATCTACACCGTGCTCCGCGAACGTGAACTCGGCCTGGCTTCCGGGCCGGATGGTGAGGAATCGTAATGGCAGAGGCGAAAACCGGCGCCAAGGCTGCGCCGAAGAAGGCTGCTAAGTCCGCTCCGAAAAGTGCCGCATCCAACGATGCGGGCCAGAAGAAGGGTCCCAAGCACACTCCGCGCACCCCGAAGCCTCGGGGCCGGCGGAAGACCCGCATCGGTTACGTCGTGAGCGACAAGATGCAGAAGACCATCGTGGTCGAGTTGGAGGACCGGGTGCGCCACCCGCTCTACGGCAAGATCATCCGCACCACCACAAAGGTCAAGGCGCACGACGAGAACGGTATCGCCGGTATCGGCGACCGGGTCTCGCTGATGGAGACGCGCCCGCTGTCGGCAACCAAGCGCTGGCGGCTGGTGGACATCCTGGAGAAGGCCAAGTAGCGGTTGACGACCGCACCCAGAAGCCCCTGAACAGGCACTGTTTCAGGGGCTTTTGCGTGTGTTCGCGGGTATAGTCTGCAGCCGATATCCGGTAGGTCCACCACGAGAGTGAGGCCAGCGATGGCATCCGAGTCCAGTGAGTTCAACGGCAAAATCGAACTGGATATTCGTGACTCGGAGCCGGATTGGGGGCCGTTCGCCGCTCCGACCGCACCGGAAAACGCCCCGAACATCCTGTATTTGGTGTGGGACGACGTCGGCATCGCCACCTGGGACTGCTTCGGTGGACTGGTCGACATGCCGAACATCACCCGCATCGCCGACCGCGGCGTGCGACTGTCGCAGTTTCACACCACGGCGCTGTGCTCGCCGACCCGAGCGGCGTTGCTGACCGGTCGCAACGCCACCACGGTCGGCATGGCCACCATCGAGGAATTCACCGACGGGTTCCCCAACTGCAACGGGCGCATCCCCGCCGACACCGCGCTGCTGTCCGAAGTGCTCGCCGAACGCGGCTACAACACCTACTGCGTCGGCAAATGGCATCTGACGCCGCTGGAGGAATCCAACCTGGCGTCAACCAAGCGGCACTGGCCGCTGTCTCGCGGCTTCGAACGGTTTTACGGGTTCCTGGGCGGGGAGACCGACCAGTGGTATCCCGACCTCGTTTACGACAACCACCCGGTGGCTCCGCCCGGCGCCCCGGAGGACGGTTACCACCTGTCGAAGGACATCGCCGACAAGACAGTCGAATTCATCCGCGACGCCAAAGTGATTGCGCCGGACAAACCGTGGTTCAGTTATGTGTGCCCCGGTGCCGGCCATGCGCCGCACCACGTGTTCAAAGAATGGGCCGACAGATACGCCGGTCGCTTTGACATGGGCTACGAGCAATACCGCGAGATCGTGTTGAAGAACCAGAAGTCGATGGGCATCGTCCCACCCGATACCGAGCTTTCGCCGCTCAATCCGTATTTGGACGTGACGGGGCCGTCCGGTGAGCCGTGGCCGTTGCAGGACACGGTGCGCCCCTGGGAGTCGCTGGGCGCCGACGAGAAGAAGCTGTTCGCCCGGATGGCCGAGGTCTTCGCCGGCTTCCTGTCCTATACCGATGACCAGATCGGGCGGATTCTGGATTATCTCGAAGAATCCGGGCAGTTGGACAACACCATCGTCGTGGTGATCTGTGACAACGGCGCCAGCGGCGAAGGCGGGCCGAACGGATCGGTCAACGAGTCGAAGTTTTTCAACGGTTACATCGACACTGTCGAAGAGAGCCTGAAATTTCTCGATCGTCTCGGCGGGCCGGAGACCTACAACCATTACCCCATCGGGTGGGCGATGGCCTTCAATACGCCCTACAAGCTGTTCAAGCGCTACGCCTCACATGAGGGCGGCATCGCCGACAGCGCAATCATCTCGTGGCCCAGCGGGATTGCCGCCCACGGTGAGGTGCGCGACAACTACATCAACGTCTGCGACATCACCCCGACCGTGTACGAGCTGCTGGGCATCACCCCGCCGGAGGTCGTGAAGGGGATTGTCCAACGGCCGCTGGACGGTGTGAGTTTCAAAGCGGCCCTGGATGATCCGGCGGCAGACACTGGCAAGAACACTCAGTTCTACACGATGCTGGGCACTCGGGGGATCTGGCACGACGGCTGGTTCGCCAACACCGTACATGCCGCCACCCCGGCCGGCTGGTCACATTTCGACGCCGACCGGTGGGAGTTGTTCCACATCGCCGCTGACCGCAGCCAGTGCCATGACCTCGCCGGCGACCATCCGGAGAAGCTGGAGGAGCTCAAAGCGCTGTGGTATTTCGAGGCCGACAAATACAACGGGCTGCCGCTGGCCGATTTGAATCTCTTCGAAACGATGTCGCGGTGGCGGCCCCATCTGGCGGCCGACCGCTCCAGCTTCACCTACTACCCGAATGCCGCCGAGGTTGGTATCGGGGCCGCCGTCGAGCTACGCGGGCAGTCGTTCTCGATAGTGGCCGACGTGACGGTGGACACCACCGGCGCCGAAGGGGTGCTGTTCAAGCAGGGCGGAGGGCACGGCGGCCATGTGCTGTTCATTCAGGACGGGCGACTGCACTACGTCTACAACTTCCTCGGCGAGCGGCACCAGTGGATATCGTCGTCGGGTGCAGTTCCGTTGGGCCGGCACCTTTTCGGGGTCCGCTACACCCGGTCGGGCACCGTGCCGAACAGCCATACACCGCTGGGCGAAGCCGTGCTCTACATCGACGATCAGGCCGTCGCCACGTTGTCGGAGATGACGACTCAGCCGGGAACGTTCGGGTTGGCCGGCGCCACGGTCAGCGTTGGGCGCAACAGCGGTTCGGCAGTGTCCAGCCGCTACAAGGCGCCATTCACCTTTACCGGAGGCACCATCACACGCGTCACCGTGGACATCTCGGGTACGCCCTACGAAGACTTGGAAAAGACGCTGGCACTGGCATTTTCGCGTGACTGACCGGCATGCTGACCGACCTGGTTGACTTACCCGGCGGCTCGTTTCGGATGGGATCGACGAGCTTCTATCCCGAAGAGGCGCCGATACACACCGCGACGGTGGGCGCCGTGGCGGTGGAGCGTCATCCGGTGACCAATGCCCAGTTCGCCGAATTCGTCGCTGCGACCGGCTATGTGACAGTTGCCGAGCAGCCGATCGATCCGGCGCTTTATCCCGGCGTTGATCCAGCGGACCTGCAGCCCGGTGGACTGGTGTTCCGTTCGACGCCGGGTCCGGTCGATCTGCGCGACTGGCGGCAGTGGTGGCACTGGGTGCCGGGCGCGAGTTGGCGGCAGCCGTTCGGCCCGAGTTCTGACGTCGGCGATAAGCCCGACCACCCGGTCGTGCAGATCGCCTATCCCGACGCCGCGGCCTACGCGCGCTGGGCCGGGCGGCGGTTGCCGACCGAAGCCGAGTGGGAGTACGCCGCCCGCGGCGGATCCACGGGCACTTACTCGTGGGGCGACGAGGAGAGGCCGGGCGGGCAGTTGATGGCCAACACCTGGCAGGGCAGCTTCCCGTACCGTAACGACGGCGCTCTCGGCTGGACCGGAACCTCGCCGGTGGGGATCTTTCCGCCCAACGGCGTCGGCCTGCTCGACATGATCGGCAATGTCTGGGAGTGGACGACCACCGAGTTCTCGGCGCATCACCGGCTGGACCAGCCGGCCAAGGCCTGCTGTATGCCGTCGGAAGCTGCTGATCCGGCCGTCAGCCAGACGCTCAAAGGCGGCTCGCACCTGTGCGCGCCGCAGTACTGCCATCGGTACCGGCCAGCGGCGCGGTCACCCCAGTCGCAGGACACCGCGACCAGCCATATCGGTTTTCGCTGCGTGGCGGACGTGGGTTAGCGGCGAGCGTGCGTGTTCCCGGCGTTTAGTGCGGCGCGTCGGCCGGGGACACGCACGTTCGCGGCAAAGGGGTACGAATTTGGCGCTGAGCTGGTCGTCACCTAGACTTTAGGGGTTGCCGTGGGCAGACCTCGGCCGGCGCGAGTCGGCCCCGCGTGCCCTTCGGTAATGAAGACCACGCACGTCAGGCCTTGAGGGCACAGTACGGGCGTGCACACGTTAACCAGGGCCGAGGAGATCTAGTGATTCAGCAGGAATCGCGGTTGAAGGTGGCCGACAACACCGGCGCCAAGGAGATCTTGTGCATCCGCGTGCTCGGCGGCTCGTCACGGCGGTACGCCGGCATCGGTGATGTCATCGTGGCGACCGTCAAAGACGCCATCCCCGGCGGCAACGTCAAACGCGGGGAGATTGTGAAGGCCGTCGTGGTGCGCACCGTCAAGGAACGGCGCCGCGCCGACGGCAGCTACATCAAGTTCGACGAGAACGCGGCGGTCATCATCAAGTCCGACAACGACCCGCGTGGAACGCGCATCTTCGGCCCGGTGGGCCGGGAACTGCGTGAGAAGCGCTTCATGAAGATCGTGTCGCTGGCCCCGGAGGTGTTGTAAATGAAGGTCCACAAGGGCGACACCGTCCTGGTCATCTCCGGCAAGGACAAGGGCGCCAAAGGCAAGGTGTTGCAGTCCTACCCGACGCGCAACAAGGTGCTCGTCGAAGGCGTCAACCGGATCAAGAAGCACACCCCGATCTCGACCAATCAACGCGGCGCGCAGTCGGGTGGCATCGTCACGCAGGAAGCTCCGATCCACGTCTCCAACGTGATGGTCGTCGATTCCGACGGCAAGCCCGCCCGGGTGGGCTACCGGGTCGACGAAGAAACCGGCAAGAAGGTCCGCATCTCCAAGCGCAACGGCAAGGACATCTAGAGATGACGACTGCAGAAAAGGTTCAGCCGCGGCTGAAGGTGCGCTATCGGGAAGAGATCCGTGACGCGCTCAACCAACAGTTCGGCTACGTCAACGTCATGCAGATCCCGACTGTGGTCAAGGTCGTCGTCAACATGGGCGTCGGCGACGCCGCCCGCGACGCCAAGCTGATCAACGGCGCGGTCAACGATTTGGCGCTGATCACTGGGCAGCGGCCGGAGATTCGGCGGGCCCGCAAGTCGATCGCACAGTTCAAGCTGCGTGAGGGCATGCCGATCGGCGCCCGGGTCACGCTGCGCGGCGACCGGATGTGGGAGTTCCTCGACCGGCTCACCTCGATTGCGCTGCCACGTATCCGCGACTTCCGCGGCCTGTCGCCCAAGCAGTTCGACGGCGGGGGCAACTACACGTTCGGGCTGAACGAGCAGTCGGTGTTCCACGAGATCGACGTGGACTCGATTGACCGGACACGCGGCATGGACATCACCGTCGTCACCTCGGCGACGACCGACGACGAAGGACGAGCGCTGTTGCGGGCCCTCGGCTTTCCGTTCAAGGAGAACTGAACAGATGGCGAAGAAGGCACTTGTCAACAAGGCCCAGCGCAAGCCGCGGTTCGCGGTGCGCGCCTACACCCGCTGCAGCAAGTGCGGCCGTCCGCGTGCGGTGTACCGCAAGTTCGGGCTGTGCCGGATCTGCCTACGCGAGATGGCGCATGCCGGCGAATTGCCCGGCGTGCAGAAGAGCAGTTGGTAACCGGCCCCGAACAGTTGCGCAGCAGGCCCGGACGGGGAACCGCTGCGAGGAAGGTGATACGGCTGTCATGACCATGACGGATCCGATCGCAGACTTTTTGACACGTCTGCGCAACGCCAATTCGGCGTACCACGACGAGGTGAGTCTGCCGCACTCGAAGATCAAGGCCAACATCGCCGAGATCCTCAAACGCGAAGGCTACATCAGCGACTATCACATCGAAGACGCTCGAGTCGGCAAAGCGCTTGTCGTGCAGCTGAAGTACGGGCCGAGCCGCGAGCGCAGTATCGCCGGTCTGCGGCGGGTGTCCAAGCCGGGCCTGCGCGTCTACGCGAAATCAACCAACCTGCCGCGGGTGCTGGGCGGCCTGGGTGTGGCGATCATCTCGACCTCCTCGGGCCTGCTCACCGACCGTCAGGCAGCCAGACAGGGCGTGGGCGGCGAAGTCCTCGCGTACGTGTGGTGAGGGAGACGTAGAGATGTCGCGTATTGGTAAGCAGCCGATTCCGGTTCCCGCCGGTGTCGACGTGACGATCGACGGTCAGAACGTGTCGGTCAAGGGCCCCAAGGGCGCCCTGGAACTCAAGGTGTCGGACCCGCTGAGCGTCGCGCGAGACGACGACGGCGCGATCGTGGTGACCCGCCCCGATGACGAGCGGCGCAACCGTTCCTTGCACGGCCTGAACCGCACCCTGGTGTCCAACCTGGTCACCGGTGTGACGCAGGGCTACACCACGAAGATGGAGATCTTCGGCGTTGGTTATCGCGTGCAGCTCAAGGGCACCACGCTGGAATTCGCGCTCGGATACAGCCACCCCGTAGTGATCGAGGCACCGGAAGGCATCACGTTCGCGGTGGAGACGCCGACGAAGTTCTCCATCTCCGGGATCGACAAGCAGAAAGTCGGCCAGATCTCGGCGAACATCCGCCGGTTGCGCCGTCCCGACCCCTACAAGGGCAAAGGCGTGCGTTACGAAGGCGAGCAGATCCGCCGCAAGGTCGGAAAGACAGGTAAGTAGTCATGGCACAAACGCAAGCTGGTACCGCCGTGCGGAAGCCGGTGGGGCAGAGCGTGTCCGCTGCTCGTCGCGCAGCCCGGCTGCGCCGGCATGCGCGACTGCGCAAGAAGATTTCGGGCACCGCGGAGCGTCCGCGCCTGGTGGTGCATCGGTCGTCGCGGCATATCCATGTGCAACTGGTCAATGACCTCAACGGCACCACGTTGGCGGCCGCTTCATCGATCGAGGCCGATGTGCGCGGGGTCGACGGCGACAAGAAGGCCCACAGTGTGCGGGTCGGCCAGTTGATCGCCGAGCGGGCCAAAGCAGCCGGAATTGACACCGTGGTGTTCGACCGGGGTGGCTACACCTACGGCGGGCGGATCGCTGCGCTGGCCGACGCCGCGCGCGAGAGCGGGTTGAAGTTCTGATGACACACAATGGAGGGACCGCATCATGACGGAGCAGCCGACTGCAGGGGCCGCCGCTCCGGACACCGGCGGCGCGACTCGCGGTGAGGGGCGTGGCGAAGGGCGCGAAAGCCGGGGACGTCGCGACGACCGCGGCGGGGGCCGTGGCCGCGACCGCGATAGCAATTACCTGGAGCGCGTCGTCACCATCAACCGCGTCTCGAAGGTGGTCAAGGGTGGACGCCGGTTCAGCTTCACCGCATTGGTCATCGTCGGCGACGGCAACGGGATGGTCGGTGTCGGCTACGGCAAGGCCAAGGAGGTGCCGGCCGCGATCGCCAAGGGCGTCGAAGAGGCGCGCAAAGGCTTCTTCCGGGTGCCGCTGATCGGTGGCACCATCACCCACCCGGTGCAGGGTGAGGCGGCGGCCGGCGTGGTGCTGTTGCGCCCGGCCAGCTCCGGTACCGGAGTGATCGCCGGCGGCGCCGCGCGTGCGGTGCTCGAATGTGCCGGCGTGCGCGACATTCTCGCCAAGTCGCTGGGCAGCGACAACGCGATCAACGTGGTGCACGCGACGGTGGCGGCGCTCAAGCTGCTGCAGCGGCCCGAGGAAGTGGCCGCTCGACGTGGGCTGCCGATCGAGGACGTCGCACCGGCCCGCATGTTGAAGGCGCGGCGGGAAAGCGAAGCGCTGGCAACGAATGCAGCGCGTGAAGGAACGGCGTAGCCATGGCAGACTTGAAAATCACCCAGGTGCGCAGCACCATCGGTGCTCGTTGGAAGCAGCGGGAAAGCTTGCGTACCCTGGGACTGCGGCGAATTCGCCATTCGGTCGTCCGCGAAGACAATGCTCAGACTCGCGGGCTGATCGCGGTGGTGCGCCACCTCGTCGAGGTAGAACCTGCGGAGGCGAAGAAGTGACGATCAAACTTCACGACCTGCGGCCCGCGCCCGGGTCGAAGACCAAACGCACCCGTGTCGGTCGGGGTGAGGGGTCCAAAGGCAAGACTGCCGGCCGCGGCACCAAGGGCACCAAGGCCCGCAAGAACGTGCCGGTGACCTTCGAAGGTGGGCAGATGCCGATCCACATGCGGCTGCCCAAGTTGAAGGGTTTCCGCAACCGATTCCGCACCGAATACGAGGTCGTCAATGTCGGCGACATCAATCGGCTGTTCCCGCAAGGCGGTTCAGTCGGTGTCGACGAGCTGGTTGCCAAGGGCGCGGTGCGCAAGAACTCATTGGTGAAGGTGCTTGGCGACGGCAAGCTAACGGTCAAGGCCGACGTCACCGCCCACAAGTTCAGCGGCAGTGCCCGGGAGAAGATCACCGCCGCGGGCGGTTCGGTCACCGAGCTCTGACGCGCGCCCCTGGCGCAACCTCTGGCGCGCCCTCTGGCGCGAGCGTGCGTGTCC
>NZ_JCALCV010000050.1:0-1279 GCF_059812525.1 Mycobacterium sp. NGS51
CACCAGGCGCCCCCCATGCAGCAGCGCACCGAAGATCTCCCACACCGAGAAGTCGAACGCCAACGAATGACACTGCGTCCAGACTTGCCCTGCCGACAACTCCAGGTCAGCATCCAACGTTGCCAGCAGCCCGACCACGTTGCGATGAGCAACCGCCACGCCTTTGGGCATTCCGGTGGTACCCGAGGTGTAAATCAAATACGCGATGTCGTCCGCCGCAGGAGCCGCCAACCCAATACACGGATAGGAATCGATGCGTGGGTCGTCGATATCGACGATCAGCAGATCATGACCATCGAGCCGTTTGGCCAGATCGGTGGTAGTGAGCGCGGCGATCGGCGCGGCATCGGCCACCACGAACCCGATCCGGGCATCGGGATGGCCGGGGTCGATCGCCAGATACGCTGCCCCCGTCTTCAGGACCGCCAGCATCGCCACAATCGCTTCGGCGGAACGCTCCATCAGCAGCGCCACAGACTGTCCCGCACCGGCACCATGCTCAAACAACAAGTGAGCCAATCGATTCGACGCCTCGTCAAGCTCCCGGTAGCTCATCGAGCGGCCATCAAAGGTCAAGGCCACCACCTCCGGTGTGCGCGCCACCTGCGTGGCGAACACCGCGGGAATCGACTCCCCAACCTGGGCCGGCAAGCTCAGTACCGCGCGGTTGCCGACCTCATCGAGGCGGGCGTGCTCACCGGCATCGAGCACATCGATCGACGACACCCGCCGAGCCGGGTCGGCGGTCAGCGCCATCAACACTCGCTGCAAGCGCTCAACCAGTGCGTCGATGCTGGCAGTGTCGAACACATCGGTGCGAAACTCGACCGTGCCAGCGATCCCGGCAAGCTCCCCGTCCTCGGTGAAACGTTCCGCAAGCGAGAACGTCAAATCCATTCGGGCAGTGTGGGTATCCACCGGCAGCGGAGTCAGCTCCAAATCACCCAACCCTAGACCGGCGACGGGATCCCCGGCGAAGTTCTGCCAGGCCAGCACCACTTGGACCAGCGGGTGATAAGTCAACGACCGGGTCGGGTTGAGCCGCTCGACGAGGACCTCGAAGGGCACATCTTGATGCTCGTAGGCGACCAGGCTGCGTGAGCGCACCTGCGCCAACAACTCCGACACGGTGGGATCCCCGGCCACATCGACGCGCAACACCAAGGTGTTGACGAAAAAGCCGACCAACTCATCCAAGACCGGGTCACGTCGTCCCGCGATCGGGAACCCCACCGCCACATCGGAACTGGCGCTTAGTTTGGCCAGCAACACCGCGAGC
>NZ_JCALCV010000051.1:0-1247 GCF_059812525.1 Mycobacterium sp. NGS51
TGAGGGGGACCCGTTTGGTGGTCCAGTCGCTATGCGGCTTGGGGTTGATGGGTCGCGGTCCACTGTAGGGCAAACTCGTTCGGGGTCAGTTCGCCGTGGGCGGAGTGGGGCCTGCTGGCGTTGTAGTCGCAGCGCCAGTCGTCAATGATCACACGGGCTTCCAGCAGGGACTCGAAGCGCCAGGAGTTGAGCAGTTCGTCGCGTAGTCGGCCGTTGAACGATTCGATCCAGGCGTTCTGCCACGGCGAGCCGGGATCGATGAATAGTGAGCCGGTGTCGTTGAACCGGCACCAATCGTTGACGGCGTGCGCGATGAATTCCGGGCCGTTGTCGAAGCGCACGTAGTACGGTGCGCCTCGTTGCAGGGCCAGACGGTCGAGGACGTCGACGACGCCGTCGGCGTCGATACAACGATTGACGTCGATGGCGAGGGCTTCGCGGGTGAACTCATCGATCACGTTGAGCATCTTCAGGGTGCGGCCGTCGGCGGTGGTGTCGAACTGGAAGTCCATCGCCCAGATCACGTTCGGCCGGATCGGTGACATCGCGCCAACGGCGACACCGACGCCGGTCAGTCGTTTCTTCTTGCGGCGCTGCACAACCCGCAGGCCCTCCTCACGCCACAGCCGGCGAATACGCTTGTTGTTGACCTTCCAGCCGGCCCGGCGGGCCATCTTGGCGGCCCGTCGCCAGCCCCAGCGCGGCCGGTCGGTGGAGAACTTGCGCAGCCAGACACGCAGCTCGGCTTCCTCATCGGTGATCGGTGCCGGCGCCAGCCGCATCGTGGAACGGTGGATGCCCACCACGGTGCAGGCTCGGCGTTCAGAGACCCCGAACCGCTCACGCAGCATCGTGGCGGCGCTGCGCTTGCGGTTCGGGGTTAGAAGTTTCCCGCCGAGATCTCCTTGAGCATGTCGATGTCGAGGGCCTGGTTGGCGACCATCTTCTTAAGCCGGGCATTCTCGGCCTCAAGCTCCTTGAGGCGTTTGGCGTCGCTGGCTTTCATGCCCCCGTACTGGGCAACCCAGCGATGCCACGTCGACTCCGCGATCTGCAGGTGTCGGCACACCTCGCTGAGTTCCTGGCCGGCCCCGAGGAGCTTGTTGCCCTCGGCGAGATTGCGGATGATCTGATCCGGCGTATGCCGCCGGCGCTTGTTCGATGTCATATCGTTGCTGATTCTTCCTGCCCGAACACCGGGCAACAGAGTCGCACAACGACTGGACCACTACAACGGGCTCACCTCA
>NZ_JCALCV010000052.1:0-1240 GCF_059812525.1 Mycobacterium sp. NGS51
GCTGGTTGCGCGCGGCTACCCAACGATAGCCGTACGTTTCATCATCCGGAGGGCACCGACATATTCCGCAACGGTCGGCCGCCTCGCCGCGCCTTATTGGCCGAGCGCGTTCTCCATGGCTCCGGCCAGCACGTTTACCGCCGGGCCGGCATTACCCGATTGACAGACCTTGGCCTGCAGCACAACGTTTTCCCGCAGCCGGGTTTGATTGAAGCAGCGGCGGTCGGTGCCGGCTTCCTGCTTGGTCCACGCGGCATCGGCGGCGCTCGCGGGCCCGCCGTCGAATGACCACACCTCGGTGGCCCCGTTGTCCAGGTGCATTGCCGTGGTCTGACCAGAACAACCGACGGTGCGATCCGCGACGCGGTGAAAAGCACGGCCCGCGGCGTCATTGGTGGCGAAGACGCCGACCGCCTGCTTGACGAAATGCGTCTGGTCGTCAGGCGACGTCTGGGTGGTGGCACCGTTGAACGAGGCCAGGTCCGGGTCGTTGTAGACCTCGGGCAACCCAATGTCCGCCCAGTTGTTGCACACCGGGTCGTCGACCCAGTACGCCTGGACCGGCTGGGTGAACACCGACTCGTCTCGCATCGGTCCGCCGACGATGTTGCCGACCGAGCCCTTGCCCATGACCGCGTAGTTCACTACGCCGGGGTCCGAGGGGCGGCCAGCAGCGATCGGGGCCGCTGCGATGGCCAGACCGATGCTCACCGCCGCGGCGCTGATCCGCACGAAATTCAATGCCCGGTTACACCTTGGCCGAAACGTCGATGTCGACGTTGCCTCGGGTGGCTTTCGAGTACGGGCACACCTGATGTGCCTGGTGCATCAGGTCGTCGGCCGCGTTCTGCTCCAGCCCGGGCAGGTAGCCGACGATCTTGCCGGTCAGCCCGAAGCCGCCCGCGGGGTCCTTGCCGAAGCCCACCTGGACGGTGACGTCGGTTGCGTTGTCCAACTTGACGTCGGCCTTGCCTGCGACCAGCCGCAGCGCGCCCAGGAAGCAGGCCGCGTAACCGGCGGAGAACAGCTGCTCGGGATTGGTGCCGTCGCCGCTGCCGCCCATCTCTTTCGGCGGCCGGGTGTCGAGGTCGATGCGGCCGTCTGACGACGTCACATGACCGTCGCGGCCGCCGCCAGTCGCCGTGGACTCCGTAGTGAAAACGACTTCAATACTCATGCGCTCGATCATGCCAATACCGCTCACCAAACAGAAGGCAGGGCTGCGGGTGGAGGTGCTGCG
>NZ_JCALCV010000053.1:0-1152 GCF_059812525.1 Mycobacterium sp. NGS51
CGACTTCGGCTGGGACGTCGTCGATGCCACCGGATGGCCGGCAAGCCAGCTGCAGGAGGCTATTGATGCGGTGACGCGTCATCGGTTTGATTTGGCGGGTGAGATTCCGTTGCGGGCGCGGCTTTTCCGCGTGGCCGAGGATGAGCATGTGTTGGCGGCGGTGGTGCATCACATTGCTGCGGACGGTTGGTCGATCACCCCGTTGGTAGCCGATTTGGGGGTGGCTTATGCCAGCCGCTGTGCCGGTCAAGCGCCCACGTGGTCGCCGTTGGCGGTGCAGTACATCGATTACACGGTGTGGCAGCGCGCCCAATTCGGTGACCTCGATGATGGTGAGAGTCTGATTGCTGCGCAGTTGGGTTATTGGCAGGATGTGTTGGCCGGGATGCCTGAGCGTCTGGTGTTGCCTACTGATCGGCCGTATCCGGCGGTGGCCGATTCGCGTGGGGCCACGATGGCGCTGACCTGGTGTGCCGAGTTGCAGCAGCAGGTGGCCCAGTGTGCGCGTGAACATAATGCGACCAGTTTCATGGTGGTTCAGGCCGCGCTGGGCGTGTTGTTGGGCCGGCTCAGTGCCAGTTCTGATGTGGCGGTGGGGTTCCCGATCGCTGGGCGCCGCGACCCGGCCCTGGATGAGTTGATCGGGTTTTTCGTCAACACCTTGGTGCTGCGGATCGATCTGGGCGGCGATCCCACCGTCGCCGAGTTGCTGGCCCAGGTGCGGCAGCGCAGCCTGGCCGCCTACGAGAACCAGGATGTGCCGTTTGAGGTGCTGGTCGAGCGGCTCAACCCGGCCCGAAGCCTGACTCATCACCCGCTGGTGCAGGTGGCGTTGGCCTGGCAGAACGTGCCCGGCCACGACAGCGATGGTCGCGGGTTGGCGTTGGGTGATCTGACGGTGGCGCAGCTGCCGGCCGATACCCATACCGCCCGAATGGATCTGAGCTTCTCGTTGGCGGAGCGCCGCACCAAGGGCGGTGCGCCGGCGGGCATCGGTGGGACGGTGGAATTCCGCACCGATGTGTTCGACCCGGCCAGCATCCGAGCGCTGATCGCGCGCTTTGAGCGGGTGCTGGCGGCGATGACCACTGACCCCCATCGGCGACTGTCGTCCATCGATGTGCTCGATGAGGGTGAGCATGCCCGGTTGGA
>NZ_JCALCV010000054.1:0-1101 GCF_059812525.1 Mycobacterium sp. NGS51
CGCGTTGCCGTTGACGATCAACGGCAAACTCGACACCCGCGCCCTGCCGGCACCGGAGTATCAGGACACCGATCATTACCGCGCCCCGGCCACCCTGATCGAGGAGATCTTGGCCGGTATCTACGCCCAAGTCCTCGGGCTCGAGCGAGTCGGGGTCGACGACTCCTTCTTCGACTTAGGTGGGGATTCACTCTCGGCGATGCGCCTGATCGCCGCGATCAACACCAGCCTGGACGCCGGCCTTTCAGTACGAACCGTGTTCGAGGCGCCCACGGTGGCCCAGCTGGCACCCCGTATTGGCGGGGAGGCGACTCGGCTTCCGCGGTTGGTGCCAGTTGAGCGGCCGGAGCATATTCCGTTGTCGTTTGCGCAGAGTCGGTTGTGGTTTATCGATCAGTTGTATGGGCCGTCGCCGATTTATAACTTGGCGGTGGCGTTGCGGTTGTGTGGGCGTTTAGATGGTGCGGCGTTGGGTGCGGCGTTGGGTGATGTGGTTGCGCGTCATGAGTCGTTGCGGACGTTGTTTGGTGCGGTGGGGGGTGCGCCCGAGCAGGTTGTGGTGGCGTGTGAGCGCGCCGATGTGGGTTGGCAGATTGTTGATGCCACTGGTTGGTCGGCGGCGCGGTTGGGTGAGGCTATTGATGCGGTGGCGCTGCAGCCGTTTGATTTGTCGACTGAGATTCCGTTGCGGGCACGGCTTTTGCGTGTTGGTGATGAGGAGCATGTGTTGGTGGCGGTGGTGCATCATATCGCTGCTGATGGTTGGTCGATTGCTCCGTTGGTGCGTGATTTGGGGGTTGCGTATGCCAGCCGCTGTGCCGGGCAGGCGCCGGGGTGGTCGCCGTTGGCGGTGCAGTATGTCGATTACACGTTGTGGCAGCGGGCAATTCTTGGTGATTTCGATGATGGTCAGAGTCTGATTGCTGGGCAGTTGGGTTATTGGCAGGATGTGTTGGCCGGGATGCCCGAGCGGTTGGTGTTGCCTACTGATCGGCCGTATCCGGCGGTGGCTGATCAGTGTGGTGCCAGTGTGGCGGTGCAGTGGCCGGCGCAGTTGCAGCAGCAGGTTACTCGGGTGGCTCGTGAGCATAATGCGACGAG
>NZ_JCALCV010000055.1:0-1061 GCF_059812525.1 Mycobacterium sp. NGS51
GGGATATCACCGAGCCGGGCCGCCTGCCGGGAGAAAGGGGCGATCGCCTCGGCGATGCGGGTATCCAGCGCAGCGATCTGAACGCTGATCCGGTCGACGTTGTCCAGCATCATGCGCAGAATCGTCGCGTGGTGATCGGTGAAGAATCCACGCAGCGCCTCTTCGAGCCGGTCGGTCTTTTTGCGGGCGGTGCCCTTGGCCAACCGCGCCAACAACCGCGGATCGCGCTGCCCACCGATCAGCGCCTCCATCATCGCCCGCCCAGAAACACCGTGGAGATCGGAAAGCACCGACGAAACCTTGATCTGGGCATCCTCGAGCAGCTTCTCCACCCGCTGCATCTCCCGGGCCCGGTCTTGGACCAGCGCGCGGCGGTAACGCGTCAGATCACGCAGCCGCCGGATCTCAGCCGGATGCACCAGCGACGGACGACACATGCCACGCTCGGCCACCTTCGCCAACCACACCGCATCGGCACGATCCGTCTTGGCCCGCCCCGGAACGTTTTTGACCTCGCGAGCATTGACCAACCAGCACTCAAACCCCTGGGCCTCCAGCAGGTAGTACACGCCCTTCCAGTACGCGCTGGTCGATTCCATCACTACCCGCTCAACACTCCAGTGCCGTAACCAGACCGCCAACTCCAGCAGCGCCGCGGTGGTGGTGGCATACCCGCGGATCTCCTGCATCCGCCGCCCCGGCTTACTTGCATGCGGCACCCGCACACACGCCTCCAACCCGGCCTTACCCAGATCCAGCGCCGCTACCCGCTGCACCACCAACTCGACCTCGTCGACCTCTTCCATCCCCGGCTCCTTCCACGCAACCAATACGACGCGGTCGCCCGCAGGAGTCCACCGGGGAACAGATCGAGTCGGACCCTCGTGCTCACAGCAACAATGCGCAGCCCCGCCAACGACTCCCAGGATCAAACTGTTTCACGGGCTCACCTGCGCCAAGAAGCCACGACCTCGGCGAGCGACCGCACCCAATTTTCCCGCATACGCGGCGTCCCCACAGGGGACCGGGTCACTGTTTCGCGGTTTACCGGTGCGGGGGCG
>NZ_JCALCV010000056.1:0-997 GCF_059812525.1 Mycobacterium sp. NGS51
GGGATGAGGCCGACTGATGCCGCAGTGGTTGCAGGCGTGTCGGAACACCGTGGTCGGCGCTGGGTCGAACAGGCTGGGTATGTGCCTAGAACCCCTTTTCCCGGACATCTTGAATCCCAGCCTGAGCCGGTGCCGCGGCCGGCGACGATGACGTTTATCGAACGCTGTCGGCTTGAAGAACTGCTCTTAGCTGGATATCGCAAGGCCAAAGCGGCGGACCTGCTCAAGCGGGATCGATCGACGATTTATCGAGAAGTCGTCCGAGGAACCACCGACTCGGGGTATCGCGCCTGGGCCGGCCAGGCGGTGGTCGATGCCAACCGGGCGCGACCTAAGCCACGCAAGCTGCAGTCCAACCCTGTGCTGCTGGGCGAGGTTCTGCAACGCTTGGAGCAGCGGCATAGTCCCGAGCAGATCGCGGGCCGGCTGCGTGAAGAGAACCCCGACGGTCCGGAGATGTGGGTGTCACACGAGACGATTTATCAGGCCATGTACGTCCAACCCCGCGGGGAGTTGGCCCGCCAGGTCAAAGCGGCGCTGCGAACTGGACGGACTCAACGAAAACCTCAGGGCCGCAAACCAGTTGAGAATCCTGACCGGTTCAAGGCCGGCATGGTCAACATTAGTGAGCGTCCCGCCGAGGCCGACGACCGGGCGATCCCCGGCCATTGGGAGGGCGACATAATCCTTGGCGCCCACAACGAGTCAGCGATCGGCACCCTGGTGGAGCGCACCACCGGGTTCGTGATGCTGCTGCATCTGCCTGGTGATCACACCGCCGCCACCCTCGCCGACGCGATGACCGTCAAGATCCCCGAGATTCCCGAGATCTTGCGCCGTTCCCTGACCTGGGACCAAGGCAGCGAGATGGCGCTACACACCAAGATCACCGAGGCCACCGGGCTGCCGATCTACTTCTGCGACCCGCACAGCCCTTGGCAGCGCGGCAGCAGCGAAAACATCAATGGCCTGCTACGCCAGTACTTCCCTAAAGGCA
>NZ_JCALCV010000057.1:0-755 GCF_059812525.1 Mycobacterium sp. NGS51
TTCTTCATCGACCTGACCACCGTCAAAGGCGTGTCAAGGACCACCGCTGAATTTCAGCACCTGCTCAACCACTCCTCAGTGCTGGCCGCACGCGGCCTCAACATCACTGACGCCCAACGCTATACGCTGTTGCGTGAAGTCGCCTCCACACTGGCATTCATGCACAAACACGGCGTCTGCGTCGGCGACATCTCACCGAAAAACCTGCTATTTGCCCTGACCCCACACGAAGCCGCCTACTTCATCGACTGCGACGCCATGCGCATCAACACCGTCTCGGCGCTACCCCAAATGGAAACCCCGGGATGGGACGCACCCCCCGGTGAAGAACTGGCCACCATCTACACCGACACCTACAAACTCGGACTGCTGGCCCTGCGCCTGCTCGCCGGCGACCACGACACCAAAAACCCCCACCACCTACCCCCCACCACACCAGAACTACTGCGCCAGATCATCACCGACACACTGACCAACCAACCACACCAACGCCCACTACCCGAAGCCTGGACCTACGTACTGGGCCACGCCATCGAACACGCCCAACACCAAACAAAAGCCAAAGCAGCACCGGCAGCACCAGTCAGCCTCGCACCCGATCCGCCGCCCATCCCCATCGTCCACTCCAGACCACCAACGCCCACTCCACAATCCAGACCACCAGCCCCACCGCCCCCACCCCCAGCATGGGCGCCACCGGCAGCCAGCCCATCGAGGACCCCAGTGTGGGTCGGGCTCGGTCTGGCAACCGTGGT
>NZ_JCALCV010000058.1:0-754 GCF_059812525.1 Mycobacterium sp. NGS51
GTTGAGCAGTGGCGCGGTCGGGTGTGTTGGGTTAGTCGGTAAGTGGTTTGGTGCGTCCGGCGCGCACGCCGTTGGCGATGACGATGACCTCGGTGAGCTCGTGCACGAACACGACCGCGGCCAGGCCGAGGGTTCCGAAGAGCGCCAGCGGCATCAGCACGGTGATGATGGTCAGGGATAGTCCGACGTTTTGCAGCATGATGTTTCGGGAGCGGCGGGCGTGGTCTAGTGCTTGGGGCAGATGACGCAGGTCTTGGCCCATCAGGGCGACGTCGGCGGTTTCGATGGCGACGTCGGTTCCCATGGCGCCCATCGCAATGCCGAGGTCGGCGGCGGCCAGGGCCGGTGCGTCGTTGACGCCGTCGCCGACCATCGCGGTGGGTCGCTGGGCGCGCAGCTGTGCGACGAGGTGAGCCTTGTCTTCGGGGCGCAGTTCGGCATAGACGTGCTCGATTCCGGCTTGGGCGGCAAGGGCGGCAGCGGTGGCGTGGTTGTCGCCGGTGAGCATCGTCACCGGGTAGCCGTCGGCGCGTAGCCCGGCGATGACGTCGCTGGCTTCCGGGCGTAGTTCGTCGCGCACGGCGATGGCGCCGAGCAGTTGGTTGTCGCATTCGACGAGAACTGCTGTGGCCCCGGCTTGTTGCATGCGGCTCACGTGGTCGGTGAGGTCGGCGGGGTCGAGCCAGCCGGGCCGACCCAGCCGGACGGTGTGCCCGTCGAGGTCACCGGTAAGCCCGGCCCCGGGGATGGCTTG
>NZ_JCALCV010000059.1:0-686 GCF_059812525.1 Mycobacterium sp. NGS51
GTGGTGCCCGATGCGGTGGTGCGTTCGCCCGAAGAGCTGCACGCGTTGCTGGCCAGCGAGCAGGCCACTGTGCTGAGTCAGACGCCGGCAGCCTTTTATGCGTTGCAGACCGCTGATGCGCTCGCGCCGGAGATCGGATCTCAACTCAGCCTCGAGACGGTGGTCTTCGGTGGTGAGGCACTAGATCCTTCGCGTCTGGGCGGCTGGCTGGATCATCACCGGGGTTCGCCGCGGTTGGTCAATATGTATGGCATCACCGAGACCACGGTGCACGCGTCGTTCCGGGAGATCGTCGAAGCCGACGTTGATCGCAGCGTCAGCCCGATCGGGGTGCCGTTGGCACATTTGGGCTTTTTCGTGCTCGACGGGTGGTTGCGTCCGGTGCCCGCCGGGGTGGTGGGGGAGTTGTATGTGGCCGGCGCCGGGCTGGCCTATGGGTATGTGCGCCGGTCGGGGTTGACGTCGTCGCGGTTTGTGGCCTGTCCCTTCGGCGGGCCGGGGGCACGGATGTATCGCACCGGGGATCTGGTTCGTTGGGGCCCGGACGGGCAGTTGGAGTATCTGGGACGTGCTGATGAGCAGGTCAAGATCCGCGGGTATCGCATCGAGTTGGGGGAGATCCAGGCTGCGCTGGCCGGACTGGCTGGGGTCGAGCAGGCGGTGGTGGTTGCCCGCGAGGACCACCC